>NZ_JBFRFF010000047.1:0-38158 GCF_052114685.1 Rhizobium sp. 2YAF20 | reverse complement strand
CTGCTGACAGGCAAGGTCCATGCGCTCGTCAAGGACCGCCACCGCAGCCGCGAGTTCATCGAATTCCTCAAGCTGCTCGATGCCGCCTATCCGGCCGGCACCGCGATCAGGTTGATCCTCGACAATCATTCCGCACACATCTCGAAAGAAACCAAAGCCTGGCTCGATAAACAACCGGTAGGCCGCTTCGAATTTACCTTCACCCCCAAACACGGCTCCTGGCTCAACCTGATCGAGGGCTTCTTCTCCAAGTTCGCCCGCTCCGTCCTGCGCCACATCCGGGTGAGTTCAAAGCACGAGCTCAGGGAACGCATCATGGCCGGCATCGACGACGTCAATAGCCACCCCGTCATCCATACCTGGTCCTACAAGCTCGCCGAGGCTTGATATGATTCGAACCAAGAAAACGCGCTACTAGACACCGCAAGGTCGCGGCAAACTTCAGCATCGCGGGCCGGAGCGTCGTCTCTGGCCCTTGCGAGGCAGCTCTACCTACCGACGCCCGCCGATCACGCCGCCGTTCGCAGGCGGCCGACTTCTCTATGACGAACTCGATCTGTCCCTCAACCACGCGGTGGCGGTTGCTCACCTGCCATGGAAGCAGTTCGTCCGAGCCATTCGACCGACTTTTATGTTGCGCCTGTCAACTTTTCGTTCGAGCAATGTTGACAATGCCCACACCAGGCTTTAAGTGGTCGGTGTCAACATTGGGCAGTAGCCCGTAACCGCAGACTGAAGAGCGCAACGAAGATTGCAAGCTCTCGGCTGGTCGCAAACCGTAACGGAGCAAAAAATGCAGTCCTTTCGATTGCTGGGAATTGGTCTCGCCTGCGCAGGTCTGGCTGCCTGCGAACAGAAGGCTGAGGCGGTGCCGCCGCCGCAGCAGGTCCGCGTCGTTGCCGCCGTCGAGGGCCAATATCAGCAGGGTGCGGAAATCACCGGCGAGGTGAAGGCGAGGGTCCAGACCGAGCTCTCCTTTCGCGTCAGCGGTCGGGTTCTCGACAGAAGGGTCGAAGTCGGATCGCACGTTCGCGCCGGCGACGTCCTGGCGCGGCTCAACGACACGGAACAACAGGCCGACGTCAGCGTCGCTCGCGCGGCACTGGCGTCGGCGCAGGCCGTCGTTGCACAGAAGACGCTGGCGTTCGAGCGAGCCAAAACGCTCCTGCAGGCGCAGGCAGTTACGCGGGCGATCTTTGATGATGCCCAAAAGGAGCTGTTGAGTGCGCAGGCCTCTCTGGAGGCGGCCGAGGCCGCGCTTGCGACGGCTAAGGACGCACTGTCCTACACCGAGCTGAAGGCGGCCGCCGACGGCGTCATCACGGCGCGCAGCATCGAAGCCGGGCAGGTGGTGTCAGCAGCGCAGTCCGCCTTCACGCTCGCCCACGACGGCCCGCGAGACGCCGTGTTCGATGTCTTCGAGGCATTCTTCCTGGATGGCCGGCCGCTGAACGACGTCGAGGTCGCACCGGTCTCGGACCCCTCGCTCGACGTCCATGCCAGCATACGCGAGGTCTCGCCCGTCATAGACGCGAAGGCAGGCACGATCCGGATCAAGGTTGGGCTCCAGGAGGCCGCGCAATGGCCTCTCGGCACGCCTGTCGTGGGCAAGCTGCGCGCCTCGCCGCGCGAGGGCATCGTGCTGCCCTACACCACAATCGCCTCCGCCGGAGGCGAACCCGCAGTGTGGCTCGTCAACACCCACAACCAATCCGTTTCGCTCCGCAAGATTTCGATCGGACGCTACCGCCAGAGCGATTTCGTCGTCACCGGCGGCGTCGCTCCACACGACCTGGTCGTCACCGAAGGCGGAAAATTCCTCAGGCAAGGCCAGGCAGTCGCCTGGGAAGGCAAGTGAGATGACCCTCAACCGAATATCTACCTCTCTTCCACTTCTTCTGTCGCTCTGCCTGCTCGCCGGTTGCGATCAAGGCTCGGTCGCAGGAGAGCAGGCGAGTGCCCGTCCTGTCAAAGTCGTCATAACCGCGGCCGAACGGGACCAGGCGGCAAGCCTGCCTGGCGTCGTGCGAGCTCGCATCGAGACCGACCTGGCCTTTCGTACGCTTGGGCGCATCGTATCGCGCAAGGTCGATGTCGGCGACCTCGTGCACAAGGGCGATGTCCTTGCGGCGATCGATCCTCTCACTCTGCAGCTCGCGGTCAAGAGCGCGGAAGCCGATCTGCGCAACGCCCAGGCGCAGTTGGAGAACGCCGCGACGACCGAAACACGCAAGCAAAAGCTTATGCAGGGAAGTGCCGCAAGCATTGCCGATCACGATCTTGCCGAACAGCAGCTCAAATCGGCTGCCGCCAATGCTGCGAAAGCGACGGCGAGCCTTGCCAAGGCGCAGGAGCAGCTAGGCTACTCCGAGCTGAGGGCCGAGTTCGATGGCGTCGTCACCGCCACGTCCGCAGAAATGGGCCAGACCGTTTCGGCCGGCCAGCCGGTTTTGACACTGGCACGCCTCGAGCAGCGCGACGTCGTCGTCGACGTTCCAGAGGCCCAGTTCAGTCACATTCACCTGGACGACCGCTTCAACGTCGCCCTTCAGCTCGACGGCAGGATTCGAGCCATTGGCGCCGTCCGCGAGATCGCGCCTCAGGCCGATCCCAATACCCGCACCTATCGGCTGAAGATCGGGATCGATCAGGCGCCGGACATCTTCCGGCTCGGCGCCGTGGTCACCGCGACGCCGCTTGGCGCAGAAAAGAAGCAGGCGATCACGCTGCCGCTCTCCGCCATCCGTCATCAAGGCGGTGCCAGCCAGGTGTGGGTGGTGGATCGATCGACAGCCCAGGTCGCCCTGAGGGTGGTTGAACTCGTTGGCCCGGCGTCCGCCCCCCGTTCCGTCCTGGTTCAATCGGGTGTGCGGGAAGGGGAAGAGGTCGTCGTCGCCGGGGTCGACGACCTTGTCGATGGACAGAAAGTGAAACTCGGACAGGAGCTACGCCCGTGAATAAATTCAACCTTTCCGACTGGGCGCTCGAGCATCGTTCTCTCGTCTGGTATTTCATGATCATGTTCGCAGTGGCCGGCGCCTTCGCCTATCTTGGCCTCGGCCGCGAGGAAGATCCATCCTTCACGATCAAGACGATGGTGATCCAGGCCCAATGGCCCGGCGCCTCCGCCCCGGAGGTGACGCAGCAGGTTACCGACCGCATCGAAAAGAAGCTGCAGGAACTAGACAACCTCGAACATACGCGCAGCATCACCACCGCCGGTCAGACGACCATCTTCGTCGACCTGCTGCCGGAGACGACCGCGCGGGACGTGAAGCCCACCTGGTCGCGGGTCCGCAACCTCATCGACGATATCAAGCACGAATTCCCCCAGGGCGTGGTCGGTCCCTTCTTCGACGACCAGTTCGGCGACGTCTATGGCAACATCTTCGCCTTTACCGGCGACGGCGGACTTAGCCAGAGGGAACTGCGCGACTTTGCCGAGAACGCCCGGACGCAGATCCTGAAGATCCCCGACGTCGGCAAGGTCGACGTGGTCGGTGCGCAGGACGAAGTGATCTACCTTGAATTCTCCACCCGCAAGATCGCTGCCCTCGGCATCGACCGCTCCGCCATCATCGCCACGCTGCAGGCGCAGAACGCCGTCACCCAATCCGGGTTTGTTGAAACAGGCCCGGAGCGGGTCGCCTTGCGGGTCGGCGGGCGGTTCATCTCCGAAGACACCTTGCGCGGGATCAATCTCAGGGTCAACGATCGCTTCTTCCCGCTGACGGACGTCGCCACGATCACTCGCGGCTACGTAGATCCGCCGACATCGCTCTTCCGCTTCAACGGGAAGCCAGCCCTCGGGCTCGCCATCGGCATGAAGACCGGTGGCAATCTGCTTGCCTTTGGCGAAACGCTCGACAAGACAATGAGCGGGATCGTTCAGAACCTTCCGGTCGGCGTCTCCGTCGAACAGGTTTCCGACCAGCCGAAAGTGGTGGACGAGGCGGTCGGAGGCTTCACCAAGGCGCTGTTCGAGGCGGTCGCGATCGTACTCGCGATCAGCTTCATCAGCCTCGGGATGAGGGCTGGCCTGGTGGTGGCGATCGCGATCCCGCTGGTTCTTGCCATCACTTTCTTGGTCATGCTCTACACCGGCATATCGCTGCAGCGCATCTCGCTCGGAGCCCTGATCATCGCGCTTGGCCTTCTCGTCGACGACGCCATGATCGCCGTCGAGATGATGGTCGCACGGCTGGAAGCGGGTGACAGTCTCAGGAAGGCCGCCACCTACGTCTTCACATCTACGGCCATGCCGATGCTGACGGGCACGCTCGTAACGGTCGCAGGCTTCATCCCGGTCGCTTTCAACAAGAGCAACGCCGGCGAGTTCACCTTCACGCTGTTTGTCGTCATTGCGGTTTCGCTCGTGGTCTCGTGGGTGGTCGCGGTTGTGTTCACCCCGCTGATCGGCGTGACCATTCTGCCCAAGACGATCAAGAAGCACGCCGAGCACAAGGGCCGATTTGCGAAGGTGTTTTCGCACCTGCTGCAGTTCTGCCTGCGCTGGCGCTGGATGACGATCGTCGCCACGGTCATTCTCTTCGCTGGATCGATCGTCGGCCTGTCGATGGTGCAGCAGCAGTTCTTCCCGAGCTCCGATCGTCCGGAACTGATCGTCGACTGGAACTTGCCACAGAACAGTTCGATCGGCGAAACGAGCCGCCAGATGGCCCAGTTCGAGCGTGAGATGCTAGCCGGCAACCAAGGCGTCGAACATTGGTCGACATATGTCGGGAGGGGTGCTCCGCGCTTCGTCCTTTCCTTCGACGTGCAGCCGGCAGAAGCCTCCTTCGGACAAACGATCATCGTCACCAAGGATCTCGAGGTTCGCGACAGGCTGAAACAGCAGATGGAAGCCTACCTTCGGAAGACTTTTCCAGGAACGGACGCCTACGTGAAGCTTCTGGACATCGGGCCTCCGGTCGGCAAGCCGATCCAGTACCGCGTATCAGGCGAAAATCTGCAGACGGTGCGCGACCTGGCGCAGAAGCTGGGGTCTATCGTCGGCACACATCCTTCCCTTACGAACCTTGCCTTCGACTGGAACGAGCCCGCCCGTGTGGTGAAGATTGACGTGCTGCAGGACAAAGCCCGACAGCTCGGGGTGTCGTCGCAGGACATCGCGACTGCGCTCAACACGGTCGTACAGGGCAATGCCGTGACGCAGGTCCGCGACGACATCTATCTGGTCGACGTCGTCGGCCGCGCTGCGGAAAAGGAGCGCGGCTCGATCGACACCCTGCTTGACCTGCAACTGCAGAGCAGCAGCGGCCAGTCCGTCCCGCTGTCGTCGGTGGCAACCTTCCATTACGAGCTTGAACAGCCGACGATCTGGCGGCGCGACAGGGTTCCGACCATCACGATCAAGGCCGGAATCGGCGATGCGACGCAGCCGGCGACCGTTGTGAAGGCGCTCTCCGACAAGGTTGCGGCCTTCGAAAAGACGATGCCGGTGGGATATTCCGTCAAGGTCGGCGGCGCGGTCGAGGAAAGTGCCAAGTCGCAGGGTCCGATCGCCAAGGTGGCACCTGCCATGTTCGTTATCATGGCGACGCTGCTGATGATCCAGCTTCAGAGTTTCCACCGGCTGCTCCTGGTCTTCTCGGTGGCGCCGCTGGCCCTCATCGGCGTCGTCGTGGCGCTCCTTGCCAGCAACTCGCCGCTAGGGTTCGTCGCACTGCTGGGCGTGCTCGCGCTCGTCGGCATCCTCATCCGCAACTCCGTAATCCTGATCGTCCAGATCGAGGAACTGCGCGCAGAGGGAATGTCGGCATGGAATGCGGTGGTGGAGGCGACCGAGCACCGCATGCGGCCGATCATGCTCACCGCCGCAGCCGCGACGCTCGCCCTGATCCCGATCTCGCGCGAGATATTCTGGGGTCCCATGGCCTACGCGATGATGGGTGGGATCGTCGTTGGTACGGCACTGACGCTTCTCTTCCTGCCAGCGCTCTACGTCGCCTGGTTCCGGATTCCTCGTGACGTCGAGCAGCATTGAGATGACAACATCGCCCTCGCTCCCTGGGCGAACCGCCCAGGGTCTCACCGGGCTTGGACGCGCCAAGACGATCGCCGCCACATATTTTTGGGCTGGCATGGGGAGAACCCTCCCGGTCCTTGTGGCTTTGTCACTCCTTGCATCGGGGTGCGCCAACCGGGTGCAGGATGTCTTTCAGCCTCTCGCCGTCGCCCCGACGAACACAAGCCGGGTCACCATGCTGGTCGCCACGACCCGCAAGCCGTCGGAGGATCCTGGCAAACTCTATACCGGCGACCGCGGAACGGCGATCTCGCTAAACAGCGTCGACGTGTCCATCCCGCCCGACCGGAACCGCAAGATCGGCGAGGTGCAGTGGCCGTCCCGCATGCCGCCCCACCCGCAAAAGGAGTTTGCAGTCGCGCAGGTCGCCAAGGTGGAATCCGAAGACAAGGCCCTGGACTGGTACAGAAGGAACCGAAACACCAAGCATCAGGTGATCATTTTCGTTCATGGTTTCAACAACACCTACGCCGACGCGGTCTTCCGCTTCGCGCAGATCGTCCATGATTCCGGAACCGACGCCGCGCCGATCCTCTTCACCTGGCCCTCGAGGGGACGTGTCTTCGACTACCTCTATGACAAGGAAAGCGCCAACTATTCGCGCCGTGCGCTGGAGGATCTGATCCTCCAGGCTGTGAAAAGTCCCGACGTCTCCGATGTGACGATCCTCGCCCATTCCATGGGTGGCTGGCTCGCGGCCGAAGCCCTGCGCGGCGTCGCCATGCGCGAAAAATCGATCCCGGCGAAGGTCAAGAACGTCATTCTGGCATCGCCGGACATCGACATCGACGTGTTTCGCCGTCAGTTCACCGAGATGGGGCCAAGGCGGCCGCACTTTGCGATCTTGACATCGACACGCGACAAGGCGCTGCAGGTCTCGAGCTGGCTGTCGGGTGGCGTCAACCGCGTCGGCGGATCCGATCTCAGACCCTACGCACCTCTTCTCGACGAACTCGGCGTTTCCGTCATCGACACGAGCGCCGTCGCCACGAACGACCCGCTCGGTCACAACGCCTTCGCCGACAGCCCCGAGATGGTGCGCCTGCTCGGGCGGCGGCTGGCCGGGCAGAGCATGGATGGCGGCAAGGCAAGCGTCGCGGACCAGGTCGGGGTGATTGCGGCAAATTTCGCAGGCTCGGCGGCGCGTTTTGCCGTTGCGGCGCCAGTCGCCGTCATCAGCCCGCAGGCGCGAGAAATCCTGAAGGAGGAGCTCTCCTCCGACGGTGCACCTATCAAGGACGGGCGAATTTCGTACTGAACCGTCACGGCCTCAACAACAGGTCAAAAGCCCCGCGCGGCAAGGACTCGATGGGATTGGCAAATGGAAGTTGGCAAGACTGCAAGAAACCAGCCGCAAGCTGAATACGTTTCCCGGATCGTCGAAGCCGGCACGGCAGCGTGCCGGCTCTACGGGCCGTCGAAAACAAATGTCGCCGATATTGCCCGGCTGCTCGAAAGGTCGCCGGCAAGCGTGTACAACTTCTTCCCCTCCAAGGCTGCGATATGGGATGCGATTGCCGGGAATTTTTTCGAGACTGATCTGCGCTTTACCACGTCTGCCGACGGCGAAGTGGCAGGCGCGGCTGATCGCCTGAAAGAAACCGCGCTCGCGCAACACCAGTTGATGTTGGAGGCACGGCACGGCGACAGCCAAATGTTCAACCTCATTGTTCTTGCTGCAGAAGGCAGTTGGCCGTCGTTCAGCCACTATCTGAAGCGTTTCCAGAGCGATGTGGGGGAGCTCATTGCCGCTGGCATCGCGACCGAAGAGTTCGCTCCGGGGAATGTTGGTGCGGCCGCTTCGTGCTTTTGCGCCTCACTCATCGCCCTATGGGACCCCAGAATTATTGCAGCACTGCCATCAAGTCACTGTGAGATATCAGCTCATGAACTCGTTTCCTTTGTTGTTGCAAGTCTCCGCTAAGTTCGCGCAGGCGGAGAACGGAGGCCGGGCAGATCCTAGCTGCGGGAATGAGGGTCGCGGCTGAGCCGGGTTACCGACGCCGGCGCACATCGGAGATCCGTCGCGCGCTCACCGCATCTCCAACGAACGCGACCGCCAGCGGGCTCGCACCCGGCATGGCCGGATTTTGGGTCCGGATACCTTGAGGACTCCGCCGACTTGGCCGACGATCGAAGCCGCGCTCGACGAGCCGAGGAAAGACGAACAGCGGTCAAAAAGTGACGCTCTGGCGGTGAGAGCCTGGCGCTGCGAAGCTAAAATATCAGATGGCGAAGATGCGCCTCGGTCTTCGCTAAGAGTTCCAATCGTCGTCTCTGAGCTCAGAGCAGAATGAAACTCGCCAAGACCAATCCGTTTGAAGTTCCAAAGCCCATCAAGGACGCATGGAGGAACAACGCATTTCTTGTGTGAACCAAAAGACCTACGAAGAGTTCTCTGGAAGCGATTGGTTCGCATCCAGGGAGATTTCCATGAAAAGACTTATCCTTTCCGGGCTGGCGTTCGCGGCAATAGCAACGGCAGCGCTCGCGCAGCAGGCTCCGGCTCCGGCAGAGCAGACAGCTCCAGCACCTACACAAGACCACGCTTCTCCGCCGCCTCGACCCGGCCACCCCGACGCCATGGATCACCCTGACGAAATGTGGCCGCGTGACCACGTGGGTCAGCCTTCAAAGGACACCAGCCGTCAGGATATGGGGATGCGTCGCCACCACTGGCCAATGTCGCTGCCATCCAAGGCCGCACATTTCCGGATCGAAGACGGCGACAAGAAGATCGACATCAAGTGCGCGAACGACGAACCGACAAAGGTTTGCGCCGACGTACTTCTTCAGCTGATCGACAAGCTCGCTACCCCTTCCGATAAGTCTGACGACGAGCAGGATTAGGCTACAGCGCTCATCGACACTGATTCCTACCACGTGTTCGGGGCTTCGAAGAAAATAAGCTCGACCGCATCAACCGCGGCCGCCGTGGCGTGGCCATTTTGTTCTTTATTTTCCGCTCATGACTAGGTCCCGTCGACAACTGCAACATCGCCGAGTTTATCAAGCTATTCAGCCAAAAGGGATCGCAGAGTTGCAGCCCTAGCCGCTCTGTCTCGTTCTTCAACATCGCCACAAATCGCTCAATGTTTTCCCATGCCAATGAGACATCAAATCAACTTGGCAGAGGCGGTGTCATTGATCTAGCTCAATGCACAATTTCGCTTGTGCGACCAAGTTCTTCGGCAGTTAGCAAGGGAGTATCGTTATGGAGTTAAGCATCGCACGGGCAGTGCCGGAGCATGCGCCGTCTCAGCAAGCCGACTTCGAGCTTACAAAGAGAGAACAAGGCGGATGGCAACTGCGCGTAATTTCGGCGAGCGGTCTGTACTGGGTACAGACTGATCACGAAGGCTGGCAGGGTAAAGAACACCTACTCAGCCTTGCGGACGCCAACACCTTTTTAAAAGCTGCTCGGAAGAACGGTTTAAAGACCGAATGTATTGGCCCGAACAGCCGGAGTTTGCTCTAGTTTCCTATGAGCCGCCGCGCTCGCTGTAAAGGCGACGCCCCCACGGCGGGCGGCGAACTCGAACTCCACTTTTGTCGGAGGATCCGTACCTATCCATTTCGCATAGGCCTCGGCGTCACGGTAGGCGATATGAACGACAGGGTGATCATCGAGGCTGCTGAACGAACTGTGCGGCCTGTACGGCCGCCTCCGGTTTGCACCGAACTTGGATGCCCACCATTGGCTCCAATTCAGCGTGTCGACCGGATGGCTTGGTGGATTGAATACCAGCGAGCCAGCCCTGAGCATATGAGGCAGCGCGCCGGGATAGTCCTTCGGATCAGGGGCGATCTGGGCGAAGGTAACGAATTTCCCCATGTCCATCATCGCATCGAACGCGCGCTTTGCCTCGGCGCTGCAAGCCGCTATCGCGTCAGTCAGGACGCACGGAGTGATCTGCCAATCCTGGCCTCTGTCACTCGCTCAACCCGCCTTCACCGGCGGGTTTTTCTTTGCCAATTCTAACTGTACTCTAGAGAATTCGGGCTATCGATAGAAGTGCGAATAGATGGTACAAATCTTAGAAGCGACGTCAATAAAATCAATGTGTTAATTGGAGGAACGGGCTATTGTTATGGCGCCGGATCAGCCGTCGACCCGCTCCGTTCAGTCGGGCGCCTTTGCCAGGTTGTGTTGGGAAGAAGATAGGCCTTGCAGGTGATCCGGCGTGATGCCGACAAGGCGGCTGCTACCGCAGTCGCATGAGGTTCCGGTCGTTGAGCTGCTTGCAGGCGGCATCGATTTCCTCGGAAATTCGCAGCGCATTCCATCCCAGCACCTTGCCGGCTAACGCCGCGATCTGGTTCAGATCTCCAATAGAGAGGGACCCTGTTATTGCAAGCGTGGTGCGGCGCATGACAACGTCTGAGAGATGCTCGACGTATTCGTTGCGCAGGATGTAGTCGATTTCGGAGAGGCTGTAGTCGGTCGAGTCCGCAAGACGGTCTTCACCGTTGCCGCAGCTGCGATGCAGCGCGATTTTCAGCCCCGTCGTTCCGTACCGGGACAGGAGCTGGTCAATACGCTCTCTGCCGATATCGCAAGCAGCGTTGGCGTTGTTCAGCCAGCTTGCCCGCGCCTCGGGCGTCGTCGGAAAACCCTTGCCGCCGCCGATTGGCATTGATCGCGTCGTCACCCTTCGGCTGCGTGCGAGGTGCTTGAGAACGCTGTCGGCCACCTCCTCGGCAAAGCCTCTGAATGTCGTCCACTTGCCGCCGATCAGCGAGATGATCGGGAATGGTCGCGAGGGGTTTGGCTCGGCGACAGGGGCGGAGTGGTCGCGGCTGATCAGGCCGGGAACGGAGGCGTTCGAGGCCGGCAAGGGCCTGATGCCACTATAGGCATAGACGATCTGATCGTGATCGAAGGCCATGCCCGGCAACAGTCCGCGCACGCTTTCGAGCAGATAGTCGATCTCCTGCGGGTCGCATTGGACCCTGTCGGGACTATCGGCAGGAATATCGGTCGAGCCGACAAGGGCAAGGCCGAGATAGCCGTAGACGAGGCAGATACGGCCGTCGTCGGCCTCGAAATAGATCATGCGGCCGGCAAGGCTTCGCACCAACTCGTCGTGCTTGAGAAGGATGTGCGATCCCTTCGTCCCGCCGATCATTTTCGACGGGGCGCCGAGCAAGGAGTTGACGTGGTCGATCCATGGGCCGGCGGCGTTGACGACAAGTGTCGGCCGAATGGAAAATTCAGCGCCGCTTTCCGCCTGGAATGTCAGGACACCGTCCGAGGATGACACCAGCTTGGTATAGTTGGCAGCGGCTGACCGGGGATTGGCTTCCAGCCCATCGGTTACCAACTCGAGGACGAGTCGTTCCGGATGGCTGATCTTGGCGTCGTAATAGGTGCCGGTGGCGACGATCGATTTTGTCAGCGCCGGCAGGTCGCGGAGCGCACGGCTGCGGCCGACCAATTTGTGGCGCGGCATGACCCTGTTGCGCGATCCGTAATAATCGTAGATCGAAAGCCCGATCTTGATCAGGATAGCGCCGCGGCTGCGTGGCGCGCTGGTCGAGCCGAATAGGGTGCGAACCGCTGCCCATATGCCCTTGGTCCAGGAAAAGATCGGAATGATCGTCGGCAGCGGGCTCACGCAATGCGGAGCGTTCTTCAAAAGCAGGTTACGCTCCAGCGTCGATTGGGCGACCAGCCCGAATTCGCCGGTTTCGAGATATTTCAGCCCACCATGGATCAGCCGCGAGGGGGCAGCACTGGTTCCGGAGGCGAAATCGCCTTTGTCGATGATCAGGCAGTCGACGCCTTGCGCCGACAGATCGCGAAACAGGCCGGCGCCGTTAATGCCGGCGCCGAGAATGACAACGTCGATTGCATCAGCCTTTGCAACAGCCGCGATACGGCCGGCGCGGTCCGTAGCCACCGCAGAGGTCATGGTAACGTCCTTACGATCCTGAGCCGTACGCCGGCCTGCTCCAGCTGCTGGGCAACGGCGTCGCCGATGCCGTCCGTGACCAGAACCGCGTCGAATGACGTCAGATCATCGAGCACATGCAGCGCCACCTTGTTGAACTTGACATGGTCGACCAGCAGGATGCGCTTGCTGGAGGCAGCCATCATCGCCTGTTTGACACGAACAACCTGTTGATCTTGGATGAAGGTCGTGATGCCTCTCACCGCCGAGGCCGAGCAGATCAGGACATCGGCGCGCAACCGGGAGATGGCGTTTTCGCACAGGATGCCGATATAGGCGTTGTAGGTGCGATGGTATTGGCCGCCGAGACAGATGAAGTCCATGCCATCGACTTTGGTCAGCAACTCCGCCGCCGACATGCTGTTGGTGACCACGGTCAGCGGCTTGACCTCGAACAGCAGCGGCACGACGGCGCTCGCCGTGGTCGAATCGTCGAGCATGATCACCTGACCGGGCTCGACATAGTCCATCGCGGCGCGGGCAAGTGCATCCTTGTCCAGGCGGCCGACGGTCATGCGGTAGCGAAATGTACTCTCATAGATGCCGGACGGCTGTACGGTGACTGCACCGTGCAGTTTGCGCAGGACGCCCTGATGGGCCAGCGCGTCGATGTGGCGGTGGATGGTCATCCGCGAGACGCCGAAATGCTCGACGAGGTCGTCGATGCGAACCTGGCCGAGCTTGATGACATAGTTGGCGATGTCCTCGCGCCGTTCGTCGGCCTTGATCACGGCGTGCCTCCATTGCCTGGGGATGAGAGGCGCTCGATCTCGGGCCATTGCGGCTTAAGAACCTCCGCAAGACGGCAGTAAAGGGCGAAGCGTTCGTCGAAGACTGCGCTGCGGGCTTGATTGGGCAGGTACTCGCGGCCCGTCGCACCCGGTGGGCGCAGAGGCTCGTCCGACATGGTAAACAGGCCGATCGCCGCGCCGGCGCAGAGCGCTGCGCCGAAGGCTGCGGCCTCGTCGGTCGAGGCAACAGTAACCGGCATGTTCAAGACATCGGCAAACATCTGCGCAAAGGCGGGGTTTCGCGAGGCGCCGCCCGTCAGCCGGACCTTGCCGAAGGCAAAACCATCGCGCAACGCGTCGACATGGGTCCGGTGGTTGAAGGCTATGCCTTCGAGCACTGCCTTTACCATATCGCCGCGATCGTGCCAGCCGTGCAATCCGATGAAGCTGCCGCTGGCGAGATTTCCGTATGGCGATCCGAAAAGATAAGGGTGAAAGAGGATGGTTGAATGTCTTTTCAGCGCCTCATCGATCTCGGCTGCCAGCATGCCATGGATCGAGCCTCCGGTTGCTGTCGCTTCGTCCTGGTCTCTCCGGCAGAACGTATCGAGGAACCAGTCGTAGTTGGCAGTAGACGCCGGTGAGATCGACATGTTGTTCCAGCGGCCCGATGCAATGGCGTTGCGGCAAAACCAGCGAGGGTCGGTCTGTGGTTCGGTCGAGACCACTTCGTTGATCGAATAGGTTCCGGCAACGATGCTGACCACGCCGTCGGTATGGCCGCCGATGCCGAGTGCCGAGGCGGTGACATCGTGCAGGCCACAGGCAACCGGCGTACCCTCGGCAAGACCGGTCAGCACGGCGGCCTCGGCCGTCACATGGCCGACAATCTCCGCCGAATTTGCAACAGGCGGCAAGACATCGAACAGTTGCTCCAACCCATAAACCTTGAGTGCATCCCGCGAATAGGTCTGGCTGCGGACATCCGTGAAGGAGGTGCTTGCCTCCGTCCGGTCGGTGCCGATGGCGCCGGTGAGGCAAAATCGCAGCCAGTCCTTGCAGGACAGGATATGGGCGATGCTGTCAAAACGCGCCGGGTCATTCTCCTTGAGCCAGGCCAACAGTGCCGATGGCGCCGAGGCATGCGGGACCTGGCCTGTCAGGCTCAGGGCCTCGTCGAAAACTTGACTTGCCGACCATCGGTCGACAATCGGGCCGGCGCGACTGTCGAGCGACAAAATGCCGGGGCCAAGCGGTTGCCGGTCCCTATCGAGCAGATAGAGCCCATCGCCATGTGCGGTTGCCGCCAGCGCCATTATATCGCCGGCGGGCCTGCCGCTTTGCGCGATAGCTTCGCTGATCGCCTCGGCCGTCGCCCGCCAGAGCCCCGCCATGTCGCGCTCGACCCAACGCGCCCTCGGCATCGATTGCGGCACGCGCCGCCGGGCGACCGAAAGCTGGGTGCCGTCGGTATCGAAGATTACCGCCTTCGTCACCGTCAGGCCGTTGTCGATCCCTAGCAGGCTGGGCATGGCTGTCTCTTCGTTCGTTCTCTCGCTGCAAATAGAACATACAAATATGATAAGTTAACGTCAACTGATGTTATATTTTGAAAATGCATGCGTGCCTACGGTCGCCTGTGCCGAGACAGGGCCTACACACTTACCCGGCTCGGCGGCGGGCGCTATCTGGCTTCGGGGTCGTATTTTTGAATAGCGGCCGCGTGGCTGACGCCACGGGTCGGCGCTACTACGACGTTGATGCCCTTGTCGCGCATCCGGGCGAGGTGGACCGGCGGCGTCCCGTCGTCGACAATGACGATGTCGAAGCTGGAAAGCGGCGAGAAGGCGTGCAGTGCGCGGCGGTCAAATTTGGTGTGATCGGCCAGCAGGATGCGGGTCGAGGCTGAATCGAACATCGCCCGCTTGGTGTCGACCATCTCCAGAAACTGATGAAAGACGATGTCATCGGTGATGGCCGACATCGACATGAACAGCGTGTCGGCGCGAAGTTGCGAAATTTCGTGCGTCGTCATGCGGCCCATGAAGGCGTTGCACCAATTGTAGTACTGCCCGCCGAGGCCGAGGAGCGTCAGGTCACGCACGCCCTTGAGTTCGTTCATCAGGATCAGGGAATTGGTGATGACGGTCAGCGGCACCGCGGATGGAAGGAAGCGCGCCATCTGCAGCACGGTCGTCGAATCGTCGAAAAAGATTGCCTGGCCAGGCTCAACGAAGCGCATCGCCGCCAGCGCCAGCGCCTTCTTTTCCGCCGATTGGCGACTGGAGCGATAGACGTCACTCGATTCGATCAGGCTGGTTGGCGCAGCCGAGGCGATGCCGCGGGTCTTGCGAAGAATGCCGCGGCTGACCAGCTCGTCGAGGTCGCGATGGGCGGTCATCAGGCTTATTCCGAAGCGATCGGTCAGATCCTCGATCCGCACCGATCCCTCTGCCATGACGATTTCGGTGATCGACTGCCGTCGCGCGAGCTGGCGGGCCAGTCTCGTGTCGCTGGATATCTGGGTTTTCGTCGACTGACCGTCAGCCGGCTCGTCGACATCCTTGGAAGCCGTCATCGTGCGTCCGCGTTGGAAGCGTTGGTCGGGTTCGTCACCTCGAGGCCGGTGGCCGCCATTTCCGCTGCATCGGCCAGCAATGTCGAATAGGACATATATCTGTTCACGTTCGGCCGGACCTCCCTGGTGAGCTCGACGTCAAGCTGGGTTCAATCTTCCATTCTTGTACTTGAAGCTGGTGTCGCCACAACTGGAAATGCGCCGCGCAGAACAGGTTATCCCCGTACTCGGTTTGATCTGGCAACAGAGATCGCAAGGGGAGCGTCCAGGCGGTCGCTCCCCTCTTTTCCTTTACTGCGAGAGCGTGAACGGAGCCGTGTATTTTGCCACATTGTCCTTCGTGATCAGCAGGCAATCGAACAGCTGCTTTTCAGCCGGCGCGTCGATCTTTCCGCTCTTCAGGAACTGGTCTGCTTGATCCACGGCCTTGGCGGAGAAGACGGCAACCGGTTGCAGCACGGTGTACTGCAGTTCACCTGCCTTGATGGCGGCAACCGCATCGGGGGACCCGTCGAAGCCGCCAACCTTGATGCCCGAGAGCTTGCCGGACTCTTTGAGCGCAGCAATCGCGCCAAGCGCCATTTCGTCATTGCCGCTAATGACGCCGGTGACATTGGGATGCGCCTGGAGAAGGCTCTGCATCTTGTCATGGCCCTGAGTGCGATCCCAGTTGGCAACATCCGAGCCGGATTTTTCAAGGTCGGAATACTGGCTGAGCACGGTCTCGTAACCATTCGAGCGTGTCGCGGCATTGTTGTCGGAAGGGGCGCCGAGAAGCTCGACATACTTGCCCTTTTCGCCAACCTGCTTCACCCATTCCTGGGCGCCGAGTGCAGCACCCTGAGCGTTGTTGGACACGAGCTGCGCCTTTGCGAGGCCAGCCTGGTTGATTTCGGCGTTCACGAGAAAGACCGGAATGTTTGCCGAGATCGCCTTCTTCACAGCGCCGATCGAGCCGCTGGCGTTTGCCGGGTCGAGGATGATCGCAACCGACTTATTGGTGATTGCCGTGTCGATCAGGTTGCTTTCGGTATTGGTGTCGCCCTTGTGCGCGCCGACGTTTGCGTCATAGCCAAGCTTCTTGGCTTCAGCGGCGGCAACGTTGCCCTCGGTGAGCCAATAGGGATTGGCCGGATCGTTGACGATGATCGAGATCAGGCCGGCGGCAGATGCCGAAGTGACTGACCCCCCCAGGATAGGCGCCGACAGCACGATCGCCGACAGCAGCAGAACTTTCGTTCTCTTAAACATTGAAACTTTCCTCCATTTGTTGACCGTAGTGCCGGTTCCCCGGACTTCTTCTCTTGAGCGGGCTAAGCCTTTCACGCTTTACCTCCCAGTTGCGGAGAAGTGGATTGGCCGTCGGTCGAGGCTGGCTTCTTGACGCGGCGGCGATACTGAACGGCATTGAGCAACACGGCGAGCACGATGACCGCGCCGGTGAAAACCGTCTGCCAGTAGGACGAGATACCGATGATCACCAGACCATCGGACAGGAAGCCGATAACGAAAGCTCCAAGCAGCGTGCCGCGGATATTGCCGCGACCGCCGGTCAGCGCCGCTCCGCCGATAACGACTGCGGCGATTGCAGTCAGCTCGTAAGAGGTGCCCGCGGTCGGCCCCGCCGACGTCAGCTGGGAGGAGAGGATCAATCCTGCAATGGCGGCACAAATGCCGGAAAGCACGTAGACGGTGATCTGCACCGTCTTGACCGGCACGCCCGATAGTTCAGCCGCACGCTCATTGCCGCCCGACGCGTAGAGCCACCGGCCAAAGGCAGAGCGATTGAGCATGAGACTGGCGAGGAAGGCGATGACGATCAGAACCAGAACGCCGAGCGGAACGCCGAACAGCCGGTTGAAGCCCAGCCAGTCAAAGCCGGTATTTCCGAGTTCCGGCTTGCCGCCGAGGTTGTTGTAGGTGAGGCCGTTCGTCATAAGAAGAGCTACGCCGCGCACCATGTACATGACGCCGAGCGTGGCGACAAAGGCGGGCACCTTGAAGCGCGCGATCAGGACGCCATTGATCAATCCGACCAAAGCACCAAGCGCACAGGCCAGCAGCGCGACAACCCAGACCGGTGGATAGAGGATGACACCGAGCAGTTTCAGCGTCACGCCCTGCATGAGGAACCCTGCGACGCAGCCCGAAAGTCCGAGCGTCGAACCGACGGAAAGATCGATGCCGCCATTGAGAATGACCAGCAGCATCCCGACCGCGAGAATACCGAAGATGGCGACATGCGAGGACATGGTCAGAAAGTTCGCCGTCGAGAAGTAATAGGGCGACAGGAACGAAAACACCGCGATGATAACGATCAACGCGAAAAATGCGCGGCCCTCGAGCAGCAGCCTGGTAAGATCGATGCCGCCACCGGACCGGGCCGGGCGCATGGCTTTGAGAGAGGGACCAGCTTCGGTCATGGTCAGGGCTCCGTTCTTCTTATGCATGCTCGACTACCGCTTCACCCGAGGCCGCCATGATCTGCTCTTTCGTGGCATCCGATCCAAACTGCGCGGATATCCTGCCCTTGCGCATCACGATGATCCGATGTGCGATGCTGAGGCACTCGGAAACCTCGGAAGTCGAAAATACGACGGCAAGGCCCTGCGCGGCGCGCTCGGCCAGCAGGCGGAATACCTCGGCCTTGGCGCCGACGTCGATGCCGCGGCTGGGTTCGTCGAGAAGGACGGCCCTTGGACGGGTTGCCAGGATCTTGCCGATGACGACCTTCTGCTGGTTCCCGCCGGAGAGCGAGCCGATCGCAGCGTCCCCACCCGACGCCTTGATGCGCACATTCCGTATCGACTGATCGATCAGGGCGTCTTCGCGCGAAGACGAGAGCAACATTGCCTTGACGAAGGTGGCGATGCTGGCAAGCGACAGATTGGCGCCGACCGACATCGTTTGGACGAGCCCATCGCGCTGGCGGTCCTCAGGAACCAACGCAAGCCCCCGCTCTATGCGATCGGCGATGCTCAGCCGCGAAACATCGGTGCCTTCAAGGACGATCCGGCCGCCGGTCATTGGTAAGCGGCCAGCGACGCATTCGAGCAGCTCGGTGCGTCCGGCGCCCATCAGTCCATAGATGCAGACGATCTCACCGGCCCTGACATCAAGCGACAGCCGGTCGACGACCGAATATCCGGATCCGGAGGCATCGGCGACGCTGACACCATTGATCGAAAGCGCGACCTCGCCGAATTCGTACCCGGCCGGCGGTGAACCAAGGTCGAAGTTCTCGCCGACCATGTTGCGGACGATCCATTCGAGATCGATGTCCTTTGCCTCTGCCGTCGCCGTCATCGTGCCGTCGCGCAGCACGACCGCATAGTCGGTGATCTGCAGTGCTTCTTCGAGGTGATGGGAAATATAGACGATCGAGACGCCGCGCGCCTTAAGGTCGCGGATCACCTTGAACAGGACGTCTACTTCCGTGGCGCTCAGCGCCGAGGTTGGCTCGTCCATGATCAGGATGCGGGAATCGACCGACAGCGCGCGCGCAATCTCGACGATCTGCTGCTGTCCGAGGCGCAGCTCCTCCACGCGGGTGAGGGGGTCGATGTCCTCGTTGAGATCGGCCATCAGCTTTCGCACCTGGCGCGCCTCTTCGGCAAAGTCGACGCCCGTTGGCGTCAACAGCTCCCGTCCCATGAAGATATTGTCGCGGACACTGAGGTTGGGAGCGAGGCTCAATTCCTGGTGAATGATGGAGATGCCGCGGTCACGCGCATCGGTCGAGGAGTGGAAGGTGACATGTGCGCCATCGAGGATGATGTCGCCCGAGGTCGGCGTCACGACCCCGGAGAGAATTTTCATCAGCGTCGACTTCCCCGCGCCGTTCTCTCCGAAGAGCGTGGTGACCTTGCCGCGATGGATGTCAAAATTCACGCCTTTCAGCGCATGGATATTGCCGTAGGACTTGGCGACGTTGCGTGCCGCGAGCACCACGTTGTCGCGTACTACTGTTAAAGGGGACGCGACGCTCATTGGACATCCAGCCTGACTGGAGTGACAAGCCAGCTGTTGGGATTGATCAGCTGGAACACACCCACGACCGACAGGGTCTTGCCAGTGAGATTGGCATTGTCGATCTTCGACAGAACCTGCGCCTTCATCTCCTTGTTCAGGGCCGATCCGGCATTCTGATAGTCGATCTGGTTGGTGAATTGCTCGAAGGTGATGGTGCCGGTTGCATCACGCAGATCGGTCCCGTTGATCGCAGGTCCCGTCTGCACCCGAATAGACAGCGTGCTCGCAAGCCCTGGAACGGTCACGCTATAGACCCCTGATTTGCCGGCACCGGCGACACCGGCGAACGTGACGGACATTTCCGGGCCGATGCCGCCGGGAACACCGTATTTCTTTGTCGCCGCGTCCTTGTCCGTTGCAATCGCCTTTGCCAATTCATCGGCGCCGACAGCGCGTGCTGCGATGGCTGCCTGCACCTTTGGAAATTCGGATGTGCCGTAGGCCTCCGGCGAGAAGACGTTCGGCTGCACGTCCGAGGCCGAGCCGATCTTCACCACCTTCGTATCGATCGCCATCGCTGCGAGCACGATAACGGCAGCGACTGAGGCGATGACAACGCGACGATTGCGTTTCGGTCCGGTGTTTATGGGGGCACCAACCAGATTGCTCATGGTGCGACGACCTTTGTTTTGACGGTTGGGAAATATGAGGCGCATGCGGCATCGACGCCGCGGCAGCAGGCTCGGTGCTGTCGCACTCGGGGCACTGGAAATCGAGCAAAATCAACAGCTGCTTCTTGCATGATGCCCCTCCTCCAAGCGGCCGGCTTTGTTCGAGGCGAGGATCGACGCCTCACCTTGTGATCACCGCTAAACCTGATTTCCTCAAATCAGATACACGACTGTGGTATATTTATGTTATCAAGTTCCTCGAATATGTGATATGTCCGACGCCTTGTCAATCAGCGGCGAGACATCAGAACGTTTAAAATGTGCTTCGCTTCAGGCCGCTGCCTATGCGAGCAGATCGTTGCGATCGTTCCGTGGTATATGACCAGGTTGGTCGCAACCGCCGAGGAATGCCAAAAAATGACGCAGACTGCGAAAATGCCAGGCATTTCAATGCTAAATTTGCCCAGTCGGCCGACTTTCGGGGCAAGGAGGGGCGGTTGCGGCGGACGGGTGCTCAGGTTGCCGTTGATAAAAGGCAGTGTCGCGAGGCTTCTGGCAGAAATTGTTCAGCGGCGTATTTCGCCGGCCTTGGCAAAATGTGATATTCTTGACATATGTTATGAATGCGTGCAAAAAATTACGACAACCAATAATAATTTCATCGGCCGCATTCGGCGTTGGGGAGGCGACATGGCGCGATTTGTAGACAAGCGCGACGGCGATGACAGTCTCGCGGTGCGTGCGGCCTGGCTTCACTATGCCGCGGGTCTGACCCAGTCCGAGGTTGCGAACCGGCTGGGAATAACGACCGTCAAGGCGCACAGGCTGATCGCGCGCGCCAACCAGAACGGTGCGGTGAAGGTCACGATCGAAGGTGATATCGCCGAGTGCGTGATGCTTGAGAGGCAATTGGAGGCGCGCTACGGCCTCGAATATTCGGAGGTGGTGCCTGACCTGCACGAACAGGGCTTGCCGCTGAAGGCGCTTGGAATGGCGGGCGGTGGTTTTCTGCAGCGCGAGATAGAGAATTTTCGCGGAGGCGTCATCGGCATTGGTCACGGCCGCACGCTTGCGGCGGCAGTGAACGAGATGGCCCGCATGGATGCTGCCCGCGTGCGGTTTGTCTCGTTGCTCGGAGGCGTGACGCGAAACTACGCGGCCAATCCGCATGACGTCATGCACCGCCTGACGGAAAAGACGGGCGCGGCCGCCTTCGTCCTGCCAGTTCCGGTGTTTGCCAATTCGGTCGAGGACCGCGAGGTGCTTCTGGCCCAGCGCGGCGTCGGCGAGGTTTTCGACCTTGCGGCCCGGGCAGATCCGATGATCGTCGGTATCGGCACGGCAGAACCGGATGCGCAGCTTGTGGCGTCGCATATGATCGAGCCTGCAGAAATTCGGGAAGTGCGGGACCTCGGCGGCGTCGGAGAGATGCTCGGCTACTTCTTCGACAGTGCGGGTAAGCGGATCGAAACCTCGCTGTCGGCACGCACCCTGTCGCCGGGGCTCGACGGCATGAGGGGACGCAGGACCGTTGCCATTGCAGGCGGAATTCAGAAGATCGCGGCGATCAGGGCTCTTCTGAAAAGCGGCTTTCTGCGCGGGCTGATCACCGACGAGCGCACGGCGCAAGCCCTCGTTAACGAGGACTTGGAGTGGGTCCGGGAATAATGGAGGATGCGTTGGCGAACCTGACGAAAATAGCACGATCGCAGGCCCTGGTCGGTGTACTTGCCAGCGGTGCCGCCGTCGATCGCGCCGAGGCACCGGAGCACGCGTCCAATGGCTGAGCCCCGGCGGGATATCCTGATCGGTATTGATGCCGGTACTTCGATGATCAAGGCTGTCGCCTTCGATCTCGCAGGCCGACAGATCGCGGCGGCGTCGGTTCAGAACCGATATGTTACCCAGGCCGATGGCGCAGCACTCCAGTCGTTGCCGCAGACCTGGGCCGATTGCGCCCGTACGTTGCAAGAACTCGCTACCAAGGTCGAGGGGCTGGCGCGGCGAACGGTGGCAATCGCCGTGACTGGGCAGGGCGACGGCACCTGGCTGGTGGGCGCCCGCGACGAGCCGGTTGGCGATGCGTGGCTTTGGCTCGATGCGCGTGCCGCGCAAGCGGTTAGACGTTTGAGGGCGCTGCCGGACGAACGTGCCCGCTTCGAAGCGACCGGCACCGGCTTGACTGCCTGCCAGCAGGGAGCACAGTTGGCCGAGATGGTGGCAACGATGCCGGAGGTGCTCGATCGCGCCGAAGTCGCGCTGCATTGCAAGGACTGGCTCTATCTGAATTTGACGGGCGTGCGGGCGACGGACCCCTCGGAGGCAAGTTTCACCTTCGGCAATTTTCGTACCCGCGAGTACGACGACACGGTGATTGAAGCTTTGGGCCTTGGCACGCGGCGCCACCTGCTGCCGCCGATCGTCGACGGCACTCAGGTAACGCATCCCCTGTCTGAGGCCGCCGCTGCAGCAACCGGTCTTTTGGCGGGCACGCCGGTAACGCTCGGCTTTGTCGATTTTGCTTGCACGGCCTTGGGAGCGGGCGTCCACACTCCCGGCGTCTCGGCGGCATGTTCGATCATCGGATCGACCGGCATGCATATGCGCGCGACGGATATTGCCGGCGTCCGCCTGAACGCGGAGGGTACCGGCTATGTGTTGGCGCTGCCCATCCCCGGCTTGGTTGGGCAACTGCAGTCGAACATGGCGGCGACTTTGAACATCGACTGGGTCCTGCGGGTGGCCGGCGATCTGATGGCGGAGATGGGGCACGCGGTGACCCAATCCGAACTCGTGGCGCGGATCGAGCCCTGGCTTGCAGCCAGCAGTCCGGGCGCCTTGCTCTATCACCCCTATATCTCGGAGGCCGGAGAGCGCGGGCCATTCGTCAATGCCAATGCACGCGCAGGGTTTGTTGGGCTAACCGGCGGGCATCGGTTTCCCGACCTCCTGCGCGCCGTGATTGAGGGGTTGGGGATGGCGACGCGGGATTGCTATGCCGCAATGGGCGTGATGCCGGACGAGCTGCGATTGACCGGTGGCGCCGCGCGATCGCCGGCACTGCGCCAGATTGTTGCAGCGTCCGTTGGCGCTCCCGTGCGGATTTCACGGCGTGAGGAAGCCGGTGCGGCAGGTGCGGCAATGATGGCCGCGGTTGCTGTGGGTGCCTTTGCCGATATGGAAGCCTGCATCGCAGGGTGGGTTACGCCGTTGCTTGGTGCGCTCGAGCCGCCTGATGCCGCGCTGGTACAGACCTATGGCAAGACGTTCCCCGCCTATCGCACCGCGCGGCGCGCGCTCGAGCCGATTTGGGACTTGATGGCAGGACAGGGATGAGCCGAGTGAATAGCGATGCAAGCCTGATCGACAAGCGTTCTCGTCTAGTTCGAGACACTGCACGGGCGGGAGAATGAAGATGAGCGATACACAGACGGTGGACCTGTTCATCATCGGCGGCGGCATCAATGGCGCGGGCATCGCGCGGGATGCGGCAGGCCGCGGATTGTCGGTCATCCTGTGCGAGAAGGACGATCTGGCGCAGGGCACCTCCTCGCGATCAGGCAAGCTGGTCCATGGCGGGCTTCGCTATCTTGAATATTATGAATTCAGGCTGGTGCGCGAAGCGCTGATTGAGCGCGAAGTGCTGCTCAATTCCGCAAGCCATATCATCTGGCCAATGCGTTTCGTGCTGCCGCACAGTCCCAACGATCGTCCGGCCTGGCTCGTGAGGTTCGGGCTCTTTCTTTACGACCACCTTGGCGGGCGCAAGAAGCTGCCGGCGACCCGCACGCTCGACCTGAGGCGTGACCCAGAAGGCGCGCCGATCAAGGACCAGTATACCAGGGGTTTCGAGTATTCCGACTGCTGGGTGGACGATGCGCGGCTGGTGGTGCTGAACGCAATGGATGCTTCAGAGCGCGGAGCCGAGATTTTGACGCGCACGACCTGCACCTCGGCTCGACGCCAAGGTGGGCTATGGCGGGTGCAGATGACGGATACGCGCAGCGGTGCGAAACGCGTGGTCATGGCAAGGGCGCTGGTGAACGCGGGCGGGCCCTGGGTCAATGACATCATCGGGCGGGTAGCCGGCACGAACTCGACGCGCAACGTTCGACTGGTCAAGGGCAGCCACATCATCACGCCGAAGTTCTGGGACGGACCGCAGGCCTATCTGGTGCAGAACCACGACAAGCGGGTGATCTTCATCAACCCCTATGAGGGCGACAAGGCTTTGATCGGCACGACCGACATTCCCTATGAAGGCGCCCCGGAGGCCGTATCGATCGCTGAAGCCGAGATCGAATATCTGCTGGCAGCGGTCAACCGCTACTTCAAGCAGGCGCTGCGGCGCGAGGACGTCGTCCAGACATTCTCAGGCGTGCGGCCGCTTTATGACGATGGCAAGGGCAACCCTTCGGCCGTAACGCGTGACTATGTCTTCGACCTCGACACCTCGGGTGGGGCACCGCTGTTGAACGTGTTTGGCGGCAAGATCACCACCTTCCGAAAGCTAGCCGAGCACGCAATGCAGCGATTGCAGACGACTTTCCCGAAGATGGGTGCGGACTGGACGGCAAGGGGCATCCTGCCCGGCGGCGAGATCGAGGGCGCCGACGTGGTGCGCTTTCTCGACAAATTGCGGCGGGATTATCCTTGGTTGCCACGGGACCTCGCCGGTTACTACGCGCGCGTCTATGGCGCTCGGACGGCAAAGGTGATCGCAGGGGCGGGGTCGCTTGCCGGCCTCGGGCAGTGCTTCGGCCCGAATTTCTGCGAGGCGGAAGTTCGCTATCTGATGGCTGAGGAGTGGGCCGAGACGGCCGAGGATATCCTGACGCGGCGCACCAAGCATGGACTGCATATGAGCGCCGAGGAGAAAGCTGCTTTTGGCACGTGGCTCAACGGGCAAATGGCGCGTTCGGCTTGAACTGGCGACATTCCCGGCGTGTTTCGATCTTTAACAGGAGGTCCCCATGGGGCTGACGCTATCGCTCAATACCAATCCGCTCGTCAACCGCTTTGCCGAACCCGGCGACCTGATCGACACTGTCGCGCACAAGCTCAAAATTCGTGATCTTCAGCTGACACATGAGTTCATCAACCCCTCTTGGCCGGGGGCCGTGACCCGGAGACTGACGCGGGAGATGATGGCGGCAATGACGCGCACGGGCGTGCGGGTGACGTCAGGCATGACCGGCCCCTATGGGCGGCTCAATCATTTCGGCCATCCCGATGCGGACGTGCGGCGCTACTATATCGACTGGTTCAAGACCTTTGTTGATATCACCGCGGATCTGGGTGGCACCTCAGTCGGCACGCAGTTCGCCATTTTCACCTATCGCGACTATGACGATCGGGACCTGAGGGAAGAGCTGATCCAGATCGCAATCGACTGCTGGAGCGAGGTAGCGGAGCACGCGAAGGTGGCCGGCCTCGGTTATGTGTTCTGGGAACCGATGTCGGTAGGGCGCGAGTTTGGCGAGACGATTGCTGCCTGCCTCGCCCTGCAGGATAGGCTGTCGGCGGCGAACATGGCGGTGCCGATGTGGATGATGGCGGACATCGACCATGGCGACGTCACCAGCGCGAACCCCGACGACTACGATCCCTATGCCTGGGCCAGGGCAGTGCCGCGCGTCTCGCCGATCATCCATATCAAGCAGTCGTTGATGGACAAAGGCGGTCATCGCCCTTTCACGACGGAGTTCAATGCCAAGGGGCGCATCCAGCCCGAGCCGTTGCTTGCCGCATTTCGTGAAGGCGGCGCGCGTGACAACGAGATCTGCCTTGAACTGTCCTTCAAGGAGCGCGAGCCGAACGACCGGCAGGTGATCGAACAGATCGCCGAGTCGGTGGCCTTCTGGGCCCCTCATATCGATAGCGGGATCGCCGATCTCAACCTCTAACGACGCGACGTTGCAGTTGATTATTCGCCAACTCTGCGCGCAAAGGGAACAGACGCAATGAAAGACGTGCCTTTCTGGATCGGAACCAGCTGGAAGATGAACAAGACGCTGGCTGAGGCGCGTGCCTTCGCCACCGGTCTCATCGCCGCTAATGGAGACGTCGATCCTCGCATTCAGCGTTTCGTGATCCCTCCCTTCACGGCGATCCGCGAAGTAAAGGCTATGCTTGCAGGTTGCTCGGTGAAGGTCGGCGCACAGAACATGCACTGGGCCGACGACGGCGCCTGGACGGGCGAGATCTCACCGCTGATGCTGGCGGACTGCGGAATTGACATGGTCGAGCTTGGACATTCCGAGCGGCGCGAGCACTTCGGCGAGACGAATGCGACCGTGGGACTGAAGGTCGAGGCGGCGGTGCGGCATGGCCTGACGCCGCTGATCTGCATCGGGGAAACGCTGGCGGACCGCGACAGCGGGAAGGCCGACGACGTGCTGGCGGCCGAGGTCGGGGGCGCTTTGCAGACATTATCGCCGGCACAGCGGGAAGCGCCGATCCTGCTTGCCTACGAGCCAGTCTGGGCGATCGGCGAGCACGGCATTCCGGCCAAGGCCGACTATGCCGACGCGCGCCAGGAAAGGATCATCGCCGTTGCGAAAAGCGTGCTGGGTCGCCGGATCCCCTGTCTCTATGGGGGATCGGTCAATCCGGGCAATTGCGCGCAGCTTGCCTCATGCCCGCATGTCGACGGGCTTTTCATCGGGCGCTCGGCCTGGAACGTCCAGGGCTACCTCGACATTCTTGCCCGGGTCGGCGCCGTCATCTGATCGAACGAACACAAGCACTGCATTCAAAAATGGAGAACGAACATGAAACTTGCAATTGCCGGGGACAGTGCCGGAGCGGGCCTTGCCCATCAGCTTGCCGAACACCTGAAGGACCGCTATCAGGTCGCCGAAGTCTCCAAGTCGGCTGACGGCTCGGATGAATTCTACGCCAACCTCTCGGACCGCGTCGCCTCGGCTGTGCTCAAGGGCGAATATGACCGGGCGATCCTCGTCTGCGGCACCGGCATCGGCGTCAGCATTTCGGCCAACAAGGTGCCTGGAATTAGGGCGGCGCTCTGCCACGACACCTATTCTGCCGAGCGGGCAGCCTTGTCCAACAATGCGCAGATCATCACGATGGGGGCACGCGTGATCGGCGTCGAAGTCGCAAAAACCATCGCGGATGCCTATCTGGCGCAGACCTTCGACGAGGCGGGACGCAGCGCCTCGAACGTCGCTGCGATCAACGAAGTCGATGCAAAATATCACGGCTGAGCGCGACTGCTGAAAGGTGGAATGAAGCCTGCCCAACTGGGAAAGCCGGCGACCGATATTGTTCCAGCGTCGCCGGCACTGCCCTTTATTGCAGCCAAAACCCTCTTAAACGTTATTTGCTACCGAAGCCGGGCGCCTGCGTGAGCTCATCTCACGGTTCAACCTTGGCAGGGATAAAGATGCGGGCAGGACATCGACCGCCGCAGCGCCTTGCAGGACTGCTCCTTTGAGGGTCGCGCCCGTCCAGGCTGCTCACGACCACAGGCCGGTGGTTTCTCCTGCCCGCAAGATGGCCGCCGACGTTGCCCGAGCCTATGGCACACCGCAGCTTCGGCGAAGGAAAGCTGGGAAGAGTTTTAAACCAAGCGGCTGATCTGCATGGGCGGGGGCGAAGCCAGGCATCGGCCCAACCTTTGAAAAGCCCTACAACAGCATCGAGGCGCCGCGGTCGAGATAGGTATCGAGGAACTGCTCGAGCCGTGGATTTCGAGGCTTGCGGAACACATCCTTGGGTGCTCCGGTAAAGAGCACCTTGCCGTGATCAAGAAAGGTCATCTGTTGGCCGACCGTGGCGGCAAAGCCGATTTCGTGCGACACGACGACCATTGTCATGCCTTCGGCCGCAAGTTCGCGCATGACGTTTAGAACCTCCCCCGTCAGCTCGGGATCAAGCGAGGACGTCGGTTCGTCAAACAGCATGATCTTCGGCTTCAGGGCGAGGGCGCGAGCGATCGCCACGCGCTGCTGTTGCCCGCCGGACAATTGCGAAGGGTAGTGCCCGGCGCGGCTCTCCAGGCCGACCTTGACGAGTTGAGCCATGGCCCGCTCCTCGGCGTCGCGACGGCTCATCTTATGGACGGTCTTCAGCGCCTCGCTGACATTGCCGAGCGCCGTCATGTGCGGCCATAGATTGAATTGCTGGAAGACCATGCCGATCCGCCCGCGGATTGCACGGTTTGTCGCTGCCGGCAGGCGCTCGCGTACACCTTGGGCATTCTCGGTGAAACCAAGCACTTCGCCGTCTATAGTGATCGTGCCGCGCGTCGCCTCCTCGAGAAAGGCCATGCAGCGCAGCAGCGTGCTTTTGCCGGAGCCGGATGGGCCGATCAGGCAGGAAACCTGGCCCTCCGGGATATCGAGATCGATGCCATGCAGCACCGTACTGTCCCCAAACTTCTTGACCAGATTCTTGACTGCGATTGCCGGGATGTTCATGCGTTGAAAAACCTGAATCTGGTGAGTTTCGTTTCGGCAAGATGACCGAGCCAGCCCGTGGCCTCGACAAGGACCCAATAAAACAGAGCGAGCACGAACAGCGCCTCCACGAAGGCATATTGCTGCGATCCGATGGCGCTGAGTGTTGTCGTCAATTCGGGCACGGTGATGATGGAAAGCACTGCCGTTTCCTTCATCAGAATGATCGTCATGTTCAGCGAGGGCGGCAGGACGAGCATCGTCATCTCAGGCAACAAGATTCGGCGCACAATCTGCCACTGGTTCAGCCCCACGCATTCGCCGGCCTCGATATGCCCCTTCGGCACAGCGTCGAAACCGGCGCGAAAAATCTCGCTGTAATAGGCAGCGCCATAGATCGAAATGCCCAGCAACCCGGCCGGCAACGGGTCGAGCGAGAGGCCGATAAAAGGACCTCCATAGTAGACAAGGAATATCTGGATGAGAAACGGCGTGCCGCGCAGCACGGCAACGACCAGGCCGAATGCCTTGTCGACAAGCATGCCGCCATAGCGCCTGGCGACGGCGATGAGGAACCCGACAATTGCCGCGGCGATTGTGCCGAAGATCCAGATCATGATCGTCACGCCGGCGCCGCTGACGATCGCCGGCCATTGAGCAGTGATGACGCTGAGATCGAAGGTCATCGCGGCACTCCGGGCAGAGAGCGCTCGATCAGGCCTCCGGCAAGCGCCACGGCCCAATTGATCACAAGGTATATGAGCCCGGCGGAAGCAAAAATCTGCAGCGGCAGGAAAGTGCTGCCGGCAAGATCTTGCGCCATGCGGGTCAACTCGACGATGCCGACAACCGAGACCAGGGACGACGCCTTCAAGATCAGGATGGCTTCGTTGACGAGCGCTGGAAAGGTGAGGCGCAGCGCAATCGGAGCCTTGATGCGGCGGAAGATCTGGCCTGGCGTCAGCCCGACCATCTCTGCGCATTCGACAAGCCCGCTCGGCACGCTCGCAAAACCGCCACGTAGATTTTCCGCCTGATAGGCAGCCGTGGACAGCGACAGTCCGATGATGGCTGCCACGATGCTTGGAACGTTGATGCCGATGACGGGGAGGAGATTATAGATGAGAAGCAACTGCACGAGCAAAGGCACGCCGCGAAAGAAACTGATGAAAATCTGGGCGGGCAATACGAAAAGTCTTTGGCGCGACAGCAGCATTCCCGAAACAAACATCGCGATCACGAAACCGATGAGGATTGAGACGACGCTGATTGTCACGGTGTAGATCGACGCTTGCAAAAGCAGTTCGAAGAGTTTGACAGACATTTTCGGATTTCGCCCGCCTGTTGGCCAGGGACCTTGCTGCGTCTCGATCGACGCCTCCGGAGTGATCGGAGGCGTCGTCGGTCAAACAGTCGTGGTCGATCAGAATGCCGGGTCCTTGACCGCGTCCGGTGTGTCGAAGGTGGCGCCGAACCACTTCTTTTGCAGCGCAGCCATGCGGCCGTCGGCCTTTATCTTGAGCAGGGCGGCGTCGATGGCATCCATCAGCGGCGCATGGTCGGCATCCTTAAGGCCGATGAAGCCGAAATAGGATTTCTTGCCGAAGGGTGGCAGAACAACCTCGAAGGTCCCCTTGCGCTGAGTGGCGACGAAGGCAATGTTCGGAAGCGAGTTGGCAACGCCGTCGAGGCGGCCCGCGGCAAGGTCGGCGTAGGTTTCGGTGAAGGCCGGATATTCGTGGATGTCGACCTTGGTCGGTAGCGTGTCGGAGAATTCCTTCAGCTGGTCGAGCTGCGATGTGGCCTTGCCAACGCCGATCTTCTTGCCGGCGATATCTTCCGGCTTATTGATCGTCTTGTCGCCGGCCTTCTTCAGAACAGCGATTGTCGCCTCGGCGATTGGCGGCGTGAAGCGGTAGCGCTCCATGCGCTTCTTGGTGATTGTCGCAGGACCGGCAACGACGTCGAACTTGCCGGCCTCGAGAGCCGGGAAGACGCCATCCCAGGGAAGAGCAACCCATTCGATCTTGACGCCGAGCTCCTTGCCGATTTCGGCAAACAGATCGACGTTCAGTCCGGCATGCTCACCGGCGTCGATAAAATCGAAAGGCGCAAAAGCCGTTTCGGTGCCGACTTTCAAAGTGCCGGCCGCCTTGACTGCCGCAAGCGTGTCGGCTGCATGGGCAGACAGTGTCGCACCAAAAAGCAATGCTGCGCCGACAAGGCCCTTGAGCAGGGAATTCGTCTTCATGATCTTCTCTCCAGTTTTTCACTCCCCTGGTGGAGGAGCTCGGTTCTCATACCTGTTCCCACGGAGCGGACTTCTATGATCCGCTTTTGACTATACAAATAGATATAGGCTGGCCTACAGTGTCAATGTAAAAAGCTGAACAGCAAAACATAAACAAGCAAAATTTGTGCCGGGTAACCGGGATCTCAGGTCCGGCGGTGCCAAGTCCATCATGTTGTTGCGCTGGATCGAGGGTCGGCCGTGGTGACAATTCATCAGAAGATTTTCAACGATATCGAGACCAGGATTGTCAGCGGTGAATGGCAACCCGGTCACCGCATCCCCATAGAACAGGTGTTGGTCGCCGAATATCGTTGCTCGCGCATGACGGTCAGCAAGGCGTTGTCGGCGCTGGTGGAGCGCGGGATGATCGTCAGACGTCGCAAGACCGGCTCGTTCGTCGCGTCGCCTCAGATCGACAGAACCGTGATGGACATCCAGGACATCAGCACCGAAGCCGAGCTTGCCGGCCACCGGCACGACTACAGGATCCTGTCGCGCAAAATCGAAAGGCTCGAACCGCCCGAGGCGAAGAAACTGGCCGAGCCGGCGGGCGCTGAAATCCTCAGGCTTCAATGTCTTCACGCTGTCGATGGGACGCCGAATGCCATCGAGCGGCGCATCATCATGCTCGACGTCGTGCCGCTGGCAAGAGACGAGGATTTTGCGTTGACGCCGCCTGGAAAATGGCTACTTGCCCAGGTTCCCTGGTCGAGGGCGAGGCATGTCATTCGCGCCGTAGCCGCAGACGCGTCCACTGCCCGCCTGCTGCATACCGAACGTGGCGAGGCCTGCCTCAGTCTCATCCGCCAGACATGGCAAAACGGTCGGACGGTGACCTATGTCGAGATTACTCATCCCGGCGATCGATTTCAGTTCGCAGGCGATTTTCAGCCGGCGGCGAGATGAAATTCGGGTGTGTCACCTCAGCCGTTCGCCAAGCAGCGAGATGGATGCCGTTTCGGCGTTCGCAAAGGCAAGCCGCAGAAATTGCTCCTGCCCCTTGCCGAAATAGCTGCCGGGGATTGACACGACGCCCGCCTGCTTCGCCAACCTTTCTGCCACCGAGGAAGACGACAGATCGCTAAAGGGATGACGTATGAAGGCGAAATAGGCGCCGAGTGCGCCGATTTCCCAGCCCGGCAGGTCGGCCATCACTCTTCTTAGCGCTTGGGCGCGACGCCCAATTTCCTGACGGTTGCCGGCCCGCCAATCGGCAAGCAGGGGAATGGCCGCAGCCACTGCGACCTGCGCCGAGCGCGGGGCGCATATCTGCATATTGTCCATGATCTTGGCGATTTCTTCGATGAGACGCGGCCCTGCGGTAATCGCACCCAGCCTGTGGCCTGGGATGCAGAAGGACTTCGAGAAGCTGTAGAGTAGGACCAGCGTCTCCTCCCAACCCGGCTCGGACAAAAGGCCATGCGGCCGTCCGTAATCCTCCGGCAGAAAATCGCGGTAAGTTTCGTCGAGGATCAGCCAGGCATTGTGATGTCGGCAGAGCGCGAAAAGCTCGTGCAACAGGGCGGCTGGATAAATCGCACCAGTTGGATTGTTGGGCGTGACGATCGCGATAGCCTTTGCGCCGGCGGCAAGCGCCCGTTCGGCTGATGCCAGATCAGGTAGGAAGCCATGGGCGGCGTCGCATTGTACGAGGGTGCGCTTGATGCCGAGCATCGAAAGCGTCGTGTCGTGATTGAAGTAGAACGGATTGGTCAGAGCAATCGTGTCGCCAGCTCCGGCCAAGGCGATCGCCGCGCACATAAAGGCCTGGTTGCAGCCTGCCGTGATGTGTATATTGGCACTGTGAACGCTGGTCTCGTAAACCTCGTTCATGTGCAGCGCATAGGTGCTGCGGAGCACATCTTCTCCCTCGATGGGTCCATAGCCGGTCATCGCAGGCGAGGCGGCCGCCTCACCCAAAAGCTTCAGCATGGCCGGATGGGCAGGATAGCCCGGTACGGCTTGCGAAAGGTCGATGAGCGGACCACGGTCGCCTTTGTAGTCCCGACTCCAGGCATGCACGGAGGGGATGGGCGGCGGCGAAAGATGGGTGACGAGAGAATTCGGCTTTGCTGACATGTCAACCTCTTTCGCCCATTGCCGGAAAGATGGCAATTGCATTCTTGGCTGCTTTATCGAGTAATAGCACCGGCTAATCAAAAGGCGGATCGTTGCAATGAGTTGGGATAAGACAAGACTAGAGGCGCTGCGTACAAAATTCAGTGATACCCAGGGCGGCGAGATATTCGATGAAGCATTCCGCAAGGTAGGAGACAAGATCTTCTCGAAAACCGGGACGCGGCTGGCGCCCTATTCCGGTGTCCCGACTTTTCTCAGTGCACCCCATCTGCCGGTTTCTGCGGAAGATCCCGATTTCGGCAATCTGCAGGTGGCGATCCTTGGCATTCCTATGGATCTCGGCGTGACCAACCGGCCCGGCTCCCGCTTCGGACCGAGGGCTCTGCGCGCCATAGAGCGGATCGGTCCCTATAACCATGTGCTTGCAACTGCGCCGGTTTTCGACCTTCGTGTCGCGGATATCGGCGACGTGCCGTTCCAAAGCCGTTATCGGCTTGAGCTTTGCCACCAGGACATCGAAAAGCGCATCAACCAGATCGTCGACGCCGGTGTCGTGCCCCTGTCCGTCGGCGGAGACCACTCGATCAGCCATCCGATCCTCAAGGCTGTCGGCAAGAGAGCGCCCGTCGGCATGATCCATATCGATGCGCATTGCGATACCAGCGGCGCTTTCGACCAGACGAAATTTCATCATGCCGGCCCCTTCCGCAACGCCGTGCTCGACGGGGTACTCGACCCAACCCGGACGGTGCAGATCGGCATTCGCGGCTCTGCGGAATATCTATGGGAATTCTCGTTCGAATCGGGAATGACGGTGATCCATGCGGAAGACGTCACCGGCCTTGGCATTCCGGCGATCATCGCCAAGGCAAGGGAGATCGTCGGCGACGGGCCGACCTACCTTTCATTCGACATCGACAGCCTCGATCCGAGCTTTGCGCCTGGAACCGGCACGCCAGAGATCGGCGGGCTGACAACCCGTGAGGTGCTTGAGTTGATCCGCGGCCTGAAGGGGGTCAATTTCGTTGGCGGGGACGTCGTCGAGGTGGCGCCGCAATATGACGCGACGACGAACACGGCCCAGGCCGGCGCGCAGGTGCTCTTCGAAATTCTGAGCCTCATGGTGTTCAGCCCTTACATCGGCGCACGATAGTTCGCCTGGGTCTGCCGTTTCTGTGAGCTTGGCATCCATGCATTTAGAAAAACTAAATTTCAAAGCAGCTGGGGCAGGGTTGCGGCGCTCCAATCCCGTGGATATTTCTTGGGGTTGAGGTCATCCTTGTCGATCGTCATAAGCCGGTCGACAGAGATGGATGATGAAGAGGATGGAACCATGGCTCGGCAGGATCAGCTAAAACTCGGCAGTTTCGTCTACACATTTGGTTTTCATCCGGCGTCCTGGCTGCATCCCGCCAGCGACGTTGCCGGCGCCAATGATTTCAGCCACCTGCTCAATCTGGCCAAGCTTTCGGAAGCGGCGAAGTTCGATTTCCTATTCATGCCGGATTCGCCGGCTGCCGCCGTCGGCGACCCAAGCGCGCTTGCCCGTCAGCCGACGAAGATGAACCGGTTCGAGCCGTTGTCGCTTCTCTCGGCGCTCGCTGTCTCGACCGAGAATCTCGGTCTGGTTGCCACTGCCTCCACCAGCTACTACGAGCCCTATAATATCGCTCGCATATTTGCCTCCATCGATCATTTGAGCGGCGGACGGGTCTGCTGGAACGTCGTCACGTCAGACCACAACGAAACCGGCTACAACTTCAACCGCGACGGTCTTGATCCGCACGCGCTGCGCTATGAACGCGGAACGGAATTCGTCGACGTCGTCTTCGGACTTTGGGACAGCTTTGAAGCCGATGCGCTGCTGCTCGATCGCGAAAACGGCATCTATCACGATCCGTCAAAGCTGCACACGCTCGATCACAAGGGCAAGCACTTCCAGGTGCGCGGGCCGCTGAACATTGCGCGTTCCCCGCAAGGACGTCCGGTGATTGCCCAGGCCGGCGGTTCCGAGCCCGGGATGGATCTGGCCGCGCGCACGGCCGAGGTGGTATTCAGCCTTGCCTCCAATATCGAGCGCAACCGTGCATTCTATCAGAACGTCAAGAGCCGCATGCCGGCCTATGGCCGCGATCCGAACGACCTGAAGATCATGCCGGGGGTCGTCATCAATGTCGGTGCGACCGAGGCGGAAGCCCGGGCAAAGGTCGATTTCCTGATCGATAATCTGCATCCCGATGTCGGCCGCCTGATGCTGTCGGAATTCATCGAGGTCGATCTCGCTGGAGTGCCGCTAGACGCGCCGTTCCCGATGGATCGGCTCCCCGAGGCGCCAAGGGGCTCGCGTGCGCTTTTCGACGAGCTCGTCGATTTCGTCAAGAGCGGCCGCACCATGGGCGAGCTCATTCGTCACTACGCCGAGAAGCACACCGGCAACGGTATCACCGGCTCGCCGACGCAGATCGCTGATTTCATGGAGGAATGGTTCGAAACGCGTGCAGCCGATGGCTTCATCCTGATGCTCCCGACCTTGCCCGCGAGCCTCAACGATTTCATAGAACTCGTGCTTCCGGAGCTGCGGCGGCGAGGCCTCTTTCGCGAAGAATACGAAGGCAGGACGCTGCGCGAAAATCTCGGCCTGTCGATGCCTGTCAACCGGTACACCGCGGCGCGCGCAGGGACCATTTGAGCGGCCTGCCGATCCACAACTGAAACGCCTTCTCCAATGGAGGGTCGGGTGATGACAGCTTCAACTCAATTTCCGCGAGCCGTTGGCCAGGGCCGGGACATCGTCGACGAGGCCTCGTTCAAGGCGTCGATGCGACATCTTGCCGGCGCCGTCAGCGTTGTTACGGTCGGCATTGGCGACGATCGAACCGGCTTCACCGCAACGTCGGTGTCTTCGCTGTCGGCCGAGGTGCCGTCGGTCATCGTCAGCCTCAACCGCAGTTCTTCTTCCTGGCCGGTGCTGCTGCGGCACGGCAGCTTCTGCGTCAATGTCCTCGCCCATGACCAGCAGCAGGTGGCCCATGCCTTTGCCGGCTACGGCGGCAGGGATGGCGTCCGTCGTTATGAGGACGCCGAATGGTCGGTGCTCGAAACCGGCGCACTCGCACTGCACGGGGCGTTGACCGCAATCGATTGCAAGCTGGACGAGGCGGTCCACATGCACTCCCACGCCATCTTGATAGGCCGGGTGAAGGCAATCACGCTGCGCGCCGACGTGGAACCTCTCCTTTACTGGAAGGGCGCTTTCCGGCTGCTTGCAGATGCTTCGACGGTGGGCTGATACCGGAACCGGTTGCAACGCCGAGCACATAGGTTTCGGTTGCGTTTGCTTTTAGTTTTCCTAAATTGATGAGAAGCGATAGGCGGCAAGGACATGCAGTGATCTCTCATTTAAAGGCGTTGCAGGCGTTCGAGGCAGTGGGAACGCACGGCAGCGTTACTGCCGCCGCGCAGGCTCTTGGGGTTTCGCCCGGTGCGATAAGCCAGCAGGTCCACAAGCTGGAAGCACAGCTCGGCGTTACGCTTTTGGAAAGAGCCGCCGGAAAGATGGAGCTTACGACATGGGGGCGCGTCTATCACGTCGAGATCAAGAAGGGTTTCGATCACCTTGCCAACGCACAGTACGTTCTCGGCCGCGCCCGCAACGAGAGCGGAATTACCCTCAGTTCGCTTACTTCCGTGGTGAACAAATGGATCGGGCGTGAGATTTTCGACTGGCAGGCCCTGTACCCAGATGCGATGATCCACCTTGTTGGAACAGAGCGTGAGCCAACTATGGGGCAAGACGATGTGGATTTCCGGATCTATTACGGACAGAAATCGCATCACCAATACTTCGTGGAGCTGTTCACCGACTGGGTTGTGCCCGCTTGCGCCCCGCACCTGATCGAGACAGACCCTCCGCGCGAGATCACCGATATTCTGGGTTTTCCCCTTCTGCACATCGTCTGGGATAGCGCTTTTTCACCGGCGCCGAGTTGGTCCGATTGGGCCCACAGTATTGGCGGCTCTAAGCCTCCAAAGGATAAGGGCCTGTCTTATACGCTGTCCAGCAGTGCCATCGATGCGGCGGTCGCCGGCCGCGGGTTCGTATTGGCACAACTGGCAATGATCGCAGACGAATTGAAGTCCGGCCGGTTGGTGATCCCTTTCGACCATCGCCTCAAGCTCTCGGATCCTTATTTTTTGGCGTGGAACAGAGTTTCCCTGCAGAAGCCATTCGGCCAGGAATTTAAACGGTGGATCATTTCCACCGGCAAGAGACAGGCCGCGATCTCGGCACCTGCGACGTGAGGCAGCAAATCTGGCGGAGTGCGAAGGCGTGAGGAATTGTCGGCCGGTCGCGCCGGGCGCTGTGTTACGGGGATCGTCGCGTTACCGGGTGCCGGCCTGTGTCCTCAGCTCCGCTATCCAAAGGCGTGCCGGCAGGCTCGGCATGAACAGATATTTGCCGCCCTTGAGAATGTTGGATGCCTGGATGCCAAAAATTCGCTCGCAGACCGGCTCTTTCGGGATTGTGAAGATGTCGCTCTGGTCGTGCAACCCGATAAGCTTCCGCCCGTTTGTTGACAGCGCGATAATATCTGACTAAAGTCAGATATTATGTCTTTAGATCCCATCTCTCGCATCCGCCGGTTTAATCGTGTCGTCACCTCCGAGGTTGGCGCCCTCGATACGTCCTTTCTTGGTCGCGGCCGCCCGCTCGGGGCCGCGCGGGTGCTCAACGCGATCGGCCAGGGACAGTCGGATGTCGCCTCGATCCGAGAATATCTTGGCCTTGACTCCGGCCTGATGAGCCGTCTGTTGCGCGGTCTGGAAGACGAGGGCCTAATTGAGACCGTATCCAATCGCCAAGACGCACGCCGTCGAATTGCCAGGCTGACCGAGGCCGGCCGCTCCGAATTCCAAGCCTATGAGGCACTCTCGAATGCTCAGGCGGAGACCTTTCTGGCCCGCCATTCGCGTCCAGAAGAACTTCTGCATGCAATGGATCTCGTTGCTTCCGTGCTCGGCCGCAGCCTGATTGTGGTTGAGGAGATGGACCCGAGGCACAACGATGCGAGGTTCTGCCTTAGTGAATATTACGCCGAGCTTGCCCGCCGCTTCGAGAACGGTTTCGAGGTATCGCTTTCCCGCGATCCGGACGCAGTCGACATGATCCGCCCGCGCGGCGCGTTCCTCGTTGCCATGTCGGACAGCCTGCCGATCGGTTGCGTTGGGCTGAAGGGTACCGGAAGCGAGGTTGCGGAAATCAAGAGACTTTGGGTCGCGCCCTCCGCTCGGGGGCTTGGGCTTGCACGGCGTCTGATGACGGCGGCGGAAGGCGTCGCCCGCTAGCTGTCCATAAATATCCTTCGTCTTGACACCAACAGCACGCTGGCAGAGGCGCAACGGCTCTACCG
>NZ_JBFRFF010000046.1:0-42596 GCF_052114685.1 Rhizobium sp. 2YAF20 | reverse complement strand
GATTTCCTCCTGGCTCAGAAGCTTGCTCACCGTGCCCTGAACCAGACGGGCCAGACAGGGATGTCCGGCCTCCGGTCCGTGCTCGCGCGCATGGCGGGCCAAAAGCCGCGTCGTCCACAGTTCGTGCGGATAGCCATGGTCCCTGGCCTTGTCGCACGCCAAAGACACCAGCCAGGCTTTCGCCTCCGGCGTGATCACCGGCTCCTTGCCCGGCCGCGGCCGGTCGTCGAGTGCCGCAAGCGGGCCATAGCTCTCAGCCCGCTCAATGCAGCGCTGGACAGTCTGATGATGGACGCCAAGTCTTCGCGCAACGGCAAAGAACGACGGGTTGTCGCGATAGGCCAGCAGCATGGCGGCCCGCGATACTCGGCTCGCCGGCTCGCTTCGAGACCGCGAAAGTGCCGTCAACGTTTCAGTCTCTTGCTCGCTCATCGCCAGCTCGATCACGCGCCGCCTTGGTGCCATGATGAAACTCCTCGGTTGAATAATCTCAAACGAGGAATCCACGAACACACTTCAGGTTCCATCAAAGGCCGCTTTCATGGAATCGATCGTCTAGTTCCCGCCGGGCACGCGGTTGCCATAATTGGACGGCGGAGTCTCGCTGGTGACCAGGATGTTTCCCTGGATCTTGTAGGCGATCCGCAAATTGGCGGCGGCGGCCTGAAGCCAACCGACCGCACCTTCCGAAGTCCATGCCGTGCCATCCGCCGGCAGGCTCTCAAACAGGCCGACAATCAGAGGATTCACAGACGGGGAGCCGCTGTTGCCGCCCTGGTTTGATCCGCCGTCTCCACCGCCAGCGACCGGACCGGAGCCGCTCTGGTTGGAAGAGCCCGGATAGGAGCCGCCAGAAGGGCCGGACGACGTCGCAGGGGCCGAACTCGAAGATGCCGCGCCAGCGGAACTGGCATAGGTCCCGCCCGAAGAACGCGAGGAGGCCGCGTGGGACGAACCCGAGGAAGCAGCGCCAGAGGACCCCATAGCAGTTCCAGACTGTTCCCCGTGGGAAGAATACGTCGTTCCGCTCGTGCTCGATGCGGCTGCCGCACCGGTCGCGACGCCGACCGCATAGCCGCCCAGGATGTAGGCTCCGCGGCGATAATATCCACGGCCGTAGTCTCCGCCGCCATAGTCTCTGCCGCCATATCCTCCCAGGCCGCGGTCTCCACGACCATAATATCCACGGCCAAAGTATCCGTTGCCGTTACCAGAGACTTTGAAGTCGCCGGAATTGTTCACGGTGACGTTGCCTGACCCCTTTACGGCGATATTGCCTCCGGAGTTCATGAAGGCGCGGTTCTGGTTGATGTTTCCGCCAGAGTTCACCGTGTTGCGGATATTTCCGGACAAGTTACTCCCGCCGCGGCCAGGCCCGTCCGCCAAACGCCCCTTTGCGCCACCGAAGTTTGGCGCATGGGTCGGACGGTTCATCGGCGGACGGCCGTGGCTGGCCACCGGTGGACGCGGCACGCCCCCCATCTGCGGACGCGGGAGGCCGCCTGCCGGCAGATGCGGTGGCCCGCCCATCGGCAGACTCGGTAGGCCGCCGGGTGGCGGAGCAAATTGGCCAAAGGCAACATCCGATGCTACGGCCGTTATGCCGAGAAAGGCAATGAAGGTCCGTTTCAATAGGGTCATCACTTGCTCCCTTCCGTTCCCGACGCGACTGTGGGAGTGAGCTCGATCTCTTTTGCATCGGCAGGAGGTTGAAAGGCAAATTCGGAGTCGGAGAGAGAGGGCTGGGTCTTCCAGCTCGTGAATTCCGCGATGAAACTCGGCTGACCTGGGAGCAAGCGGTGGGTGACGATCAGGCGACGTGGCGTCGCCGCACTGTTCTTCTCGACCCACAATTCCAGGTCGACGCCGGATTTCTGGGAGAAAAACAAATGCCGGCACTCGACCCCGTCGACGGTAGCCGTCCCGACCTGCCACGCGGCCATGGCATCGCCCAACAGGATTTGGTCCGGAGAAGCTGCAAAAAAGGGCGCTAAGCGGAAAATCGAGGTCGAGCTTGTTTGTCACCTCGTCCAGCGCAGACGGTATGTCACCCGATGCGGGGATCATCAAGTACTGCTTGCTGTCGGGAAAGAAGACCGAGGCCGCTTTGCCGTCGTAGAACAGATTGTGGTTGCCGTCATCGCCGGTAAACTCGACAGCGATCTGGTCGGGCCGGTGCACGGCGATTTTCATCGTATGGAAGATGTGAAGCGGTTGCCCGAACTCGTCCAGGTAAACACTGATTGTTCTCGCCGTGATCGTCAGGTCCCTGGCAAGGAGAGTGTTGCCCATCTGCGAAACGGCGGTCGCGGCTTGATCGCTGATCGCCGGTTTGACTGGCGGGATCTGCTCATCTGCTCGGGCTGCCGGCAGTGCGACGAATCCTGCGAACACGCCAAGTGCGGCTGCCTGGACGGCACTCCGCAGGATTACACTTATCGGCGCTAGCCGCCGCAAGAACAAGCCCGTTGGCGGCGGCGCGCTGCCGGCCAGCCGTGCGGGTAAAATTTTGGGCGCCGCATGCGAGCACTCGCGTATCGCAGAGCCCTCCTGCCTGCTTGGGCCGATGATAGAAGGATTCGTGGCCAGCGAATGTCGCCGGCCCATCAAGAGGACCGGTTTTGGGCCGGAGCAAACTCTCATGTCATTTCCTGTGCGTTCTAAAGATTTTCGATGAAGGGCCCCGATCGCGGCTCTCCGCACGAATGCTGTTCTGGCTTCTGGAGCGTTCTTATCGTCGAAGACAAAGCCATCAACTCGGCGAGTCGCGTGCTGCTATCGCCCTCAGACCCATGCCGTCAGGCCTAGCGAGCGAGGCTGCGCTGTGGTCGCATGGCGCCGCAAAGTGTGTCGCCCCCATGTCCGCGACCGAGCGACGCTACTGCATGAACCAGCCGTGGCTCACGACCAACGACTGTCCTGTCACGGCATTGGACCTCGCCGCTGCGAAATAGAGAACGGCGTCGGCCACGTCTTCGGTGCTGGTGAACTCACCATCGACTGTGTCCTTGAGCATCACCGTCTTGACCACCTGCTCCTCGCTGATGCCGAGCTCCCGCGCCTGCTCGGGGATCTGCTTGTCGACCAGCGGCGTGCGCACGAAGCCGGGGCAGACCACGTTTGCCGTGACGTTGTGCTCGGCTCCTTCCTTTGCCAGCACCTTGGCCAGTCCGATCAGGCCGTGCTTCGCCGTGACATAAGGGGCCTTCAGCTTCGACGCTTCCTTGGAGTGCACGGAACCCATGTAGATCACCCGGCCGTAATTGGCGGCATACATGTGCTTGAGGCAGGCGCGCGTGGTCAGAAAGGCGCCGTCGAGATGGATCGAAAGCAGCTTTCTCCAGTCGGCGAATGGAAAGTCGACCAGCGGTTTGACGATCTGGATGCCGGCATTGCTGACCAACACGTCGACCTTGCCGAACCTGGCGATCACCTCGCCAACGGCCTTTTCCACTTGCTCCTCATCGGCGACGTTCATTGCCACGGCGAAGGCGTCGCCGCCCTTCTCCTTGATCTCGGCTGCCGTCGCGTTCGCGGCGTCGAGATTGAGGTCGGCGATCACGGGAATGCCGCCTTCGGCTGCGAAGCGAAGCGCGATTTCCTTGCCGATGCCGCTCGCGGCTCCGGTGATAACCGCCACTCTTCCATCAAATCGAGACATGGATAGTTCCTTTCAGTTGCAGGGGATCAGTCGTTTTGGAGATAGTCGAATACGACCTCGCCGAGACCGAGCGTCAGGTCGGCGATGTAATGGCTGGCCGAGGTGACCTCGCGCACGGGTAGACGCGCGACGTCGCACATTGCATGTTCGAACAATTGCAGGGCGGCCGGCCCGGCCCATGCGCCCTTCAGCGTCACATCCTCGAGATAGTAGCGCACAAGTTCGCAAATCCTGGGCGAGCCATCGACGTGCGGGATGACCTTCAGCACGAAGGCGGGCTTCGCCATTGCCTTTGCCAGCGGCTCCAGGGGGAGTTCGCGATGCTTGTAGCCCATGGTCGCCGTCGCACAGAGAACCGGGCCGTAGTGCAGCGTCCCGACCAGCGTTTCCTGCTCGTGCGACAGCTTCGGCGTCGCCAGCTTCTTCGGAAAGCCCCATATCTCACGCCCGCCGGCGATCGGCGAGTTGTCATCCAGATACATGGCGTGCACATAGCTGCCCTCCTGCACCTTGCCTGATGGCGTCGTGAAGCGTACCGGAATGACCTGCCCGGTCTCCGTATAGTCGCCGAAGCCGGTCGAATCCGGCATGCGGATGAATTCATAGGCGACGGTGTCGCCGATCACTTCTAGCGGCTCCGGCACGACGGCACGCAGCGCCTCCGGATCGGTCCTGTAGTTGATGACGACAAATTCGCGGTTGTAGAACTTGTAGGGCGGCCTGGGATAAGCCGGGTTGTTGAGCGGCATCGCAAAGGCATTATCGCGGACTGCGGCGATCTTCATGGTCGTGCTCTTCTCTTTGTTGAAATCTCAATCGAAGTCGAAAATGGCCACGCCGTCGGGCGTGTCGGGCCGCAGCAGCACCTCGGGGTGGCGCAGTGTTCGAAGGGCGTCGTTGTAGCCGGAGGTCCAGTGTTCCTCCATGGTCACGCGGGAGAACTCGTAATCCTTGGAGCTAGCTTCGTAGTTCTTGGCCCGGTAGATGAGCTGGACGATGTTGTAGACCTTCTCGTCGGCCTGCTCGACGAGAAGTTTGATCTCGGGATCGGTTAGCGGCAGGGCCTCTTGCGGGACAAGTTGCACTAGATGGCCGAGGGCGCGACGCAGACGCTGCTGCGTCTTGAATTGGTCGGTCGCCGCGCGCGTGCGGCTTGAGAAGCGGATATCCTTCTGACGAAGTTCGAGACCAAGGAGGTCACGCGGAAACGCGCCTCGCGCGCTCCATAGGTCGACCTGAAAGGCCAGCGTATCCAGGCGCGGCGAGTTATCGAGCACCCATTGCAGGGGCGTGTTGGAGACGAGGCCGCCGTCCCAGTAATATTCGCCGTCGATCCTCGCAGCCGGGAAGCCCGGCGGGAGCGCGCCGCTCGCCATGACGTGTTCGGGGCGGATCTCGTGCGTCGTCGTGTCGAAATACTCGAAATTGCCAGTGCACGCGTTGACGGCGCCAACGCTGAAACGCATGGCTCCTGCATTGATGCGGTCGAAGTCCACCAGCTGCTCCAGCGTCGTCTTGAGCGGCGCGACGTCGTAGAAGCTTTCGGCCTCGATGCTGCCGGGGACGGAAAAAAAGGGCGGCACCGGACGTGGCGTGAAAAAGCCCGGCGCGCCGTCCATGAGGGTGGCGAAGGCGTGTGCCTGATTGAGCAGGCCGTGGGCGAAGTCACCCTTCAGCCCGATCGCGTCCAGCATGGCCGAAAAAAGCGTGGGAATCCCAAGAGCCGGGGCGGTTATCATCTCCCAGAAGCTGCGGAGCACCTCCACCCGTCTTTCGGGCGGATTGCCAGCAATCAAGGCACTATTGATGGCACCGATGGAGATGCCGGCGACCCAGTCCGGATGCAGATCGGCTTCGGCCAAAGCCTGGTAGACGCCCGCCTGATACGAACCGAGCGCGCCTCCGCCTTGTAACAATAGCGCGACGCGCTCGAACGGCGGACGCTCTGTGAAGCGGTGCATCTTGTGACGGGATGCTGAGCTGCCATGCCATGTACCTCTTTTGTTGGGGCGCGCGCCAGATGTTGACAGCGCCCACTTAAAATGTAGAGTGGGCAATGTCAACATCGTTTCGGCAAAAATGTTGACATGAGCAACTTAAGAATCTAAATGGACGAATATGACCCAAGACATTTCCATTACAGAGCAGCGCCCCTACCACCATGGCGACCTGCACACCGCGATCGTCCGTGCCGCACTCGATGTCCTCAGCGAGTCGCAAAGCACAGAGTTTTCGCTTCGCGAGCTCGCCCGTCGAGCGGGCGTCAGTCATAACGCCCCGTACAAGCACTTTTCCGACAAGCGTGAATTGCTGGCGGCCGTCTCGGCGGTAGGGTTCGAGCTCCTGGCAAAGCAGATGACCGACGCGATGAATGAACTCGACAGTCCGCGCGAGCGGCTTGCAGCTATTGCTCGCGCTTATGTTTGCGGCGGCGTCAACAATCCTGCGCTCTACAGATTGATGTTCGGCGGCTATCTTGCCGGTCAGGACAATGGGCGCCCTGCGATCGAAAAATATGCGGCTTACAATATGAAAGCCCTACTGATGGGCGCAATAAGCGACGGCGCTCTCGGGCACCTCATTCCAAACACAACGGCAAACACCCGTAAAATCGATGGCGCCATTCTAATTTTCTGGTCGCAAATGCATGGCCTTACTTTGCTGCTGGTGGACCGCCTCGTCGGCCCCAGCGACAAGATGGAGGAGCTGACCGAGAGCGTCTTGCAAGGCATGCTCGACGGATTGGCAAATTGCATCCCTGCGTTACCAGCAGGCGCGTGGGTAGGTCCTCCGCTTGCCGAGTAGGACGTCTCAAGCTTTGCGCTAGGCGACCTGTCGGCATTTTGACGCGTACACTCGCAATTGGGTTAATTGAGCCACTCGCGCTGCGGCCTTCTGAAAGGAGTAGTCTCTTGAACGCATACATCTCTGCTCTGATGGGTCTCGCCGGCGTCGCAATCGGCAGCCTGGCCTCGTTTGCCACCACTTGGATGATGCACCGCGCAGAGGTGAAGGAAAGGCATCGCCAAGTCGAGGTTGCCAAGCGCGAAAAGCTGTTTTCCGATTTCATCACGGAAGCTACGCGGCTTTACGGTGATGCAATGAGCCACCAGAAGGACGACGTCTCTGACCTCGTGCTGCTTTATGCCTTAGTCGCCCAGATGCGTCTGATCTCATCCCGTCCGGTTGTGGATGCAGCCGAGCTGGCGATGGAAAACATCGTCGAAACCTATCTGAAACCCAACCGCTCTCTCTCTGAGATCCGAGATCTGGCGCGTTCGGGAGCAATGAACTTTCTTTTCGATTTTGGCGAGGCTTGCCGGGTGGAATTGGTGGCAAGGGCACCTGTCTACCGATGATGGGATCTTGTGGAACTCGGTCGTATCCGTCTTGATCAAGGTTTGTGGTCCCCACTACCGTTTTCGCGGATGATCGTGTTTGCGAGCCCGAAATCAATCCTCTTTGACGGGTTGGCCGCAGAGCGAACTTGAAGCGGACACATTCATCCCCTATCCACACTCTTATCGGTCTTGCTCATGAGCGTTCCAAGCGAACGCTCGCAATAGCCGAAGTCGCTTAAATGCTTTTGACCACGGATGTACTGGCACTGGTGTGAAGGGTGACGTTGAGAAGGTCGGTGCGGTTTCGCCCCGGCCTTTTTTGTTGCCTGAATGAAAGTTTCTTGCTTTCACCTTGAGCGTGTCGATGTGCGGATCGGGGACGAAGAGATTGATCCACGGCTCCAGAGGCCCCCGTACATCCGCAGCAGCGTGCCAGCTTTTACCCGGAACGATTTCGCCCCACAACCCGGACCTGGATGCCCTCAATATTCTATCGGGCGATAGCCGAGTGGCCACTTTGATAGCGGTGTAACCATCCAGCGACAAGGAGGCGGAAGCCTCATTCGTCCTGTTTCCTAAGTAGAATCATATATTTAACAGCGATATATGCGCGGGAGGTAAAAAACAGGCCTGTCGATACAGATACATCGAGGCTCATTCGGAAGTGCCAAAGGACATTGCGGAGGAGCGGGTCAACGGCAGACCTTTCCGCACTTGACATCCGCACAGCTGCACATAATGCTAGGATGTCAGACCAATTATCATGTGTCTGCACCAAAGAGAATATCGGGGAACGATGAAGGCGGACCGCATAGACAGGCCGGCGATAATGCCGCTTCCGGCGATGGATCGCGCCCGCCAGGTCACAGAGGCGTTGGCAAGCTATGTCCAGCGCGCGAGCCTCAAGGCCGGCGACCGCCTGCCTGCCGAACGGGAACTGATGACCGCCCTTGCCGTCGGGCGCTCGACAATCCGCGAGGCAATCCGCCACTTCCAGGCGCTCGGCGTCATCGAGACGCGGAAGGGAAGCGGAACCTACCTGCTGAAGCCTGTTTCTTCGGCAACGATCCACATGCCTTTGTCGATCGATCCCGTGCATCTGCGCGACGCCCTGTTGCAGACACTCGAAGTTCGCCGGGGGATAGAGGTCGAGGCGGGCATGGTCGCGGCACGCAAGCGGACCGCCGAGGACCTGGTGATCATCGAGGCAAAGCTCGATGAAATGGAACGGGTGCAGATGCTCAAGGGCGCCGCCGGTCCGGAAGACCTGGCGTTTCATCTTGCCGTCTATGACGCAACCCACAATCCACTGTTCAGGCAATTGCTGGAGCAGATGCGCGAAGCCTTCGAGCGCTTCTGGACCCACCCGTTCAACCGGCTGGATTTTGCCCGACGATCCTTTCCTTTCCACCGCACGCTTTTCAACGCCATCGTCGCCCAGGATCCCGAGGCCGCGCGGCAGGAAACGTTGAACATTCTCGAAATTGTCGAAGAAGACATCAAGGACATGTCCCAATGAGCAACGGCCCAGATCCGTTCGAACTTGCATCTCTCATCGTCGCCCACGACGAAGGCAATGCCTTCGAAGCTGTCGTGCCGCCGATCGTGCAAACCTCTCTTTTCACCTTCACCGATTACGACGACATGATCGCCTCCTATCGGGGTGAGAAAATTCGGCCGATCTACACGCGAGGACTCAATCCGACCGTGCGCATGTTCGAGGAGATGCTTGCAAAGCTCGAAGGCGGTGAGGATGCGCTCGGCTTTGCAAGCGGCATGGCGGCCATCTCTTCGACGGTCCTCAGTTTCGTCGAACCGGGCGACCGCATTGTCGCAGTCAACCATGTCTATCCCGACGCATTCCGGCTTTTCGGCACCATCCTGAAGCGTATGAAGGTGGAGGTCACCTACGTCGATGGCCGCGACGAAGAAGCCGTCGCCCGCGCCCTCCCAGGTGCCAAGCTGTTCTACATGGAAAGCCCGACAAGCTGGGTCATGGATGCCCATGATGTCGGCGCCCTTGCGACACTGGCAAAGGCCCACGGTATCCCGAGCGTCATCGACAATAGCTGGGCAAGCCCGATTTTCCAGCGACCGCTGGCGCTGGGCGTCGATCTTGTGATCCATTCGGCCTCCAAATATCTTGGCGGTCACAGCGATGTCGTCGCCGGTATCGTCACCGGGTCGAAGGCTCTGATCTCCCGGGTCAAAAGCGAGGCCTATCCTTATCTCGGTGGCAAACTGTCGCCGTTCGACGCCTGGCTTTTGATCCGAGGGCTTAGGACGCTGCCGATCCGCATGAAGGCGCATGAGGCGGCCGCGATGACCATCGCCAGACGGCTCCAGCAACTCGATATCGTCGAGACCGTCTGCCATCCAGGCCTTGCCAACCGATTGCCGGCGGGATTGACCGGCACGTCGGGGCTGTTCTCGTTCATCTTCCGCAAAGGCATCGATATCCGCGCCTTTGCCGATCATCTGAAGCTCTTCAAGCTCGGTGTCAGCTGGGGAGGCCACGAAAGCCTGATCGTGCCGGGCGAAGTGGTCCTTCAGCAGAAGGCTCAGCCAAATTCCGCGCATGCCTTTGGCATTCATCCGCGGTCCGTGCGTCTCCATGTCGGCCTGGAAGGAACCGAGGCGCTGTGGAGCGATCTTGAAGCAGCTATGGCCGCTGCTTCGCATTCCGACTGAAACATAGAGACCAGAACCTACTCAAAAAAGGGGGAACTATCATGAAAAGACTGCTGACTGCCGTATTGTTCGCCACGCTGATGTCCGGCACTGCATTTGCAGACACGACGCTCAAGCTGGTGGAAGTGATCACCAGTCCGGAACGCACCGAGACCCTGAAATCGATCGTCGGCAAATTCGAGGCTGCCAACCCGGGCACGAAGGTGGAGATCACGTCGCTGCCCTGGAACGAAGCGTTCCAGAAGTTCGCAACGATGGTGTCGGCGGGCGAAATCCCCGACGTCGTCGAAATGCCGGATACATGGCTTTCCCTTTATGCCAACAACGGCATGCTCGAAAGCCTCGAGCCCTATGTCGCCAAATGGCAATATACCTCGGGCCTGACGGATCGCGCGCTCGAGCTTGGCCGCTACGTCAACAATACCGCCTATATGCTGCCCTATGGATTTTATCTCCGGGCGCTGTTCTACAACAAGAAGCTGCTTGCCGAGGCCGGCGTCACCGAGCCGCCGAAGACGATGGACGAGTTCGTTGCCGATTCTCAAAAGGTCTCCAAGATCCAGGGCAAGTACGGCTACTGCATGCGCGGCGGACCGGGTGGTCTCAACGGCTGGATGATCTTTGCCGCGTCGATGGCCGGCTCCAACAAGTATTTCAACGACGACGGCACATCGACGATGAACAGCCCCGGCTGGGCCAAGGGCATCTCCTGGATGGTGGACCTCTACAAGAAGGGGCTCGCGCCGAAAGACAGCGTCAACTGGGGCTTCAACGAAGTCGTCGCCGGCTTCTATAGCGGCACCTGCGCCTTCCTCGACCAGGATCCGGACGCCCTCATCGCCATCGCCGACCGCATGAAGCCGGAGGACTTCGGCGTGACGCCGCTGCCGAAAGGTCCGGATGGCAAGTCCTTCCCGACTATCGGCTATGCCGGTTGGTCGATGATGACCGCCAGCCAGAACAAGGATCTTTCCTGGAAGCTGATCGCGACGCTGGAAGAACCGGAAGGCAATGTCGAGTGGAACAAGCGGATTGGCGCCCTGCCGATCCACAAGGCGGCGGAAAAGGATCCCTTCTATGCGGGCGCCCAGTTCAAAGGCTGGTTCGAGGAACTTGCCGACAAGAATACCGTGCCCACCGTCATGCCGACCTACCTGGAAGAATTCGCCTACTTCAAGGATTCGCTTGCCATCAAGACCAGCGAGCAGACGCTGCTCGGCGATATCTCGCCTGACGATCTCTCCAATCAATGGGCAGATTACCTGACGAAGGCGCAGCAGAAATATCTTGCCACCAAGAAGTAGCAAGGTCGCAGCAACAACCGGCGAAGCGGCAACTCCGCTTCGCCGCCGTCGGCGGAATATGCGCGCGACTTTCTTCATTTGAACGAACCAGCTGGCAAGCCGCGGCGAGATGCCTGCGAAGGGGAACCTCTGCCTGATGACGATAACTTCCGCTCCGCTCGACACACGTCCAGACCCGCGCCCCTTGAAGCGACGGATCGGCATTGCGATCGAAGCCTATCTGTACAGCGCACCCGCCCTGATCCTGATCGTGGCGGTGATGCTGGTACCCCTGGTCCTCGGCATCTCCTATGCATTTCGCGATATTCAGCTGTTGAAGCCTTTCTCGGGCGGGTTCATCGGCCTTGAGCATTTTCGCGAACTGGCCAAGGACAAGGCCTTCTACGGCGCGCTGCAAAATACCCTGTGGTGGACCGGCGCGTCGGTTTTCCTGCAATTTCTGTTCGGCCTCATTCTGGCCCTCCTGCTCGACAAGCCGTTCTGGGGTCGGGGCGTCATCCAGGCGCTCGTCTTTCTGCCCTGGGCGGTCCCGACCTTTCTAACTGGCCTCAACTGGGCGTGGCTGTTCAATCCGGTCATCGGGCCGATCCCGCACTGGCTCTATGCCCTTGGGCTAATGAGTGAGCCGGGTAACATTCTGTCGGACCCGCACTACGCGATGTGGGGTCCGATCATCGCCAATGTCTGGTGGGGCATTCCGTTCTTCGCAATCACTCTGCTGGCCGCCCTTCAGGCGATCCCGCGCGATCTCTACGAGGCCGCAGCAATCGATGGAGCCGGCGGCTTTCAGCGGTTTCGTTCAATCACCCTGCCATTCCTTGCGCCGACGATTGCCATCACCGTCTTGCTGCGCACCGTCTGGATCGCGAATTTTGCCGATCTGATCGTCGTCATGACCAATGGCGGCCCCGCCGATCGCACCCAGATCGTCGCCAGCTACATCTTCACCCAGGCCTTCAAGCGACTGGACTTCGGATATGCATCCGCAATCGCCCTCGTGCTGCTCATCCTGCTGATGGCCTATTCGATGCTCGTGGTGTTGCTGCGCCAGACGATGCTGAACAAGGATTGATGCCATGAGAGCCAAACCCATTCTCCTGACCGTGGCTCACCGGCTTGCGATCCTTGCCTATGTCGTATTCGCCCTCTTCCCGCTGTTCTGGCTGTTGAAGGTGTCGCTGACGCCGAACGACCTTCTTTATACCGAAGGCGTGAGGATGTGGCCGTCGCGGATCACCTTCGATCACTTCGCCTTCGTACTGAAACACAGCGATTTTCCGATCTTCTTCCGCAATAGCCTGATCGTTGCAGGCTCGACGGCGATCGTGGTGACGATCCTTGCGTCGCTTTCGGGCTACGCGCTCTCGCGCTTCACGTTCCGCGGAAAATACTGGATCGTCGGATTGATGCTGCTGACACAGATGTTTCCGCTGGTCATGCTGGTGGCGCCAATTTTCAAGATCCTGTCGCCGCTCGGACTGACCAATAGCCTGACTGGCCTGGTCATCGTCTACACGGCCTTCAATGTGCCCTTTGCCACTTTCCTGATGCAGTCCTTTTTCGACGGCATCCCCAAGGACCTGGAAGAGGCGGCGATGATCGACGGCGCCACGCAATTTGTTGCCTTTCGCCAGATCATCCTGCCGCTGACCCTGCCGGGAATTGCAGCGACGCTCGGCTTCGTGTTCACCGCCGCCTGGAGCGAGCTGCTGTTTGCCCTGATGCTGATTTCCAGCAACTCGGCCTCGACCTTCCCGGTAGGATTGCTGACTTTCGTGTCGAAATTCTCCGTCGACTTCGGTCAGATGATGGCGGCCGGCGTGCTCGCGCTTATCCCGGCCTGCATCTTCTTCCTTCTCATTCAACGCTATCTCGTCCAGGGCCTGACGGCCGGCGCGGTCAAGGGTTAGACAAATGGCATCGATCGATATCCGGAATATCCGAAAATCCTACGGCAAGGTGCCCGTGCTGCACGGCGTCGACCTCGATATCAAGGATGGCGAATTCGTCGTGCTGGTCGGGCCGTCCGGCTGCGGGAAGTCGACACTGCTGCGCATGATCGCCGGACTCGAGGACGTCACGTCGGGCGAGATCAGGATCGCCGGGCGCAGCGTCAATGGTCTTGCCCCGAAGGATCGCGACATCGCGATGGTTTTCCAGTCCTATGCGCTCTATCCGCACATGAGCGTCGCGGACAATATGAGCTATAGCCTGCGCCTGAAGAAGGCGTCGCGTGAGCGCATCGCCACCGTCGTTGCCGCAGCCGCAGCGAAGCTCGGACTTGGCCCCCTATTGGAGCGGCGGCCGAAGGCACTATCGGGTGGCCAGAGACAGCGTGTGGCCATGGGACGGGCGATCGTCCGTCAGCCGAAGGCATTTCTTTTCGACGAGCCGCTTTCAAACCTTGATGCCCGGCTTCGCGAGCAGATGCGCGCCGAAATCAAGAAGCTGCACGGCGATCTCAAGGCCACCTCGATCTACGTGACGCACGACCAGATCGAAGCCATGACGCTTGCCGACAGGATCGTCGCCATGCATGCCGGCGTCGTGCAGCAGGTGGGCAGTCCGCTCGACCTCTACGATCGTCCGGCAAACCTGTTTGTCGCCGGTTTCATCGGCTCGCCGGGCATGAATTTTCTGGAGGCAACCTACGAGATATCTGGCGAAAATGCCGGGATTAGGCTCAAGGACGGAACGCTCGTCGCGCTTAGAGGGCCTGCGCCGCTGGCGAATGGGGCACCCGTGACACTCGGCATCAGGCCGGAGCACGTCGTGATGACCAAGGATGGAACAGGCATGACGGCCGAGGTCGAATTGATCGAGCCGACCGGCTTTGGCATTATCCTGCACCTCAAGGTCCACAATCTGCCGTTCAAGATCTTCACGCTCGATCGCGAGGCACTAAAGGCGGGATCGTCGATCCATGTTTCCTTCCCGCAGCAATATCTGCATGTCTTTGACGATATCGGGAACAGGGTCGGTTAGTCGTTTATGCCAGTTCATGTGTCAAATTCCATCACCTGATCAGCGCACGATGCGCACGCTATCGGCGTGCCGATTTCGATCGCCACGTCGGTGTTCATCAGGGCGCCGGTCTGAACGTTCCGCTCGAAGATCGAGATCCGGTCGCTATTCTGGTTGGCGCAGAAGAGGTGCCGGCCCGAGGGCGTGAACGCCAGATTGCGCGGTGTTGCACCGCCGCATGGAAAGAAACCCACATGAGACAGCCTGCCACTTGTGGGGTCGGTTTCAAATAAAACGATGCTGTCGTGACCCCGGTTGGAGCCATAAAGGAAGCGGCCGTCCGGCGAGATCTGAATGTCGGCGCAGTGGTTTTCCGCGCGGTTTTCCTCAGGCACCGCAGGCTGCTCGTCGATGGCCGTCAGCTTGCCGGTATGGCTGTCGATCGCAAAGCTTGAGATCGTCGAATTCAATTCGTTCATCACGAAGAGGAATTCCCCGTTCGGATGAACGGCAATAGGACGCGGCCCGGCACCTGGCGCAGTCTTGGCAACGGCCAGTGGCTGCAGCGCGCCCTGTCGGACAGCCGATACGATAGAAGGTTATCGGTACCAAGGTCGGCGACAACGACGACATTGCCCGCAAGTTCGGTGCCGCTATGCGCATGGCTGCGCTCCTGGCGACCCTCGTTTGGGCCGGTCCCCTCCTGAGCCACACTGGAGATCGGCGGCGTCAACCCGCCATCGTCCCTGATACCGTAGACGACGACCGCCTGGTCCGGACCACCGCCGCCCATGCCGTAATTTGCGACCAATAGCTTGCGGTTGTCGCGCGCAACCGCATTGTGGGCGGTGATGCTGCCGAGCGTCGGCTGCATGTTGAGATAGATCAGCAGTTGCGCCTCACGATCGAAGCGGAACGCAGTGACAAGGCCTTCCTTCCAGCCGAAGATTTCCGAATTGGCATAGATCAGCGTGCCACCCGGCATCGACGGACAGAAAGGTCGGGTTTTCAATTTCAGGCGCCTCGTCCAGCTTCTGGACCTCAAGCGTGTCCTCATCGAAGCTGTAGACGACAAGGCCCCTGCCACGCGCGCCCTGGAAATAGGGCGCTTCGCGATTGAGCGTGCCGACGAATGCGAGATATTGAGAGCCCATGATTTCCTCCAATAGCTGTATTTGTTGCGGCAGCGCTAGCGATACTTGCGGCCCATAGCGGCATCCCTAGGCGATGGCGGTATAGGCAGCGACTTCTGATAACACTTGCAAAGATAATCCATATGTGAAAATATTCTTCACATAAGAAGATATTGGGGAGGATGAAATGCGAAATGCGGGTCGCCATCGTCGCACCCTCGTTCGCCTGCCTGTTGGCTCCCGCAGCAGTGCGATAGGAGATGACTGTCATGACTGCGCACGATGACCTGCCGCTGGCGGGCCTTGTCGTCATCGACATGAGCCAGTTTCTTTCCGGTCCCTATTGCACCTTGCGCCTGATGGATCTTGGCGCTCGTATCATCAAAATCGAGCGGCCGGATGGTGGCGATCTTTCCCGCCGACTTTACCTCAGCGATGGAGAGAGCGGCGATTCGACGATCTTTCATTCGATCAACCGAGGCAAAGAGAGCCTTGCGATCGACTTGAAGAACGAACGCGACATGCACGCGCTGAAGACGCTGATCGGCAAGGCCGACATCCTCGTCCAGAACTTCCGGCCGGCGGTGATCGAGCGTCTGGGGCTCGATTATAAAGCCGTGCAGGTGCTCAATCCGCTCCTGATCTATTGCTCGATCAGCGGCTACGGCGACAAGGGTCCGTTGGTCGCGCGTCCCGGCCAGGACCTGTTGGCGCAGGCGCGCTCCGGCGTCATGTGGCTTAACGGCGACGAAGGCCAGGGGCCAGTACCATTCGGGCTAGCGATCGGTGACATGCTTGCCGGCGCCGACGCTTGCCAGGGCATCCTTGCCGCCTTGGTGCGAAGAGGCATCACCGGCAAAGGCAGCCTGGTGGAAACCAGCCTGTTCGAAGCGTTGATCGATTTCCAGGTCGAAGTGCTGACCGTGCATATGAACAGCGGCCATAAGCTGCCGAAGCGTTCCTCTGTCCAGAGCGCGCATGCCTATCTCTCGGCGCCCTATGGCGTCTATCAGGCGACCGATGGCTTCATCGCGATCGCGATGACACCGATCGGCAAGCTCGCCGACCTTCTGAAGATGCCGGAGCTTGCGCCATATCGCGACAATCCGAAGAGCTGGTTTACGGCGCGCGATGAGATCAAGGCACTGATTGCCGAGCGCATCGCGACCGCAACCGCCGACCATTGGCTGTCCATTCTCGAACCGGCCGATATCTGGTGCGCGCGCGTCCTCAACTGGAACGAGCTGCTTGCCAGCGAGGCGTTCCTGATGCTCGACATGCTGCAGACCGTCAAGCGCGAGGACGGCGTCTCAATCACCACGACGCGCTCGCCGATCCGCATCAACGGGACACGGGCGAAATTCGACCGTGCAGCACCGCGGGTCGGTGAACACAATGCGGCGATTTGCAGCGAATTCGGGCTCGATTGACATGCCGGCTCGGGAGAGGGCCGATCAACCAAATGAAGGCTGCCGGTTCCGTGGCTGGTGCCCAGCCTTGTCGTTCTCTCAGCCTTCATTCTCGTTCTTTCCCGTTCGCCCTATGGCCGCAGGCTTTACGCGCTCGGCAGCAACCCGGGCGCGGCACCTCTGCCTTTGATCGACCCCGTGCGGATGTGGGCCGCCACATTTGCCGTCAGCGCATTTTTTGCGGCGCTCGCCGGCGTGCTGCTACTTGGCTTTACCGGTTCGGCCTATGGCGACGTCGGCCAACCCTATCTGTTTCAGACGATTGCCGCTGTCGTTGTCGGCGGAGCAGCGCTCGTCGGCGGAGGCGGAGGCTTTCTCGGCACGCTTGCCGGCGTACTGGTGCTGACAGAAATCAACACCCTTCTGATCGGCATAGGCTTCCAGCCGGCAGCGGTGCAGGCAGCTCTTGGCTTGATTATTGTTCTCCTCGTCTCGCTCTACGGTCGCGAGCGCCACGTCAGCGCAGCGATCTGAGGACATTTCGCTCGGTGCCAAGCTCTTCATCCTCACCTCATCACACCGGTTTATATTGCGCAAACCTCCAGGGAAGACTCGTCGTCCTCCGTGGATTTCTTTGCGCAGTGGTGGTTTTGATGCAGGCATGGACCGCGTTTAGGGCGGCACTTCGAGATCGCAGACGACGTCGGTTTCAGGAATCGGTTCTCAATGAGCCAGTATGGTTGCCGGAACTCCTGCCCTCCCCCCGGCGAAATTACCTGACCTGCACGACCGTCATCAAAAACGACGCGAGATATCTGGACGAATGGCTCCAGTTTCATCTGCTCATGGGCGTTGAGCATTTTTACATCTATGAAAACGGCTCGACGGATCACTCGCTGTCGATCCTGCTCCCCTATCAGGAAGCGGGCTTCGTCACCCTTGTGCCCTGGCAACATTTCAGCGTTTGGTCAAACACCCAGCGCCTGGCCAACGCTCACGCCATCGCCAATTTCGGCATGAGCACGACCTGGATGGCTTTCTTCGACGTCGATGAGTTCGTCTTGCCAACCGATGCTTTGTCCCTGACGGCGATTTTGAAAGAGCGTGAACATCTGCACGGCATCGGCGTGGCTGGGATAAATTTCGGGACAAACGGGCACCGCGCAATCCCTGGCGGTCTGGTGACGGAGAATTTCCGTCAGGCCGTACCGATGATGACGCAACGCAACCACGACGACCTCCTCAACGTCAAGTCGATCGTACAGCCGGGTCGCGTCTCATCGATTGAAAGCGCACATTGGTTCAACTATAGGGACAGTTCCGACGTTGGCTATAATGAGGATGGGGAACCGCTTGTTCGCTATCCCAGGCGACAGCCGCAAAAACTGAAGACCGACGTCATTCGCTACAACCACTATTATACGCGCTCGCTCGAGGAGTTTTCCGCGAAGGTCAACGGCTCCAACGTGCGAGGCACGCAGCTCGGTGTTCCAGCAGACAAGCGGTGGGCTTCCTTCAGGAAGATAGAGGAACTCGGCGTGCGGGATGATACCATCCAGCGGTTCCTTCCCGCCCTCAAGGCAAAAATCTTTGCCTGGCAAAATACCGGACCAAGACGTGTGAGTTCGTAGAGCACTATTTCCGGCAGTCGGTCAGCGGTGCGGGCCGGATTGCCTGCCGCGATAATTTAATGAAAACTAATATTGCGCTCATATAGAGTTGCTAGACATGGACCGACTGTTTCTGCAAAGGGCGCGCCAATCAGGTGCTGCGTAGGCGATCGCTCGCCCTTTAATGTCAGTGATTGAGAGCAGGCCTATCAGGATCACCGGACTTAAACTTCGCAACCACGGAGCGGTAGAAATTGGCCCATATCGTCATCATCAATCCGCGTTTCGAAACCTCCTATTGGGGGCTTGAACACGCACTTCCCCTTTTTGACGCGAAGGCAAATCTTCCTGTCGCCTGTCTTCCCCTTCTGGCGGCACTCACGCCGCCCGACCACCAAGTCACCTTGATCGATGAAAACGTCGAGCCCATCGACTACGATCTTTGTGCCAAGGCGGATATTGTCGGCCTGACCGGCATGATCGTTCAGCGCGCCGGCATGCTGGCAATCCTGAAGGAGTTGAGGAAGCGCGATTGCTTCGTCGTTGTCGGAGGCCCCTGGGTGACCGTCCAGGAGGACTATTTCGACGGGCTTACCGATGTGATTTTCGTCGGCGAGGCGGAACAGACCTGGCCGCAGTTCCTGCTCGAATGGCAGGAAGGTCGTCATTCCACGCGCTATGAGCAAACCGAAAAGACCGACATGAGCACTGTGCCGGTTCCGCGATTCGACCTTCTCAAGATGGACGACTACGCCGTCGGCAGCATCCAGTTCTCCCGAGGCTGTCCGTTTACCTGCGAGTTTTGCGATATCATTGTGGTGTTCGGTCGAAAGCCACGGATCAAGACAAGCCCGCAGATCCTTGCTGAGATTGAGGCGTTGCTTGCCGTCGGCATGGATACGGCGTTCATCGTCGACGACAATCTCATCGGCAATAAGAAGGCAATAAAGGACGTTCTGCGTGACGTGGTGGCCTGGCAGGAAAGCCATCACTACCCGATGACGTTTTTGACCGAAGCTTCGATCGACCTGGCCGACGATGCCGAGCTCATGCAATTGATGGTCGACGCCAATATACGCGTCGTATTCATCGGCGTCGAAACTCCCAACGAAGCTGCCCTGAAGGAGACAAAGAAGCTTCAGAACCTGCGGAAAGGGGGGACGATGCTCGAGAAGATACACACGATCCAGCAAACAGGGATGGAGGTGTGGTGTGGCATGATTCTCGGCTTTGACAGCGACGACGCCACGATATTCGACGCGCAGCGCACATTCATAAAGGACGCACGGATCGTAAACGCCATGGTCGGCATGCTGACCGCCATCCCAAAAACGCCGCTCTACACCCGTCTTTCCAAGGAAGGCCGGCTTGATCTCGACGATCCGCCCGCCTTTGGCACGAATGTCATCCCGCTGAACCTCAGCCGTGAAATCCTGCGCGACGGATATGTCTCTGTCATGAGCGACCTTCACAGCCCGTCGGCTTATTTTGACCGGCTTGACTCGCTCTATATCGACGCACGAATTCAACCGGAACGGACGCGGTTGCGATACCTGCGTCGCCATCCGTTCCGGCTATTGGCACTGAACAGCATGTGGGCTCTGGAAGCAGCCGGCATCTTCTTCAGACTGATGCGTCTGGTGCGAGAAGCCCCGTTACGGCAAATCTATCGCCAGCGCCTATTGAAGCTGCTCTTGCGGCGACCATCTCCCCTGGTGCTGCAGATCTACGCAATCAAATGCGCCATGCATTATCACGCGCATCTCATGGTCGGGAAAATGAGATCCGGGGGCGAAATCGTCAATTCATTCTGACGCTTTTGACGACTCCGGGGAATGAGACAGCCTCACTCCCCCTGACAGGCCACCGCTGATGTCGAGGCGACGAGCGGCAGACAGCTACGGAAATCATATCCGATCCGGTAGAAAAAGCTGCCGACCGGCGCGCCGTTCTTCGTGACCTTCTGCTCAATGATGTCGGTCAGGCGGGCAAAATGCCCGGCGATGGTGTCCTGGTCGAGATCGTTCCTCTTCAGCCCGTAGAGAATAACGGTCCGTCCTTTCATGTCGGCAGGTTTGAACCAGTAATCATACATCAGACCATCTTCGCCGAAGGGGCCGCGACCAACGGAGGTGCGCACGGTATCCTGGTCCTGCCGATTGTAAAAAGCGATCTCGCTCGCGACGAAATACTTGTCCATTCCGGCAAGCAGCACTTCCTTGCCGGTCGCCTGCTCGACGGTCCGTTCGATCAACCCAGCCTGCTGGCCGAACTCCTCCCACGCGACCGGCAGCGTGCGGATATTGCCGAAATACCCGACCATCGGAAAACCGAGAACAAGGTAATGCAGGGCAAGTCCGTAGAATACCAGCGTGATCGTCACGGTTGGAACCCACAGCCGCCGCATGAAACCGTCAAACCTCGACATATTGCCAAGGGCTGCAACGATCGTTGCGGAAATCGCCGGGAGAACGGCAAGCCACAGCGGTCCCGTCCAATTCGGCTTGATCTCATGAAACAAGCTGAATGCTACGAAAACGGACAATGGGACGATGGTATAGATCTTGATAAACAGGGACTTGCGGGACGCATCGCCGTCCACTTTTCCCATGAACATCTGGCCGCTTCTCGACACCAGGACGCCAATGGCCGCCATCAGACCTATCGGCGTCAACAGGATCAGAGCACTCGTGACCAGAGCTGGAAACGAGAAATTGACCGAGCTTTCCAGGCGCTGCGATGTCTGGAAGGAAAACGACGCCCAGCCATGGGTCGCATTCCAGTAAACCACCGGAGAGAAGAGGATCGCGGCGCCGACGGCGGCAAGATAAGGCTCCGGCCGCAGCAACCAACGCCGCGCCTTCGGGTCCAGAAGAATGAAGAGGAGCGTGGCGGGGCCGAGCAGCGCGATCGTATATTTTGACAGCATGCCGAAACCCAGCGCTATGCCCACACCCCACCAGGCCCGGCGATTGTCGGCGATCAGCGCCCGCTCCAGATAATAGAGCATGGCCGCCCACGCAGCAGTCAGAGGCACGTCCGGCATCATCATGAAGCCGGAGGAAAAGAAAAATGGCAGCAGCGCTACAAGAAGGACGCTGACAAAAGCCGGCGATTTTCCAAAGAGATTGCGCGAAAACCGAAACGCGAAATAGGCAGTGACCATCCACAGGAGATAGGCACCGATACGAACGCCAAACTCCGTATTGCCGAAGAGGCTTGTTCCCGCCCAGATCAGCCAGGCGACCATCGGGGGATGGTCGAGATATCCGATGTCGAGATGCTGGGAATAGTTCCAGTAGTAGGTTTCCTCCGGCACGAGGTCCACAAGACCGAGAAAGACCAACCTAAGTGCCAGCACGTAACACAAGACGCCGATCGCCGCGACGCGCCACCGGACGTCGGACGGCATGCGCACATTCGCAGCCGGGAATACGAAGAAGGCGTTGCCGAAATAGTTGATGACGGCAGCAACTGCGACGCCAAGGAGGATCGCCGCCTGTGGCGGCCATCCGAGCAATTCGACGGCACCTGCAAGCACCCCACCTCGCAACGAAAAAGCAAGGATGCAGATCGCCATGAAGCGCATGTAGCGCGGCCAGTCCCGCTCCGCTGGAGCCGGCCCGTCATTTGCGAACGCCCATCTGGAATTCAGGAAATAGTTGGAGACAGTGGCAACAACGAAGCTTACGACATGGGCCGTCACCAGCCTGAAGCCCATTCCAAACAATATCTGGAAGATCAGAATATCGAGGGCAAGGCCAATGAGGCCGACTGCTGCGAAGCGAGCCGCGTTTCCAAGCGAAACCGAACCTCCCGCCAGGACCAGAACGCGGCGGGCATAGGCAGCCATCTGCGCCCATCCGATCTTCGTTTGTCCCCGTACTCTGTCGTGGAAGACAATAGGAATCTCCGTCAGCCGAAGCGCATCACCGCCTTCGGCAATGATCTCAAGGCCGATCTTGAAGCCGGCCGCGGTCGGATCAACGGCCAGAAGCCGCTCCTTGCGCACGGCGAAGAACCCGGACATCGGATCTTCCAGGTCGGTCAACGGCCAGGCCAAGGCTCCCCCGAGCCGAGACAGGAGCCGACGGCCCCGCGGCCAATCGGGCGTGGAACCGCCCGGCACATACCGGCTGCCGACCACCATATCGCTTGTGCCTTCGATGATGGGCCGCACGAGGTTGTGCAGTTCTTCTGCCGGATGGCTGAGATCAGCGTCCATCACAACGACGATATCGCTGGTTGCAGATCTTGCCGCCGCAAGCACGTCGCCTGCCAATCCACGTTTGCCGCCGCCGCTCACAAGCCTGACAGGGGCCTTGGCTTCCCACGCGCGGACGCGCTCGACGGTGCCATCGGTCGATCCGCCGTCGGCCACCAAGACTTCGAGGGCTATATCGCCGCCTGATTGCGCCAGCAAGACCGACAGAAGAACGTCGATATTGTCAGTCTCGTTGAGGGTCGGAACAACAACCGAAATCAGTTGCTGGATTTTGGTGGTCATAGGGGATGTTGTACTCTGATGCAACGTAGCTACCTCGGTCGACTTTCGTGACCGACCCGAAAGAGTGTGGGAGGACCTCACGACCGTCTAACCGCCACGGACATAGAGCTGGAGCGTGAGGACACCCGAGCGGTTGTAAGCTGGTGCAGCCAGATATGAATGCCTGCGTAAATCGCGATCTGCACCCGCTTCATTTATGACAGTATCCTTTTTTAGCCAAGCGGTAACTATCGCCAACGAAGCTGACAGTCACCTGAAGGCTACCTTCCCCACCCGGCGCCGCGCCGGCGAAGAACGGCCATCAGGAGGAAAGAGCGCTAAGTGCAACAAGGACGATGAAAGGGAAATAGTGGCCGAAGCTGCATGATCGGGCGGTCGTTGCGCATCGACGCGGGGATTTCGCCTCAGGGGCCTGCGACAGCTATTGCACCGTCGGCGGAGCCATAAGGAAACGGCCAGGTGGCCGTTTCCAGCGCGCCTACGCACGCTAAGGAGAGCGAATTGAGATGATCAATCCACAACCACGTGCACTTGAAGAGCTCAGTTTAAGGCGTTCAACGTCATCGACGTGCCGCTGGCCGCGATATTCAGCCCCAACTGCCCCGTTACGCTGACCGTCTGGAGATGGATGGAGCCCGATGTGCCGCCAAACAATATGTTCGCACCGACCCCGGCGCCAATGGTGGCCTCGGCGGTAGCACCTTGGTAAAGGCCGCTCAACGAACCACGATGGTAACCGGCGGTTGGCGCGAACACTGCCCATACAAGCCGGCTGCGCGTGGTAAATCCAAGATCGACACCGAATTTCCTGACGGCGCCGCTATAATGGTCGGACAGTGCGCCTGATGACGAAGAATGGAAAACGCAGTCGATTTCCTTGGCGGAGCCAAGAACATAGCCGACGCCTCCGCCGATGTCACAGGTGAGATAGCCGATCTTCACGCGGTTGCGCTCGTCCTGCTCCGGGTAGTTGGTGATCAGGTCGGCAGCACTTGCCGCCGTCGCACCAGCCAAAGTCAAAATCGTCGAGAGAAGTGCCAGAGCAGGCTTATTCATGATCATATCCTTCCAAAATCGGTGACGAAAATGCAGCGGACGCATTGCACGCCGCTCTCTAAGTGACGATTTCCGCAACTAAAACGTAAGCCATTGCGGAATGATCTCAAGGGGGTAATGCGAGACAAAGGCTTTAAAAAGACAAACGCGCCCCAATGGCTTTTTGTTCGACCGCCGCTCACGCGGCTCGAACAAACCGCATCGCCTGCCAATATTTCACCGCCTCCCTTGCCTCAGGTCAGTTGCAGTGCCTGAGGTCGAGCCGCTACGACCGAATTGGCGGATCGAAGCTTCAACTGACATGCCAGCGCAACGGCAGCGCTGAGGATCGCCAGACTTTCGCCAATCGCCAGCCGGTTGTTCGAGTTGCTGAGAAGGGTGAATGCGAAGAAAAGCAGGATGAGGAAATATGCGTGCAAGGCGGCACGCGGGATGATGGCCGCAGACGCTGCCTGATAGACGGAACGGCAAAAAACGAAAAGCATAACCGAGAGAAATGCGGCACCGGCCAGACCGTATCGCACCAGAATTTCCAGGTAGCCGTTATGCGTCAGCGTATAGTTGACGCCTGTGTAGTGCGAATGGCGCCAACGAACGATCCACTCGTTTCCCCAGCCAAATATCGGGGCTGTCGAATACACCTCCCAGGCATTGGCCCATAGTTGCAATCGTTCGTCCATCGACAGGGGCGTGCTGTGATCATCGATCGTCTGCGACACTGCTGCGTCGAGCGTCTTGCCGGTCTTGACATCCTCCAGCATGAAGAACGTCGAAGCCACGGTCTGGCCGGCCGTCCGTTCAAGATTTCCGCGGACGGCGTAAACGCCAAAGGCAAGGATGACCGCGACGCCGGCAATGATGAGCATACCCATCCGCGGTCTCAGATCGCGCAGGATGACGAAGGCGATGGCGGGCGATGTCAGACCGAGGGCCAGCCAGACGCCCTTGGATTTGGCGCCGTAGATGCCAATAAGGCAAAGAATGATCAGCGGCGGCGTTATCAGTGCTGAAAGCAGCTTGAGCGTCTTGTCTGCGTTCGGCGTGGTCCGGTAGTGAAGCATCCAGCAGGTCGCGGCAATCAAAATGATGCCGCAGCAAACCGCCCCGTGAATCTGGTTATGTTGAATGAGCGGGCGGACGGTCTCGCCCGCGAAAATGAGCTGATAGTGCGTCGTGGTGGCAATGGTGAGGAGCGCAATTCCAAAATAGACCGCTACAATGCGTTCCATGTCCTGCCAGCACAGAAAGAAAATGAACGCAATCAGCGGAAATGCCAGGGGAATGCCGAATAGCAGCTCGCGATCGCCGGCTGGATGATCGGGTAGCAGATAAAACTCGATTAAAAAACGGCCCAATGCATAGACGCCCCAGGCAACGCACAGCCAGCCGCGCCAGTCCATCGGCAGATGGGGCGCCGTTTTCATGTACTGATAAAGTGCGATCAGGGCCAACACGGCGCCGGCATAGCGGTAGGCATAACTCTCAACCAGGGTGGCCGATGCCATGAGAAGCCAGAGGCAGCTCGTGACCGCAACCCACCCCGTTTCCGAGGATGACCGTGAGGCTGAAAGCCGGCTGACTGAATTCATCGCTTAACACCCTTGACCGTGGCCACTCTCGGGTCAGAGCGAATATTCGACCCTGACAACTGCGAATTATTGCAAATCTGTATCCCAGGATTATGAGCTCAGAATGAGCTTCCGACTTGCGATCTGTTGGCGGCCGCGGCGGAAAGACAAAAAATGCGCCGGGCCTGCTTCAGGCCCGGAGCATCTCGCTTTCGTCGTTGGTGTGGTTGGCGCCCTTATAGACTGAGGGCGGTCCGCAGCTCCGCTTTGGCCGCTTCATATTCGCTCTTGTAGTCGTCGTGGGTCGTTATCGTCTGTGCGATAACAGTGCCTGCGATGCGGCCGGCTTCGATATCAGACGCGTAGTGAATCCCGCCAACAAGACGATTGTGACCGTATTCCCAGGCGCGAGCCATGATCGGCGCCTTCTTTTCCGGCACCATGTTTGCAAGAACGATGCCCATCAAAGTTCCGACAGTCGTGTGGCCTGAAGGATATGCGCCGGACTTCGACAGCGGGACAATCGGCTTGACCAGATCGCTATAGAGATGCGGCCGAGGGCGCTTCCAGACATCCTTTGCCGGATCGACGACCGCACCTTCAGTTTCGACTATCCGGTCGAAAAAGGCGGAAAACTTCGGAAGGTTCTCCTTGGTGAATTTCGGGTTGTCGATGACATCGGCGAAGCGCCAGACATTTTCTTCAGCATCGGCGACTGCGCGAGCAGACATTTCAGGCGTACGCGTAACCTGAAGCGTGAGAATTTCCGCCAATTCGGCCTTCATCTGGGCCGAATCGTTGGCAGGCGGCGTTGGCAGGAGCGTGAGGAGATTGATTTCCTTGGCATCGGAGAATGGCTTTGCATCCTGGCCAGCAGCAGGAAGGGCAAAACCGATTGCGAGAATGACCGCGAATATCTTGATGAGATGGCGCATGTTTGGGGTCCTTCAACTCAGTGACCGCCGAACGTAGCAATCGATGGTCTTAACTTTGTGACAACGCATAGCCCACGACAACGAGGCGACAAGTTTCATGTCTTGACCGCGGGCAAAGCAAATCGCGGGGGACTTGCAGACAGAAGGCGACTTGCGTATTGGTTGCCATGAGTAATTCAGGCCTGTGTCAGCCTGGCCCCGTAGGCTCGTGTCGAAAAGGTTGCTTCGCAACCGGGCGGCGTTGTAGATAGGGGACCGGCGCCAATTGCCTGTGAAGCGAGATCGACAAGGTCATCATGGCATCAGTGGGGCGTACCATGCAGGCAAGTCAGCCGTCATTTCGAAAAGGCGGCACGGTCTTTTCAGTGGCACGTGTAGCCGCGATTGTGGCATTGTTTTCAATTGCCGCGACAACCGTCAGGGCCGACGACGCTTCCTCTCCGGCATCGGATAAGAAGAGTTCGTGGATCATAACATTGGGCGGCAGCGTCGAATATGGTCCGTCCTATGCCGGATCTAAACATTCCTCTTTCAGCGCCATGCCGTCCTTCGATTTTCGCCGGCTTGGCGAGCCGGCTGGCTACAGCGCGCCGGACGACGACATCGATTACACCCTCATCGATTTCAATGGCATCGAGATCGGTCCGGTGGTAGGTATCCGCGAAAGCCGCTCCGCCTCGGACGACCATCGCCTGTCCGGTCTTGAGAAGATCCATTGGGGCCTGGATGCGGGCGCCTTTGTCCAATATTGGCCAATTGAGGATCGGCTGAGGGTCCGCGTGGAAGCCCGCCAGGCGCTTCGCGCCGGCGATGGTCTCGTGGCTGACCTTTCGCTCGACTGGTTTCAGCCGGTTACCGATAGTCTCGTTCTATCTGCCGGGCCTCGACTATCCCTCGGAAACAATACCTACATGCGTCGCAACTTTGGAATTTCCCAAAGAGAGTCAGCCGCCAATGGCGTGCTGCCGGCGTTTGACGCACAAGGCGGCGTCAAGTCGGTCGGGCTGATGGTTGCCGCGACCTACACCATCTCGCCGGCGTGGAGCGTCCAGGTTTACGACAGGTATGATCGCCTGACAGCCGACGCGGCCAGCAGCCCGATCACCTCTGATATCGGCACCAACAATCAGAACATAGTCGGCTTTGCGATCAACCATTCATTCCAGATCGACTTTTAAGCCCACCGGCAGATCAGGCTTCAACCAGGTAATCACGGGTCGTCGGGACGATGTCGTTGCGCTTGGTGATCTGGATCTGGAACACGACGAGGTCCTCATGGCGAAAAGCGGCCTCAGCTGTCGAAAGATAGTATTCCCACATCCGGCAGAATCGCTCGTCGTACAGCCTGGCCGCATCCGCCCAGCGCGCCATGAAACGATCGCGCCAGTGGCTTAGCGTCCACGCGTAGTGAAGGCGCAGCACCTCGACGTCGTTTATGGCAAGACCCGCACGCTCGACCTGCGGAACGATTTCGGACAGTGCCGGGATATAGCCGCCGGGGAAGATGTATTTGTCCAGCCAAGGCGTGGTGAAACCCGGCGTCGCGGAACATCCGATGGTGTGGAGCACCATGACCCCATCATCGTTCAGAAGTGATGCGCACTTGCTGAAAAACGCGCCATAGGAGGCCAGTCCGACGTGCTCGAACATGCCGACGGAGACAATTCGGTCAAAACGGCCCTCAAGACTGCGATAATCCTGCAGGGCAAAATCGACTTTAGCCGCTTCCTTGCCACGCTCGTGCTCGCGTTTCGACGCATAGGCGAGCTGTTCTTCGGACAGGGTAATCCCGAGGACACGGCCACCCGGAGCGTCGGTGGAAAGATGCAGCGCCAGACCGCCCCACCCGCAGCCGATGTCGAGGACGCTGTTTCCGGGCTGGACCAACAGCTTGGCAGCAAGGTGTTTCTTCTTTGCCAGCTGTGCCTCTTCCAGACTTTGGCCGGAGTGCTCGAAATAGGCGCAGGAATATTGGCGATCCGCATCCAGAAACAGATCGTAAAGCTTGGCGTCAAGATCGTAATGGTGGGCGACGTTGCGCTTGGATCTTGCCGGCAGATTGCGGTGACGAAAAGTCCGCAGGCGTGTCCGTGCATTGTCAATCAGGCGCGCGACCAGGGGATGGGTGGAATTCTGCGCCTCGCGAAGCATCATCGCGACGAAATCATATAGCGTCCCCTGCTCGACGATGAAACGGCCGTCCATGTAGAGTTCGCCGAGCCTGAGATCAGCATCGATGAGGAAGGCCCATTGCGCCCGAACATCGGCAAAGCGGACGCCAACGGGTTCGCCGCTGCCGTCACCGAAAAAGAGGACGCGGCCGGCCGCCGTAAGAACGGTCAACGAACCACGTGTCACGATATGGGAAAGTGCTGTCTTCAAAGCATAGTCGGAAAGCGAGTTGAACCCGATCCGGCGGGTCGCCAGCGGACTATCTTCCGTTCCGGTACGGGCCATCAGTGTCTCCTCCCGGCACCGGCCAGTTCCGATGTCCGTTCGGAGGGCGCATGACCCTCCTGCGTGTTGCTCGAACCGGCGATCAACCAGACGCCGAAAAGGATGAGACCGCTGCCGACAAGCTGCAACGCGACCACTGGTTCGCCAAACACGAACCACCCTGTCGCGATAACCAGCACATAGCTGATGCCGGAGAGCGGAAACGCTTTGCCGAGATCAAGCTCGGCAAGAACAGTCATCCAGATCGCGAAGCAGACGATCTCCACGACGATCGCCGCCAGTATCCAATGGGAGACAAGCGCCTGCGGCAGCCAGTCACGCCAGGCGGCGGAAGGATCCAATTGCGCTGCTGCGCGCTTGATGAAGACCTGAAACAGGGTGTTCAACACTGGAACCGCAAACCAGGAAAGTCGCATCGAGGTCATTGGCGCTGCCCACTTGCCTCATCGGCGGAAAACAGCGGCGACACCAATCGCAGGACCGCCTGAACAAGCCTGTTGCGATGGCGGAAGAACATCGAGTTCGGGGTCAGCTTGCTGCCGAGCCGCACTTTGTTTTCATAATAGGCCTGGCCGCTCTGGTAGCGATTGAGGCCGCGGTCGAGGCAGTAGCGCAGATTGGTGAACCAGCTGAGGAAATAGAGATTATAGGGCCGCCCCTCCTCGCCATCCATGCAAAAGAACTTGTCGATCAGCGTTTCCTCGTTGTGAACAAGCAGATTGGCGGCGAGAAGCCGGTCGCCGACGAAATAGAAGCAGCAGAACGAACGCCCCTTCATGTGGTTAAGGATGCCCGAGAAATATTCTGCTGTCAGCTCTTCGAACTGCCATTCGCTGCGGTCGCGCGTATTGGCATAGAGCTCCATGACCCGCGGCAGCAGATCGCCGAAATCGGTCCTGATCTCCACTCGAACGTCACCGAAAGACTTGAGCTTGCGACGCATATCCTTGCGAGTCCCGCCCGAAAGGCGCGCCATATAGGCATCGATACTGTCAAAATCGATGTCGAGCCACGCCGTTGGCAAGCCGCCGATTGCGGCATAGCCACGCTCCGAAAGCAGCGCAACGAGTTCGGGCGCTGTCTGGCCGGCGATATCCTTGGCCCCTATCAGCGAGCAGCCCTCTGTAGCGGCATGGGCTTCGAAGGCGTCGAGCAAGCGGGCAAATAGAACCGCCCGGAGATAGTCGGGAACGTCTGGATGAAATCCTGCAACCCCGGTCTCCGTGCAGGGCGACCCAAGGCAGGCAAGCTTGAGCGTGAGGAAGCCCGGGAAAATCTGCTTGATCCGATGGATGGTCCGCCGGATGGAGCCGGCTTCCAATGTGGTATCAAGCGAATAGGGGCAGAGAAAAGCCGGCATTGCTGCAACGACCCTATCGTCCGCCAGAACGGTGATATAGCGCCAGGTGAAACCCTCGATTCCAGCTTGCTCGATGGCAAGCAGGCAATCAAAATCCTCGACTTGCCCGGGATAGCAGGCATTCCAGGCATCGCGGCCTATGTCGCGGATACTGCTGGCGACCTGGGACACCAGAAGACCGGGCGCTGCCGGTTGCGAGCCCGGCACTGGCTGGAAACGGTCAGGCGCGATTTGCAGCATGGCTTGCCTCGAAGAACTCAGCGGTGAAGTCGGCAACCTGCCGGTGCTGCCGATCGACATGGATCATATGGTAGCTGTCCTCGATCCATTTCAGCTCGTGCGGACCGCCGAGATGTTCGGCGATGTAGCGCGCATGCTTCGGGCTGCTGAGGTCGTCTTCGACAGCGTGTAGGATCAGCGTCGGGGTGTGGATTTGCGACAATCTGCTCTTCAGGGCATTGCCGAGCTTGTACATCTCGACCAGTCCCTTTCCAGGGAACTTCTCGAGAATGCCATTGCTGGCCATGCCCTCGATCATCCGCCGCATGCGCTGGTCCTTGATGCCAAGCGAGGCCGTCTCGCTGAAATTGATCCGGTCCAGGAAAGGTATCCGCGACAGCCAGCCGACCTGCGACGAAAGCAGCGGATAGTAGAAAGGCACATCCCAGCCATCGTAGCGAAAACAGGGCGAATAGATCGCAACCGCATTGATCACCCCGGGAGCGCGGTCGGCGGCAAGCATCGACAGCTTTCCGCCGACGCAGATGCCTGCAGAATAGACCTCCTGCACGCGGGTCGCCATCAATTCGGACGCCTGCAGCACACTTTCGAGCCAATCCTTCCAGTTCGACTGGCGAAGTGCTGCCACCGTGCCGCCATGGCCGGCCAGAAGCGGCACATAGACGCTGTAGCCCTTACGGTTCAGCTGGCGTGCCACAAGTTTCATTTCGGCAGGCGCGCCGGTCAGGCCATGGATCAGCACCACGCCCTTGCCGTTCGTTCCCTCGATATAAAAACTGAGATCGTCAGAACTCATCAGCGAACTCCGCCTGGCGATTTTCCTTCGCCATGAAGCCGAGCGCGTGGCAGGTGCTGATCACGTGAACACCCGCCTCTTCCTGCTCGTCCTTGATCTGTTCATGAAGAACCCGCAGCTTCGTCCAGTGCGTGCGCGGACGATAGTGATGTTCCGCATGGTAGCCATTGCCAAACCACAGCCAGTTGTAGAACGACTTGTGGCTGCTGACACCCCATGCGATCGGTTCGTCCGGGTCGCCATGCAGGTGCTCGTAATAGCCGTTGAGCGACGAAAGGCAGTTGCCGAGATAGTAGAACGGCACGAAGAACAGCACGGCTCTCCAGTCATAGACCAGCGCCAGCGCTACCGCACCGAGGAAGAACACAAGTTCGAAACGACCCCATTTCGCCTCGAACGGCCGCTTGCTGGCGATCGAGGCGTGGATATCTCCGAGGTCGTCGCGAAAGAAGCTCAGAAATGTGTAGGACCACACATTCTCGGGCTCGCCGTCCCGGCCGTGGCGATAGATCGACAGCAGATCGACCGTGTCACCCTTGTCGTCAGGCCGGTCGCTGTTGCCGGAGTGGTGGCGCATATGCACCCAGTGATAATAGGTCTGGGAAAATCCGATCGTCACCGATTCCAGCAGGCTGAAAGCACGGTTCATCCAGCGCACGCTGAAATAGGGCGTGTGGATGAAATTGTGCGATATGCTGTTGATGTTCCAGGAGATCGACACGGCGTAGAGCGCGCCCAGAACGGCCGATACCCAAAGCGGCCGGCTTTCGAAGCCGGCGATCAGGTAGATATTGAAAGCGAGATGCGCGACTGCGGCCAAAACAGGCGCTAGATCCCATCTGGTGTGAGCAAAAACTTTCATAGTCCGGTTACTCCGACACAGGCCACACCGGCGGTCACGAAGAACACGCCTGCCGCATGGCGCAGATTGATACGTTCCTTGAAGATCAAGACGCCAGCCAGCGCGATCGCGACATAGCTGAGCGCCATAAGTGGGAAAGCGATGGTGAGCGGAACCCGCGTCAGCACCGCCGTCCAAGCGACGAGTTCCACCGCCCAGAAGGCAATTCCAAGCCACGTCAACGGCTTTGCGACCGCAGCAAGCACGCTGCCCGACTGGGCCGATTGCTTGAAGCAGATCTCGCGGGCCATTTCCGTCAACACGCAGAAAAGGATGAGGCCCAGCATCGGCAATGTCAGGGTGCCGCTCATGTCATGTGCTCCGCCAAAACTTCGAGCAGTGCATGATTGGCAGCACTGTTGATGTTTCGCCTCGTTTCCGGCTGGCTATGCACCCGTGGCTGGTCGATGAGGATCTCGATCTTCTTCGACACGCGCGTGATGAGATTGCCGGCATAGCTTGGCGCCGAGTAGTCTCCGATTACATCGGCGCCGATGATCCGGTGCCGGCTGCCGATTTCGGTGATCAGCGACAGCAGGTAGGGAAGCCGCATCTTGCCCTGATCCCAATTCGTCACCGCGTCGTCGGAGGCAAGAACATCCTTGTCGATGGTGATATAGACCGCTTCTGACGGGATGCGGCTAAGCAGATGGCCGACAAAGTTGCCCTCGCCAATCGTGGCAATCGACTTCCAGTGCAATGCGCCGTCTTCCTGGATGTAGCTGGCGCCGCTTCCATAGTCGGCAACGACCCTGCTTGGCGGATGTTCGTAAGGATAGAGTTCCAGCTTTCCCTGCTTCAACCAGTGAAGATCGGCACCTTTCCATTCGGGGCTGCGAAGATCCTTGCTGCAGACGCCGACTGTGATGACCTTCTGGATGTTGCTGTTTGACAGAGCACTGTTCACCCAGGAGCCGCAATGCAGGCCGCCGTCGAACTTCACCCAGTCGGGATGATTGTCGAAATGGATCAGCGTGGTTGGAACCTGATGCCGCTCCAGAACCTCGGAAAGTAGCAATGAGGTGATGTGGTGGAAATCGCCCGAACCCATGAAGCAGAGCTGGGCGCCTCGGCCGGCGCCCGCCATATTTCTAGCGATGCTCCGGCCGAGCTGGTCCAGAGCTTTTTGCTTGCTCCAGAGCCTGACTGTCCGGCCGCTGTCTTTATCACTCAGTTGCTCCGCCCCGGCCTGGACGCAGGCGCGCACGAAGTCCGGCTGTAACTCCAACGCATCATCGAGATGAAGAAGAAGGAGCTTCAACGTTTCATCTCCGGGCCGCGCGGATCAAGAGCTGGTCAAGCAGAGCAAGCGCGAGATCGATCTCCTCATGCGAGATCAGCAGATTCGGCGCCAAGGTGATGACGTTCTTGTGGTAACCGCCGACGTCAAGGACGAGCCCGTACATCTTGGTTCCAACCTGCAGATCGCCTTTCATGCCTTCGTCGCAAAGCCAATCCATCGTGGCCTTGTCGGGCGTATAGCCATCCTCCTTGCAAATCTCGACGCGCAGCGCCAAACCAAGGCCATCGACATCGCCGATGATGGCATGACGCTTCTGCAACTGCTTCAGCCCATCGAGGAAATAGGCCCCCTTGGCCATAACAGTTGCGCCGAAATCCTGCTCGTTGACCATTTTCATTGTCTCAAGCGCCACGGCGGTCCCCATCGGATTGCTCGCGAAGGTCGAATGCGTCGACCCCGGCGGGAAAATGACTGGATTGATCATTTCTTCCTTGGCCCAGACACCCGAGAGCGGATTGAGCCCGTTGGTAATGGCCTTTCCGAAGACGAGAACGTCGGGCGAGACGCCGAAATGCTCGATCGACCAGAGCTTGCCCGTGCGATAGACCCCCATCTGGATCTCGTCGACCACCATCAGGATGCCGTACTGATCCAGCACCTTCTTCAGTTCGATAAAGAAATTCATGGGCGGAATGACATAGCCGCCAGTGCCCTGAATAGGCTCGACGTAGAAGGCGGCATATTCGGCAATCCCGGTCTTCGGGTCCCAGACGCCGTTATATTCGCTTTCAAACAGGCGGGCGAACTTGCGCACGCAATGATCGCCGTACTCTTCCTTCGACATGCCCTTCGGGCCGCGGAAATGATAAGGGAACTCGATGAACTGAGCGCGGTCGCCAAAATGACCGTAGCGTCGGCGATAGCGATAGCTCGACGTGATCGCCGATGCACCAAGCGTACGCCCGTGATAACCGCCCTCGAAGGCGAACATCAGGCTCTTGCCGCCGGTGAAGTTGCGCACGAGCTTCAATGAATCTTCTACCGCCTGCGAACCGCCGACGTTGAAATGGACCCTGCCCTTGTGCCCGAACTTCCGCTCCGCATCCTGGGCGATCATGGCGGCCAATTCGACCTTTTCACGATGCAGATATTGCGAGGCAACCTGCGGCAACCGATCGAGCTGGCTGTGCGCGGCGGCATTCAGGCGTTCGTTTCGATAGCCGAAATTGATCGCCGAGTACCACATCTGCAGATCGAGAAATGGCGTCCCCTTGGCATCAAAGACATAGGAGCCTTCGCATGCGTCAAAGAATTTTGGGTTCGCGGAATAGTGAACGGTGTCGCCATGGGAGCAGTAGGTTTCTTCCAGGGCGCGCAGTTCCGCTTCCGTCCTGATCGGCTGGATATCTTCGTTCAGGATTTCCGCAACGTTCGTTCTCATTGAATGCCTCTCGGTCTGTTTTTATGCGATGATTGCATTGCTTAGTCGGCGATGCCGGGCCAGCTCCGGCAACATGACCCTCATCTCTTGAAGAAGGTCGGTGAAATCAGAAAATTGAATGAAGGGGATGCTCTGCTCGCCACAAAATTCGGCCAGCCCGTCCTTTGCAAAAACAATCTCCGGCTTGTCGGACACGCAGAAATCACTGCGGCCATCGCCGATATATATCCGCTGATCCGGGCTGTTGACGGCGATGCATTTGCACACGCCAGCACCTGAGGCACAATCCGGATCGCTAAAGGGCGATGAAAGCACATATTCATGTCTTCCATCGACAACGTGATCGGTCAGTCTGTTGGCGACTATCGGCAAGTGACCAATATTGTGGTTGGCGAGGATTCGGCGAATGAAATAGTCCACGCCGTCGCTGATGATCGTCACCAGGATGCCCTGCTGGCTGCAGAAGCTCAGGAAATTCTTGAAACCTGCGTCGATTGCAACCATGTCCAGCACAGCATCAAGTTCCGCGCGGCTTGCCTGAATGAGCCCGATCTGGCGTCTCATGCATTCAGCAGAACCAATCAGTCCCTGCTTCCACTCGTCCTCGATACTCTCCCATTCCGAACTTGCTAATCTAGAAAGTACAAAATCCGTCGCGTCTTCGACGGATATCGTGCCGTCGAAATCACAATATACCTGCATGGATACCCCACTTAAAATTCAGGCAGGGTTTACCATCCGTTTATGAGGCGGGGATGAAGGCGCAACCTGCGAACGTGCGACACGCGGCACCATCTGCCGGGCAGAAATGGCGCATTAAAGTTGGACGTCAAGTGCGGGAGCTTCCTTCAGCGGACCATCTGTCTTGGCACATCCGCTATATGCGGCAGGGCACGCAATGCCTTAGCCTTTCGGGTGCTCCTCGAGCGCGGGCATCACCCATCGCAACACGGCTTCGAAATCGGCCGGCTGCGTCGTATCGACGGAACATAGCGGCCCGAAGTGCGTCGGCTCCGCCCGTTTGGCGAGTTCGATAAGCTCCGGAATATAGGACGCGTCCGGGTGACCGGGCAGTCGCTCTCCCAGTCTGGCGGAATAGCGCTCAGCCACGACCTCTGCCGGCGCATGGCACCATATCTCCGCCACATGGTCCACGCCGGCCATGGTCATGTGCTGGCGCAGCAGCGCCAATGGCTGAAAACCGAACCATGCATCGACGATGAAAGTCGATCCCTCGGGAGCCGCCTGGATGACGGACCATATGGCTTGGTAGCTTGCCTTGCCGAGCGTGCGGTTAAATTCCCGGTCGGCTCCGCCCAAGTGTTCGAGAAACGGGTTCTTTATGATGTCGAGACCCAGCACCGGCCACCCTGTCCTTTGCGAAAGACCAAGCGACACGCGGCTCTTGCCGGAGGCCGGTATGCCGTTGACGAGTACCGCTCTCTTGCCGAGATGAGGCGGCTTTGCCGACGGGGTGACGCTTGGCGATACCCTGCCGGCGAGCGCCGCAAGCCCAGCGCCGATCACGCCGGCATCGTCACCGAGCGATGCCGCAACCACCGGCGGCTGAAACCAGGCAGCCCTTGCGGGTGCTGCTGCAACCGCTCGTGCTGCCCCCTCTCCCAAACCGCCGCCAAGCAGCACCAGATCGGGATCAAGCGTTGCAGAGACTGTATCGATCGCCGCTCTTAGCGGAACCGCCCAATCGTGAAGCACCCTTCGAGCGCGGTCATCGCCTTGTTCTTCTAGCGTGAAGAGCGCATCGGCCGACGTCGCCGGCGGCAAGCCGGCCTCGACGATATGCCGCCGCAACGCAGTGCCGGAGCTTTCCGTTTCGACGCAGCCTCGACGGCCGCAAACGCAATCCCGACCCTCGTGATCGACGGTGATGTGGCCAAGCTGCCCGGCCAGCCGGGCACCGCGGACAATCTCGCCATTTTCGGCAATTGCGCCGCCGATGCCGGTTCCGATGGTAAACATCACCACATTGGATCGTCCCGCTGCGGCGCCGATCGCAATCTCAGCGACGAGCGCCATGTTGCAATCATTGTCGACAACGACCGGCTTGCCGATCGACGTCTCGACGGTCTCGGCCATAGCTATCCTGGAAAGATCGAGATATCCGCCTGATAGGACCGCGCGCGTGCGGCCATCCACTCGGCCCGGCACCCCGATGCCGATCGCAACGACATCAGGCCCATCAAGCCGCTTGATCATTTCGATGATGCGCGCCAAGGCGATCTCGGGATCATTGTTGCTTTTTTCCGAAATCCTTTCGAGAATTTCGCCCTGTCGGGAAATGCGGGCAGCCCTGATGTTGGTGCCGCCGATATCGACGCCGATTGTGCTCGTATTGTCAGGCATGGGTCACTCGCTCGCTCAGGCTGCCTTGGTCTTCCCGCCATTCTGGTAACGTGCGATCACGGCCTGGATTTCTCGCAGGCGCTTGACCGCAATCGTTTCCAATTTGTGGCGGGTTATTTCGCGATCCAGCGAAATGCAGTCCTTCCACAATGATCGGCCGGCAATCACACCCGAGGCACCGTTCATCATAGCAATCTCTACCTGACTGAGGAAGGTTTCATGATCGACACCTGCCGACAGTACGGCCCAGGGAACATCGGCCGAAATCTTCGTGACGGCCGCGCAGGCCTCAGGCGATCCTGGATAGGGAATCTTCAAAAGCTTGGCACCGCACCCAAGCGACATGCGGCATCCCTCCGTTATGAGTTCCGGCAGCTTGGCGGCATATTCCTCGGCACTTTCGCCTTCAAGCCGATAGGTAAGGAATTCGACCACCAGCAGAAGGTCCTCTTTTGCGAAGTCTTCGATGCACCGGTGCAGGGTGGCGATGTTGCGTGTGTTTGCATCCGGTCTGTCACTTCTAAGGTAGACCATGATCTTGCCGCCGGTGGCGCCAAGTTCTCGCACCTTCCGCGCGGTAATATCGGGAACCAGTGTCGACAGCCTGTATCCCTCGGGCGACGTTTCCCAACCAGATGCATCGAGCCCGATCAGCAAAGCCGTGTCCCGGGCGATCACCCCGTCATTGACGAGATGCGGGACCGCGCAAATCGGATCGACCAACACGCAGGACGCCTTGCTTGCCAGGTATCTCGTGATATCGGCTTTGGTGTTGCCCAGTACATCATTTCCGATTTTGGCCTGCTCGTCCGGCTCGGATGCAAGCAGGCTGCGCATGCCGCCGCGTTGATCGCAGGCAATCACCATCATCGCGCCATCGGGCCCGCAAATCTGTTGATACCCACGTAGTTCTGCCGTTGTCATCCGTGTCATATCTGTCTTCCTTTAAGCTTCGCCTTCCGGGCAAGTCATGAGACGTTTCGCAGTTCTTCCCGGTTCTCGCGGACACACGTCAGCGGCCACGGCCGGGTCCAGACCGTCCGAGATTGCGAATTCGGGAAATTTGGGCGATAACACCTCACCTGGAACTAGAATGTAACACATTGCAGAAAGGAATTGCAAGATGTCAGTTCCGCCGATTCAAGAGAGCGCGGCTTCGCGAACCATGTTGCACATGGTCGCCAAGCTTCACTACGAGACGGAGATGTCGCAGGTCGATATCGCCAGGCGTCTCGGCGTTTCGACGGCAACGATATCGCGCATGCTGCATAGAGCCCGCGCCGAAGGTATCGTCCGCATCGAGGTGATCGGTCTGATCTCGCCGGAGGAAATCACCGCCGAACTCGTCAAGCGACTGGGGCTTAAGACGGCGGCCGTCATCGATACGCCGAACTCCGGCGTGCTCGGCGCCCTGGCGACGCCGCTCGGCTCCTTGTTGAAGGAGGCGGGCCTGCGCGCAAATTCGGTGCTTGGCATCGGCTGGGGGCGGGCGATCCGAGAGGTCATACTTGCTGGCCTGCCCCGAATTCCCGGCATCGTTACCGTCCCGATGACGGGCGGAATGCAGCAGCCGGCTCCGCATTTCCAGATCAACGAGTTCGTCCGACAGGCGGCCGAACAACTCGGCGGCACGCCGCATTTCCTCCACGCGCCCTACCTTTCCTCGCCGGAGCTGCGCGATGCGTTTCTCAACGATCCGACGGTAACGGAAACCGTTGCCATGTGGGACCGGATGGATGTCGCGATCGTCGGCATCGGCCTGCCACATGCGATCAACCCGCCGGAAGCCAGCGCCGCGACGCCGAACGAGCAGGCGCTCCATCAGGTCGCCGGGGATGTCATCCGCCACTACTTCGACGGAACGGGGGAAATATTGCACTGGGATGGCGAAGATCGCATGATTGCCGCATCGCCCGTGCAATTGGCTGCAACCCCACTGGTGATCGGCGTCGCCGCCGGCGCAGAAAAGGCGCTTGGCATAGTCGGGGCCGTGCGCTCAAAGATGATCAATGCTCTGGTGACGGACACCAAGACCGCTCAAGCAATTCTCGATAGTCTCTCCTCCGTCTGACTGTCCGTCGGTTTTACATATTCGCCGCCATATCGGCCCTTCCGAGCCCGCGACGACCATCGGCATGGTTCGCATCGCGAGTGACCTGCGAGCCCTGGAATGGCGTCTTTTCCGCAAGCCCGTCCTTCCCGCAAACCACACAAAAACTGACCTCGAAACTTAAGAAATTAATTGCAGGAAAAAATTTCATTGACGAAGTCGCAACCTCACGAGATGATGTGACGACCCGCCGCTTTGAGGAGATCGTGTGGGTTTTGTGATTTTTGTGAACAGCTCGATCAGGGAGGACACCATGGAGCGTCGTTCGTTTTTCAAGGCCACTGCGGCACTGGCTGCGGTATCGGCGGTTGGGTTTTCGGGGGCAGGCGCTGAGGCGGCGGACAAGAAGTTCACCATCGCGCTTRTTCCGGGCCTGACCACGGATGCCTTCTACATCACCATGCGCAAGGGGGCGGAGGCAGCCGCCAAGGCGGTGGGGGCGACGCTGGTGTTCCAGGGCGCGCCGGATTTCAATCCGGTGACGCAGGTGCCGGTGCTTGACGCCGTCATTGCCAAGAAGCCGGATGCCATCCTGATTGCGCCGACCGACAAGGACCAGCTGATCCAGCCGCTGAAGAAGGCGGCCGATGCCGGCATTCCCGTSATCACCGTCGACACCTTCATCGGCAACGGCGTTTACCAGTCGGGCGCGGGTGCTGCCGATTTCCCGCTTGCCTACATCGCCTCGGACAACGTGCTTGGCGGCGAGATCGCCGCCAGGGCGCTGGCCAAGGCCGTCGGCGACAAGGGCAAGGTCTATGTCTCCAACGTCAAGCCGGGCATCTCCACMACCGACCAGCGCGAGGAGGGCTTCAAGAAGGAGATGAAGGACAACCATCCCGGCATCCAGGTKCTCGAGACCCAGTTCAACGATGACGACGCCAACAAGGCGGCCTCGCAGCTGCAGGCGGTSTTTGCCCGCAATCCCGATCTCGTCGGCGTCTTCGGCGCCAATCTGTTTTCGGCGCTCGGGGCGGCAAACGGCGTCCAGCAGGCCGGCCAGACCGGCAAGGTGCGCGTCGTCGCCTTCGATGCGCCGACCAGCATCGTCGACAACATCAATGCCGGCCTCGTCGACCTGGCGATCGCCCAGCATCCGGCCGAGATCGGCTATTTCGGGGTGATGGCGGCCTATGCCCACCTGACCGGCAATTCGATCCCGACTTCGATCGGCACCGGCTTTACCGTCATCGACAAGACCAACGTCACCGACCCGAAGGTCGCCAAGTACATCTAYTCCAACTGATCGCACCCGCCCCGGCGCCTCTGCAAAGGGCGCCGGGCAAAAACGGCGCCCGACAAAGGCGCGCCTCGATGTTTGGACAGCCGCGTGGCGGCGCAGCGCGCGCCATCCCAATCGCGCSCCATSCCAATCGCGCCCCATGCCAGTCGCGCCCCATGCCAGTCGCGCCATGCCAATCGCGCCAAGACAGTCGCGCCATGCCAGTGCAGTTAGGTATTATCGCCATGACAACCACAACCACCACATCAGGGCCGTCCCAGGCGGGCGCCCAAACAAACGGAGCCCAGCCAGGCGGGGTTCAGCCAGAGGCCGCGCCCGCGTCCCAAGTCGCGTCCCAAGCCGCCCCCCAAGCCGCTTCCCAAGTCGCTTCCCAAGTCGCGCCGCATGTCGCGCCGCAGGCCGAYCATGCCGACCAGGCCAAGACCATCGTCACCTATATCGCCCAGCTGCGCGCCTGGCTGTTCCTCGCCGCCCTGATCGTCATCTTCGAGGCCTGGGCCCGCATCGCCTTTGACGGCACTTTCGTCGGATCGCCGTTCAACTGGCAGTCGATCGCCATCTTTGCCGTCGCACCCCTGCTTCTGGCCGTCGGCCARACCTTCGTGATCATTTCCGGCGGCATCGACCTGTCGACCGGCTTCATCATGGGCCTTGCCGCCGTCATCGCCGCCCATGTCACCAATCTGTCCGGCCTCTATCTGCCGCTGCCGCTTGCCATGCTGGTCGGCATCGCCGCCGCCGTCCTGTCGGCCACCATCCCCGGCCTCATCAACGGCCTGTTGATCTCGCGGCTGCGCATTCCCCCCTTCATCGGCACGCTCGGCATGTTCGGCGTCGCCCGCGGCACCGCCTTTCTTCTGGCCGGCGGCACCACCGTGCCGGTACGCAACGACTATTTCGCCATGCTCGGCAACGGCCGCTTCTATGGCGTTCCCTATCTCGTCATCGTCTCGGCCGTCTTCGTCCTCGTCATGCATTATCTGCTCAGCCAGACCCGCTTTGGCCAGCACAACTACGCCATCGGCGCCAACGCCCAGGCCGCAAGGCGCGCCGGCATCGACATCAAGGGCCATATCCTCAGGCTCTACATGCTGTCGGCCATGTGTGCCGGCCTTGGCGGCGCGCTCTATGCCGCCCGCTTCACCGCCGGCGCTGCCCAGGCCGGCGAGCCGCTGCTGCTCGACAGTGTCGCTGCCGTCGTCATCGGCGGCGCCAGCCTGTTCGGCGGCTCCGGCTCGATCCTCGGCACCATTGCCGGCTCGCTGGTCATCGCCGTCATCCAGTACGGCCTCGTCTTCGTCGACGTCGAACCCTTCTGGCAGTTCATCGCCGTCGGTATCGTCATCATCATTTCCGTTCTCATCGACCAGGCACAACGCCGCTTCAGCGGAGCAAAGCAAGATGAATAGCACCACGCCGCTCCCCTCAGAGCCGCTCTCGGCCACCCCGACGTCCCAAACCCCGCCGTCCCAAACCCAGCCGTCCCAGACCCMGMCGTCCCAGACCCAGCCGTCCTCCACGCCGCTGCTCGAGGTGCGCAATCTGTCCAGGCATTTCGGGGCCGTGCGCGCCCTCGACAATTGCTCGCTCTGCGTCTATCCCGGCGAAGTCGTGGCGCTGGCCGGCGACAACGGCGCCGGCAAGACGACCATGATCAAGGTGATCTCCGGCGTCTATCCGCCCACATCCGGCGAGATCCTCATCGACGGCAAGCCGATGCACTTCTCCTCGCCGCAGGACGCCCGCAACAAGGGCATGGAGACGATCTACCAGGACCTGGCGCTCGCCGACAACCTGACCATCGGCGGCAATATCTTCCTTGGCCGAGAGCCGATGCGCAAGGCCTTCGGCTTCCTGCCGGTCATCGACCGCAAGGCGATGGCCGAGGCTGCCAGAAAGACCATGGCCACCCTCGACTTCCACGTCAAACGCCTCGACGCCCCCGTCTCCAACTTCTCCGGCGGCCAGCGCCAGGCCGTCGCCATCGGCCGCGCCGTCTACTGGAACGCCAAAATCCTCATCATGGACGAACCAACCGCCGCCCTCGGCGTCCCCGAACAGCGCAAGGTCGTCGCCCTCATCAAATCGCTCAAAGCACAGGGCCGCGGCGTCGTCTTCATCTCCCACAATCTCCAGGACATCTTCGCCGTCTCAGACCGCATCATCGTCCTGCGCCGCGGCATCGTCGCCGGACAACGAAACATCAAGGACACAAACCACGACGAAGTCGTCAAACTCATGATCGGTGGGTAAGGCAAGGCG
>NZ_JBFRFF010000045.1:0-43569 GCF_052114685.1 Rhizobium sp. 2YAF20 | reverse complement strand
ATGACGAACTGGTAGAGGTGTATGCCTTCCCATCCCATCGCGACCTGAATGACGCCATGAAACTCGCGTAGCGTCATCGTCGAGAAAACCTGAACCCTACGCCACACCATCGGGCTCACGTCCTTCAGCCAGATGCGGAATTGCAGGATGAAAATCTCATCCTCCGAGGCTGCCGCCTCTCCGGCGGTTTTCGTCGCTGCCCGTTTTGCCCTTTTCACATCCGCCAGTCCCGTCAAAATTCAACGACGAAGACATACGTCGTTCCAGCCCGCCCCACAAATCCTCATGCTCCCCTATAGCCGACAGGCGGCCGGAAACCGGTCAAAAAAATAGCGGGCGGATTCGCTCGATCCGTCCACTAAGTTTTTCTTTGCTGAATGTTGCTGGTTGTCGATGGGCCGAGGATATCCGCCGATTTCGCGCTACCCTAGCGGAATATCGTGGCAGTCACATCGTCGTCTCACCGGCGAATGGCTTTCAGGAAGCACAGCATAGTTCGCGGCGCATCGACTTTGAGTCGCAGTTCGGCCTGGGAACTCACGCTGTGGCGCGGGCTGCCTTATCCGAGGACTGGGTAGCGTCTAACAGAGCTTGGAAATCAGCAGCTACGTTTTCTTCTGTAATGATGACCGTGAGTACAACTTCCCTATCAGTGACCGCATCTACCATGCAGTTTCAAGCAAGACATTCGCAACATCTCGTGCATTCTAAACTTTAGCCTCTTGAAGGCAGGTAGCTAAAACGACGGGATCAATCCCATTTTAATTCTTAGCATTTATTCTTTAGCAATATCGTCGCCTTCCCCGCCCTCACCCAATTTAAGGAATTCGATAAATGCAAAAGAAGCTTCTCCTCGCCGCCGCGTTCTCCACAATCCTTCCCGTCCTCGCATTCGCCGACACGATCAAGTTCCCGAGCGAAGAGCCCATTGCTTCAATCACCATTCCCCATTCCTGGGGTCCGAAGGAAACCGAAACCGGCGTCGACGCCACGTCTGACGATTCCGCCGTTTACTTCTCCATCGACATCGCGGATTCCAAGACCACCGACAAAGTCGTCGGCGACGCCATCGATTTCCTGTCGAAGAACGGTGTCACGATTGACAAGTCAACGCAGCATGACGAGGGCGATCACGTCGTAAATGGAATGAAGATGAGCACGCTCGGCTGGTCGGGTACTGACAAGGATGGTCCGGTCGACGTTCAGCTCGGGTTCGTGCAGCCGAAAGAGGATAAGTTGCTTGTAGTAACCTACTGGGGCTCAAAAGATGGCGATGACAAGCATGACAAGGAAGTCGCAGCGATGATTCAGTCGTTGGTTCCCGTCAAGGAATAGCGGACCTTTCGACTACGGAAGGCAGCGGTTTGATCCGCTGCCTGTTTCTATTTGCTGACATCGCGGTGGAAGTTACGTCAGCCCGACAGCGCCGATCAGGCAACCACCAGGGAACGACCGTAAACCGTCCGAGCAACCGCCGATAAGATGACTGAAGTCCAAAGGGTCACCACCTATTTCGCTCTACCTTGGCGGAATGTCATTGGCCGTCACAAGGTCGTCAGTTAACACCGATGATCGTTCGCGGGCTACAAGATCGTAAAAATCGATCAGAAAATCTCTCAGTGCTGATCGCCAGGCAGTCGGGTCAAACCCGTCCAATTGGAAACGCCGGATAATGTTTTGTTTACGGATTGGGCCAGCGAATTCCCCCTGCGAAAATGGAGCAATCGGGACATGAAGGTACTGGTCTAATATGCCGACCGCCCCAAACTCGACCGTAAAGGGTGGACGAAGTTTGAGGACTTGCTCGTACACAAAACGGTAGTTGTCCAGGGTAGCGACGAACGCCCTCTCAACAACGATCGATGGCATGAATGGCGGGTTTCCGGTGCGGAATGGTTCTTCGCTCACGCCCCAAAGCTCGCCCGTGTCGAAAATCTGAGTGAAGCTGGTGATCCCGTCGCCGTGCGGCCAAACATTGACGGCACCCCAGGCATTAGGATTATTCGGAGAGGTAACCACCCTTTGCATGGGCATCAATCGCTGAGCGACTTCTACCGCACGGGTCAACCCAACGCGCGGTTGGTCCGCATAAGTCGGGTAGAGCCTCAGATAGATCGCTCTGTCCCTTTTGAAGCGCAGTTCCTGCTCGCGTGGATCACCGAAATTCACTATCACATCTTCGGGCTGAAAGAAAAATGCAGGCGGCCTTACCGCGTCCGTGGGCGAAAAGAGCGTGTCTGTCCGCGATTTGCTCATGATGTTTTTCACCATGAGCCTCAGATGGCCTTCCAGCTTTTCTGACAGCTTCGCGCGGGCCGCTCGGCGTTCGCTGTCCTTACTATTCGGCTCAAGGCTATATTGGGTCGGATGTCGAACGTGACCCAGATCGAACGGCAGCTTCTCCGGCTCGCCATAAAATGTGTTCATTACTGACATCATGGCCTCGAACGTCAGCTCGCGCAGCGCGTAGCCATATTCGACCATGACATTCGGATTGGGAACGAGTTTCCCTCCGTCTGTTTCAGCGACAAAAGTAAGATCGGGAACGAAGATGTCGGCAGCGCGAATCTTGTTGAGGATCGTCTCCGTGACGGGAGGGGTGCCAACAACGCCCTCGGTGTCAGCATCGATTTTCACCTCGACGCCAAGGTCGCTGTCCTCGTTCATTCGAGATGCCGCGTTATCGAGAGCGATGCGTATGAAGTTCTGATTTCCCTTCGTATCGCGATCACTCTGCCACGCGTAGAAAACTGTAATTATCCGCTTCGCCATCGTAGGTACTTGACTCTCCTCCTTCGCAATCGGGCTTCACGACACGGATGCGATCCGTACTTTTGTAAAATGGAATGCCGAGTCTCCGGACTTTTAGCCCGGATACCAACGCGTGTAGCGTCGGTTCAGATTTCGGACGTCCCCTTGGGGCTGCAGTCTCGGAACCTTCACGCGCTCTTGCTGAATCAAAGTAAATTCGAGAGCCTCCTGACCTCGAACAATTCTTCTCAGGTTGTTCACGAAGACGCCCACGTCGCCGAAATAGTTCGGATATGTTCGCACGAGGTTGTTAACCCGTGATACCTCGACAGTCACAACTTTTGAGCGTGTCAGACCCTCCTCGATTTGCCGTTCGATGATCGCGAGTCGAGCCTGGAGCTGCAATATTTCCGAATATCGCTCTACTGCTACGGTGTGATCATCGTTATTGTAGACGATTAAGAAGAATTTCCCGTCACCGTAAAGGTAGGTCTCGGCATAGGTGGTCGCTGTGCGTATATTGTCTAAGGTAGAGATTGCGTCGAGCTTCGTCTCCAAAGCTTTGATTTCAGCAATTCGAAGCGGTCGATCGGGCACGCCGTGTCCGGCGGGACAGCCCTCGACATAGGCAAATTCCCCCGACATGAGCTTGAATAGGCGGAGCCAGTCGGCATTGCCGCGATGGTGTTTCAAATCCTCGCCGTTGAACAGGCTTACAGCTTCGACTGCGGTCGCCCAGGAATGTTGAAGCCGTGTGCGAATCTGGAATTCTACCCTGCGACCGGCAAAAACCGATTGTTCTTTGTGTCGCGGGCAAAACTCAAAAGAGATATGATGGCTACGATAACCGTCGTCCTTTGGCGTGTCTATGTAAGGCCATTGTCGACGGTCATGATGGGGAAATCGGTCATTTATTTCAGCGAGCAAGGATCGAACACCAGCAATATCATCAAGGATTGCGCGACAGCCACCGATATCCTGCATTCGGTCGAGGTGAATATCGGATTCGCGCAGCTTCCGTCGGATGCTGGCCATTCGCTTCGGTCGAGCTGCCATATCGCCCTTAATGCCAATTTTGCGCATGCGGTATGCAGCAGAGAGATATACGGAGCGCATGGGGAAGATATGGCTGTCACGCCACGAATTTGCGACCGCAAAAACGTGATGCGCATCGTGCCAGTCGATTGTGGAATATAGGCTTAGTTCGTCTTTCAGACGTTTCCCAGCCGCTCTTACATCCGGTAAGCTGAATTCAAGTTGAGGGTAAAGCGCCATCGCGAATCAGGTCCGAGTGTTCACTTCGATATTTTAGCATTTCGCGTTAGGGAAATCAGCAACCTGAAGGCGCGATCACAGTTTACACGCGTGATGCCCGTCATCGAACGGCGCATTGTCGGAAGCTAACCGGGACGCCCGGCAATTATAGCAACCACACTCACCGCTGAAGAAGTCGCCTCAAGGCAAAGTGCAGCCAACTGGCGCGTGGCCGTCCTGCGATGCTGGAGGTGCACGGCGAGGTCAATCGATGCTTTGATATGAGCGCGGATTTCTTTGTTATCGCCTCCGGGCATCTGATAATGCAGCCAAGCGAAGAGCTGTCTCCGCGCGTCCGTTGATCCAATCTTCGTGCCCGTTTCGTCCTTATCACCGTGGGCGGTGGCATCATACACAGCCTGTCCGAGACTGATCAGAACCTCGCGACACAACAGCCCAACGACCTGCCATTCCTCTTCCGTCGAGGCCGCAAGAAACTGTGCCTTTGCCTTCCCCAATGAGCGATCCACGCGCTCCCATCCCGTAGGTTCGCGATCAGCCACTGGGCTTGGATTGTGAACTCGGCCGACCCCGGCTGCGACAGGACCATTGAAAAGTTGCCGCACATAGTTCCGTCGGTCGGCATAGGTATCCATGCCCTGCGCTTTCCAGAAATTTCGCCGCCCGAATTTGAACCTCATTTACGCGAATTCGCGCCGTCTAGGTAGTTGATTTTATAGAGGGCGACGGGTTTGGCTGAATCCAACTAGGCGTTTACTTCCGTAACCAATCATTAACCATAACCACCCTTCTAACAATCGATAATATTCCTGTATCGATAGTGATAGATTTGGGGCCGCAGAATGGGTAAAGTCGGGGCAAATCACAGCCCGCGAGCCGCTCATGTCAAAATCCAAAACCCTGCCCTCCCCTACGGGTCCGGTGCAGCGCCGCGCCGAAGAGCTGGATGCGCTCGACGCCATCCTGCCCTTCGGCCGCCGCAATCAGTTGGCCGTGCTTTTGACCGACGACGATGTCGCCACGTTAAAACATCTGGCAAAGGAGGGCATGGGCGACAATACGCTAAGGGCGCTTGCCAGCGACCTTGGCTATCTCGAGGCCTGGTGCGGGCTTGCCACTGGCGCTCCCCTGCCCTGGCCAGCGCCCGAGGCGCTGCTGCTCAAATTCGTCGCCCATCATCTCTGGGATCCGGTCAAACGTGCCGAGGATCCAAATCATGGCATGCCGGCAGACGTCGAGGCAGGATTGCGCGCCGCGGGGTTTTTGCGGGTCGACGGCCCGCATGCGCCTGACACGGTGCGCCGGCGCCTCACCTCTTGGTCGATCCTGACCCGCTGGCGTGGCCTGGCCGGCGCGTTTTCCGCGCCATCACTGAAGACCGCATTGCGGCTGGCCGTGCGCGCCGCGCCGCGGCAACGCCGCCGCAAGAGCAAAAAGGCGGTGACTGGCGATGTGCTGGCGAAATTGCTGGCCACCTGTTCCAGCGATCGTCTGGTCGATCTGCGCGATCGGGCGCTGCTGCTCCTCGCGTTCGCTTCGGGCGGTCGGCGGCGATCGGAAATGGCAGGTCTGGGGGTCGAGGATCTGATCGACGAGGAGGCGGTACGCGCCGATCCGACCAACGATAATTCCCCTTCCCTCCCCTGCCTGACGATCCGTCTTGGCCGCACCAAGACCACGACGGTCGATGACGACGCACACGTCGTGTTGATCGGCCGGCCAGTCCTCGCGCTGAAGCATTGGCTGGCAGAAGCCAAGATCGACACCGGCCCGGTGTTCCGGCGTATCGACCAGTGGGGCAATGTCGACCGACGGGCGTTGACGCCGCAATCTGTCAATATCATCCTCAAGAGCCGCTGTGCGCTGGCTGGTCTAGATCCGGAAGAGTTTTCGGCGCATGGACTGCGCTCCGGTTATTTGACCGAGGCCGCCAATCGCGGCATTCCCCTTCCGGAAGCGATGCAGCAATCATTGCACAAATCGGTAGCGCAGGCGGCGAGCTACTACGACAATGCCGAACGGAAGAACGGGCGTGCGGCGCGCTTGATTATTTAATCGGCTCGATGGATCAATGTGCCGCCACTCAGTCGTGGGATTTCTGATTTGTTTTTCAGTCAGTTGGTACCGCCAGTGGTGGTCTCAAAGTTGACCGATCTTGTACGATCGTGCAAATGCCCTGTACCGAAATCACACTTGGGTGAAGCCTACAAAACGCTCGACGGTGGCTTGCAACCCCCGCCAACCAAAATAAGGCCGCTAGGACCGTAACGGGGAATTGGGGAAATGCTTCGATTGCTTACTGTTGGTGCCGTCATAGCCACCCTCTTCTGTGCAGGGAGAGATAATGCACATGTGGGAGATCAAGTCGCAGTAGTTCCTTCCAGTGATCCTGCAACGGTATTTATTGACGGGCTGACAATGGAATCCAAATGCGAGGTATTCGTCAACGCCCTGCACGATCACAATAAAATGGTCATTGATGACGGCGACCAGCTCATCGTCCTATCCGTTTTGGCGCACTACGACATTCTCGGCCAGCAATTTGGCGAAACGCAAGCGCAACAGCTTTTTCAACGGTCGTTCAATGGGTGCAGTAGCCACCCCGACGAGACAATTTCCAGCCAAGCGCGGGCTGCGTTTCAATCAATCCTTCAATCGCTCGACCAACCGAGTTCTCCGGAAAATGCATCATCGTCGGCGCAGGGCGAAGCTGAGCTACAGCGCGTCCTTGGCGAACTATACCTTGCCGGCAGGGGCCTGCCGAAGGACTATGCACAGGCGCTAGCATGGATTCGAAAGGCGGTGGATGGGGGAAATACGATTGCGCAGAGCGATCTTGCCTACATGTATGCGCATGGGCAGGGCCTGGCTCAAGACTATGAGCAGGCGTTAATTTGGTATCGGAAGGCTGCGGAGCAAGGCAATAGCGGTGCTCAAAATGATATCGGCTATATGTATGCTCATGGCCAAGGCATTCCTCAGGACTTCGCCCAGGCGCTTGTTTGGCGTCGTAAGGCGGCAGATCAGGGCAATGCCCATGCCGAACACGACATCGGCTTTATGTATTCGAAAGGACAAGGCGTCCCTCAGGATTACGCCCAAGCTCTATATTGGTATCGAAGGGCCGCCGATCACGGCAATGCTGCCGCGCAGGGCCGCCTTGGCTCTATGTATGATAACGGGCAAGGCGTTCCTCAGGACTTCGCCCAGGCGCTGATTTGGTATCGCAGGGCTGCAGATCAGGGTAACGCTGCTGCCCAAAACAATCTTGGCTACCTGTACGCTGAAGGCAAAGGTGCAGCGCAAGATTATGCTCAAGCGTTGATCTGGTACCGCAAAGCAGCAGATCAGGATGATGCCACCGCACAGGCGAATGTCGGCAATATGTATGCTGAGGGTCACGGCATACCTCAGAATTATAACCAGGCGCTTACTTGGTTTCACAAGGCGGCCGATCAGAATCATCCCGGTGCGCAGAGCAGTCTTGGCTATATGTATGCCCAGGGGCTGGGTGTGGCCCAAGATCACGCCCAGGCGTTCGCTTAGTACGGCAAAGCTGCTGATCAAGGGGATGCCGGCGCGCAGGACCAGGTCGGGGAGGCCGTCACGGTTAAGGACGAACGCACTGTTCCGTCCAATTCCGATTACGTAGCCCTGCGGATCATCTGACGGTGTCCTCTGCCTTGCAGCACCCTGCCTTACCTGGAGCCGGGAAGAGCGTCCTGGACGCTTTCAAATAGGATGGCAAGCTCGTGTAAAAATGCCGCCTCAGCTGTTCAAACGTCGACAAAGTCCCGATGTTGTCCCTTTTGAGCGGCCGTTGAGTGAGAGGGCCGGCTTGATGTGTTCTGCCGGCGAAGATTGGACCCGGATCGGCGGCACGTATCGAGTAGGCACCCTCGCAAAGAACCCTCTGGGGTCACCACCAGGCTTCAGGTTAATTGCCCTCGCCCGTCCACGCTCTCCATCTTAGACAACTTTCTTAAAAAGGAGTTCCAACGCATAGATGTGGACGATGCACGGCGAGCCGCTGGTGCGGCGGTCATCTGTGGTATCGCGCCTGCAGTTGGGTCCGGGCGGGCGTAGAGATAGATGTCGAATGACAACAGACCGATCCGCTCTACCGAGGGCTGTTCGAAGTAGTTCCCCGCGGGGAACCGTTGTGAATACTAGGTCGATCAATTCAAGCCGCGCAAAGACTGCGGTATGCAATAGGTGCAGCGCGAGATCTAACTAGCGAACGCTAGCTCGGCCTATGTGCCCCTGATGGAGTTCCCCGCGGGGAACTCCATCAGGGGCACTAGCATTCAGTGAGGAATTTCAACGCCGTCCATGGAACAACGCAAATGTCGCAGTAATACGTCCGAGCAATCCCGCATAAACCGAAAGAGCGCAGCCTTCGCAGCGCAAATGCGGCAGCGGAGTAGGGGCCAAATATGCCTGTATCGAGTTCCATCCCGGAAACTCAACGGTTTGCTCTAGACGGCGAATCGGGATACCTCTCAAACTACGCTAAAAAGCCGAATTATCGAGTTTCCGCGAAACATCGGTCGCCTTCATTAATCATTAACCATCTAGGCGCTTAGGTATGCGAAACGAACAGAGGGTAGAATCGTGAATCGGCACTTGAGCAGCCTTGATTTTATGCAGAGCTTCTCCACGAAACTGGAGCTCGCGTTGCAAAACCTAGCATTGGCGCAGTACCCGCCGGATGCAAGACGCGAAATGCGGAAGTTCTCATCTGCAGAAGTTGCGGCGCTCCTTGACGTCTCCGAAGCCTATATTCGTCAGATCGTTTTGAAGGAAAAGGGACCGACGCCTGAGGTCTCGCAGAATGGGAGGCGTCTTTATTCGCTTGAGCAAATCCTTGAGCTTAGAATGACGCTTGCTGAAAAAGGCCGCAAGAAATGGATGAATCCCAGACGGGTAGACGGCGAGGATTGTCAGATCATTGCGGTGACCAATTTCAAAGGCGGCTCCAGCAAAACTTCGACGACGATCCATCTTGCACATTATCTTGCACTCAAGGGATACCGGGTTCTCGCCGTTGATCTCGATCCTCAGGCGTCACTAACCAGCCTGCACGGAGCTCTTCCAGATTTTAACCCGCGCGAAGACGAGACGCTCTATTCGGCGATTCGATTCGACGATCCACAGCCGACAAGGTCGCTGATACATTCCACCCATATCGCCGGATTCGATGTCATCTGTGCTGGGCTTGATCTGACCGAGTTTGAAACCGCCGTTGCACTTGAAATGCGCAAGAATGGCGGGACGAGTTTCTTGCTCCGTGTCTCTCAGGCCCTTGAACAGGTGAGCGACGATTACGACGTCATCCTGATGGACTCCGCGCCATCGCTGAACTTTCTAACACTGGCCTCATTAACGGCGGCAACGGGCGTCATCATTCCCGTTCCAGCTCATATGCTTGACGTGGATTCAACAGGGAAATTCCTGGAGCTCGCGTCATCATATATGCAGATCCTCAGTGAAATGGGCGCCCCTGCGCAATGGGATTTCGCGAAGTTCCTGGTCACAAAATTTGAGCCAAACGACCACCCTCAGGCAAACATGACCGCGTTGATGAGGCAGGTTTTTGCGGACGATCTGCTTTTGAACATGGTCATGAAATCGACTGCGGTCGCCGATGCCCTCACTTGGAAGCAGAGCCTTTACGAGGTTCAACGGTCTCGATTCTCCGCACCGAAGACTTATGACAGGGCGATGGAATCAATCAATGCGGCGAACGCGGAAATCGAAAAGCTGCTCTGGACCGCATGGGGGAGAGAATGAGCAGAAAAGATTCCCGTGGCATGTTCGCTAACGTCCTGGGCCAGTTGGACCAAGAGCCAATTGCGGCGACGCCGGTAAAAACGACGTCGCCTCATCTTATGAAAGTCGCGGCTGGCGTCCGTCAAATTCAGGAGAAGGGCGAGGCGCTGGACCGCCTTCTCAGAGACGGTGACCACGTCGTTGAAGTGGATCCGGAAGAGATCGCGCCGTCACCCATTCTGGACCGTTTCGACGGCGCCTATGACACGGCCGCAATTGAAGACATTTCTACATCAATGAAGGAGCGGGGCCAAATCGTGGCGGGTCTCGTCCGACCAAAGCGTGAAGGGCAACATCGCTATCAGATCGTCTTCGGTCGGCGTCGCCTGGCCGCAGCGAAAGCTCTTGGCATCAAATTTCGAACGATTGTTCGCGAACTCACTGACGAAGAAGCGATCGTCTTTCAGGGTGAAGAGAATTCTAACCGCAAGGACCTGTCATTCATCGAGAAATGCGCGTTCGCTCTCTCGCAAGAGAAGGCTGGCTACCGACGTGATGTGATCTGTGCTTCCTTATCAACGGGAAAATCGCACGTCTCCGAGATGCTGCGCATAGCAACGTCGTTACCACTTGCCACTCTTCATGCGATCGGACCATCGCCTGACGTTGGCCGACGACGCTGGCTCGACTTTATCGACGCCTGGGCCATGCGCTCAGATGCTGAGGAACGGGTCCGCTCAGCACTGGCTGAATATCGAACGGCAGATGTACAGGGCGATCGTTTCGTGGTCGCGCTTGCGGCTTTGAAAAGAGATGCAAACCAGACGGGAAGGCAGGCGGCAGGGAAAACCGACATTAAGGCGAACGGCTTCGTGCTCGCGACGGTAAGCTACCCGAAGTCGGGTCCTCGGCTTGATTTTACGAAGGCAGTACCCGTGAGTTTTGTCGAGTTCTTAAACGATCGGATGGAGGCGCTCCATAACGAATTCGTGAAACAGCAAGCAAACATTAGCAAAGGATAAGCACGCAAAAGAAAAGGCCCCCGAACGGTTGCCCATCGCGGAAGCCCTCTCATCTTTAGCAACTTGAGAATCGCATTTCCTCGAATCACAGTCAAGAGTCTTTGGCACCTGTTTAGTGAGCAGTTTTCTTTTGCCTATCGAGAGGTGAATGAAAATGCAGACTGGAAGTGTAACGACGCCCTTTGGGCGGCGATCGATGACGCTTAGCATGCTGGCAAGCCAGTACAGGTCCAAGGACATTGCGCCGGGACAAGCAATCGACAAATGGAAGCTGTTCAGGGCGCTCTGTGAAGCCAAACCATTGCTAGGTGTAACCGACAGGGCTCTGGCGGTGTTAAATGCACTGTTGAGCTTCTATCCCGGCAATGAACTATCCGAGGAGAACGGACTGGTCGTTTTTCCCTCGAACATGCAGCTATCCATTAGGGCACACGGAATAGCGCCAGCAACCTTGCGCCGGCATCTCGCGGCCTTGGTTGGTGTCGGTCTATTGATCCGGAAGGACAGTCCGAATGGAAAGCGCTATGCCCGCCGCGACGGCGATGGTGACGTCAACCAGGCGTTCGGCTTCAGCGTAGCGCCGTTGTTGTCGCGGTCGGCCGAGATCCAATCACTCGCAGCGCAGGTGACAGCCGATCGGGCGCTTTTGCGAGCGACGCGCGAGCGGTTGTCACTTTGCCGGCGGGATATAGCAAAGCTGATCGAAACCGCTCTGGAGGAGGGGATTGCTGGCGACTGGAGCATGATCCACGACCATTTCCGCAGCCTAGTTCATCGTATTCCGCGTTCGCCGAACGTCGCCCAGATTGCCCCAATCCTCGAAGAGATGGAAATGCTGAGGGAAGAAGTGCTCAACCTATTGGAAATTCGGATAAAAGCACAAAATATGAACGGCAATGAGTCTCAAACTGAGCGCCACATACAGATTTCAAAACCCGAATCTATCTTTGATCTTGAACCAGCTTCGAACAAGAAGCAGGGCGAAACTTCGGAAGTGATGGCTGATAGCGGCGAAGAGGCGATGGAGGAGGGCAGGGCAGAGGGGTCTGTCAGCTATCGCGGAGGTCTACGAACAGTCCGCCGCGATAGACCGAGCGCGGATGGACCCCCGCTAAAATCCTTTCCGCTCGGGCTGGTTCTGCAGGCCTGCCCTGAGATCGCGATGTATGGGCCGGGGGGATCAGTGGGCAGTTGGCGTGATCTGATGGCGGCAGCTGTCGTGGTCAGATCTATGCTCGGGGTCAGCCCGAGCGCTTACGAAGAGGCTTGCGGCGTCATGGGGCCCGAAAATGCGGCAACCGTGATTGCCTGTGTGCTGGAGAGGGCGGGATATATCAACTCAGCCGGTGGATATCTCAGAGATCTAACGCGGCGCGCCGAGCGCGGAGAGTTTGCCATTGGTCCGATGGTGATGTCGCTGGCAAGGGCGAACGGAGGGAGTGCTGCGAACACCGGCTAATTGCTATTCGAACCGCTGTTCCGCCGGGATTTTGCTCCGGCGGCTGCCTCGATAGTTGTGGTCTTTCTTTCGTCGTGCGTTGCGCTAGGTATTTGCCGAGACCCAGGTGTCTGGATTGGGTCCCCGGTGAGGTCTAGGAGATCAAGATGGCTATCGACCGCGATGAATTAATTGGGCGCCGTGCATATCAGCTGTGGGAAGCCGAGGGCCGGCCTGACGGCGGGGATTTCCGCCATTGGCTTCAGGCATCGGAGGAGGTTGGTGAGGCGAGCATCGGCGAGATGGCAACCAATGACCAGATCCCGGCGCCCAAGGCAGAGGCTACAGATGCCGCGCCTGGTGAAACCAAGTCGAAAGCGCACCGCACCGCCAAATCGCCGGCAAGCCTGGGACCCGCGTCAATCAAAAAGCCACGGGGTCGGCCCGCCAAAGCGAAACCCGTATAGCGGCCGAACATACGCACTTGCAGTTCAATATCAGGCCCGCGTTTCTGCAAAGTTGGGACGTGACGGGTTCTTAAGCTTTGTCTGGCGGAGTATTGACCATGACCAAGCCGCCATCGAAAAAGCCACGCCCGATCGGTCTTTCGCACGACAGCGATGCGCCTGCGCGCAGCCGTCCACGCACAGCACGGGACCCTCAGCAGCCGCAGCTGCCGTTCGATCCCATGCCAACACGGATCGAACCGTGTCTGGCGTTGTTGAAATTGACGCCGCCAACAGGACCGGAATGGGCCTTTGAAGTCAAATGGGATGGCTATCGTCTGGCGGTTCACATCGAGCCCAGCGGCATCAGGATTATCTCGCGGGGAGGGCATGATTGGACCAACCGCTTCCCGGCGATCGCCAAAGCCGCCAAGACGCTTGCGGTCGCGACTGCCATTCTCGATGGAGAAGGCGTCGTTCTCGATGACGAAGGGCGGTCGGATTTCAGCGCCTTGCAGCAGTCGCTGGGTGGGCGAGGGGGGAATCTGTCGTCAAACGCGGCGGTCTTCTACGCTTTTGATCTCCTGTATTTTGATGGCCATGATCTGACTGGAATGGAACAGTCGGCACGTCGGCATTTGCTCGAGGATCTGTTGAAGGACGAAGCCGGCGTTATACGCCTCTCCGAAGAGATTGAAGCAGACGGTGATGTCTTGTTTGCGAGCGCCTGCGAGCACGGCCTTGAAGGCATCATCGCCAAACACAGAGACCGTCCATACCGCTCAGGCCGGCACGGCGATTGGTTGAAGATCAAATGCGTTCAAAGCGACAGCTTTATCGTCGTCGGCTATGAGCCGTCGATTGTTAACCCCGCAGCGGTCGGTAGTCTTTTGCTTGCCGCTCAACAAGGCCCCGATCTTGTCTACGTCGGCTCGGTTGGCACAGGGTTCACAGATGCCATCGCGGCCGATCTCAAGCGTACCCTCGACCGATTGAAGACCAAGACGCCACCGGTGCCTGTCAAGGGCAAAAGCATTGTGTTTTCGCAGCCAACGCTGATCGTTGAGATCGAGTACCGTGCCTGGACGGGCGATGGGAAGCTGCGACATCCGTCATACAAGGGACTTCGCGAGGTGCAGGATAATGCGGCGATCTATCAGATCAAAGACCAGTAGCTGAGGTCGATGAGTACAGGCTGTATGCCGGCCCTTCGGCCTTATCGGCTCGGCAGGGTGAGCCGGGCCCCATTGGAGGGTGGTGGTTCGAGCGTCAACACATCTTTGTTGCCACCTTACCCAGGACGCCAGTGAACAGCGGGGTTATGTTTTTTGCCGCCCCTGGGCGCACTCTGTGAGACGGCACCTCCGGCTTGGCGCGCTGGCGCTGGCGTCACGCCACATAGCGAATATCCAGAACAGATCATGACAGATGTCGATCCATGGCTACAGAACGTTTTAGCGGCAATCGACAGACTTGCACTTGCCGGCAAACCTCCTATTTTCCTCCGGCGTATCGCACACGATACGATGCAATTCCGCAGAGAGGTCTGACGGCATAATTTGGAGAGCCCAGCGATGGCGACTGGTACAGTAAAATGGTTCAATTCAACAAAGGGTTTCGGCTTTATTCAGCCCGACGACGGCAGCCCGGATGTGTTCGTTCACGTCTCTGCGGTTGAACGGGCAGGCATCCGCGGTTTGAACGACGGTCAGAAGATTTCTTACGAACTGGTCAAGGACCGTAAGTCCGGCAAGATGTCGGCGGATAATCTCCAGGCCTAATTGGCTCCACGGCAAAGCACTATTGAGAGGGGCCGGTTTCGATCGGTCTTTCTCAGCTTCGACGACGACCCCGACAATTCGCGCCTCGGCATTGCTAGGGCACTGATAGTGCTGCAACGCAGCATATAAAATGTTGACATTGGTGCAGCGCAACATTACCCTCCTAATATCGATGCAGTTCACCTCCTCCCGAGCCGCCACGATCAGACGGACAGCGCTACTCCTCCCGCACCGGGCTTTTTCGTTTTAGTACATCACTTTCGGCAGCTGCGCAGCACCCGTTCGGTCAGTATCCGATAGAGGCGCTCGAACCATCGCTGTTTTCGTTCAAGCGCGCCTCAAGCAGGGCGATACTCTCAAGGACGGCTTCAAACGCCGGAGGCTCTCCGAAGATCATGCCCTGCATGGCCCGGTAATCTGTGCGGAGCTGCTGGATCATCGCGTCATGGGGCGCAAGCGCGAACGAGCCCGGCGCAGCGCTCGCGAGATCGAAATCGGGTCGATTGAAGAACATCCGGGCGTGCGCCACGCAGTCCGCGCCGAGCGCTCTGTCGTTGATGGCGGAAGCGCCAGTCGGCGTCGGGGCAAGCCTGTGCAGATCATAATAGTGACGGGATACGCGTTGGCCGCCGCCTTTCAGCTCGCCGCGCTTGTCGAACCAGCGCCGCAGCCCATGCAGAATAACCACCTTGTCCCAGAACGTCCGTTGGGGATCGACAGTGCGCACAGCCGGAACGGTTAGGTCGAGCGCAGGCAGATCATCGTCGACATAGGGTTTGATGGGCACTTCGCTGTTCGGATCGAGCGCGGATTTCGCGCCGGACTCAATCTTGATCGCTGCCCGCACATAATCCGATCGCGGCGTCGCCGTCGGATACCAAATAAGCAGGGTTTGCCCGTCGGGATCGGTGTCGTCTGGCTCCACTCGAGCGGAATGATTATCGAGGCCGGCAGCTTTGAGCCGATCCTGCAGTATCGTCGTCAACTCTTCGCGCAGCGCCCCGTTGATGTAGACTCGACAGGCGTCCTTGATTGCATCAAGCCGCGCCCGACGTTTCTTTCCGCTGAGTGCGTCAAGCTCCTCAATCGTCGCCGGCTCACCGATATCGTCCCGAAAAACTGTCACGTCGATGTCTTCAGAGAATCGACTGATCAGGCCGAATCCTTTGGATAACGACGTGCCGCCTTTGAACAGCAGACGGGGCCCTCCTTCTCGTAGACCATGAAATAAAGTATCGAGCGCCCAGCAGACCCAAAAATCTTTCTCAATATTTTGAGACGCTGTGCCGAGCCGAAGCGCCGTTGTATCGAAGGCGCTCAACATTGCGTCCGATCCCGCTGCGAGGACCTCGTCAAAAGCCGGATTCATGTTTTCATTACTTGGGTTGAATCGCTCTTGGCGCTTTTCGCTTTACGGGTTGAGACTGACTTGTTCCTCGAACGGATACTAGCGGCGTGATGCCGATCATCGTCATGATAATCATCATCAGGATCATCATCGGCGACGTGCCGGTCATGATCACCAACCCCGCCTTCGATGAGCGGCTTGAGAAACACCCACATCCATGTTGGAAGCGCGGTAATGCCCGTTGCAAGATCGGTTTTGATAGCGGGGCCTACAGTTGAATCCTCGAAAAGCTTAGAAAGTTTGCGCTTGACGCGATCACTCTCACCTTCACGGCTCAAAAGATCGCGAAGCCAGTAAAGCGCCTGAACGACACGCATTGCCGGTCGTCCGGCCCAAAACAATTTGCTGGCAGCGGTTGGACGAAAGGTGATCGTCACGTTGCCGAGTTTGATTGGCCGCCGACGCGCATCGGTATGGACGACGATCTTCGCCGGCACGGCGTCGGTCAGGCCCAAGTCGTTTGCCGCAGTCATGCCGTCTACAACCATCCGGGTTTGGTCGCGGCGCCCGACGGCGTCGATGACCGAACGTGGATCGGGCGGGTTAGCTTTCTGCGTGAGTTTGTTGAAGCCGGGCTGGTCGTAGAGACCGCGATCGATCCGCCTCAGAGTTTCAGCGTTCGTCAGCCGCTGCAACGCCTTGTCGACGGCGTCGCGCGAGGCGAGGTCGACAAAATCCGAGGGCGTCCAGACCTTGCGCGGCGCATCAGCGTGGATGCGCGCGAGAATGGCTGGTTTCAGATCGAACTGCATGTCTATCATGACCGAAAATTGTAGTCCTTTTTCGGACTCAATGGGTCGTCCGAAATATGTATGCTTGTTTCGGACGATAGACGAGATGCGTGTTTATCGCAATGAGCTTGCTCGCTGTGGATTAGTCCGATGGATTCCTAACGATGCGATATTGATCTGACATGCAACGAGCATTGTTTGAAGACCTTTTATCTGGTACCGCGTTGTTTAGCTTTGGCGCTAACTGCATCTCACATGGCAAATCACCAGACGCGGCTTATGCGTTGATCGCTCATCACTTTGGTCGGAGAAAAAGGTGAGAGTCGGCGGTTCGATTCCCGAGACCGGCATAATAGCTGCATATCGCTCGCAACGCGAAGCAGGTCAACCGCAGGAATTGGCCCACTAGCGGAGCACGAGCCCTTCATCAAATGCCTACTAAAACAATATAAACCCGACTTCTGCATGCGCTCGCAGATGGCAGCTGCAGAAGGATTCTTCGGATAGAATGCATCCGCCATAGTCGCTGCATAGCTAGAAACGCATCGAGAGAGGAAATGCATGAGCACCATCATGTCATTCGAGCGCTGGTGGGACAGCCTCGATCGCAAAGACAAGGAACACCGACAGCCAGACCACGCGCGTCAGGCGTTCGAGGCCGGCTATATGGCTGCTCTGAATGCAGCCAAGGAAGCGATCAAGAAGGAGATCCAAGAGATCGAGCGGATCGACAGGGCCGTTAACGACAAACAGCACAGGAGCGAACATTGAGCGGTCCGGCTTCCAACCCTTTCGAGGATCTGTATCAATTCACCATTCAACAAAATGACCAGATCCTCGTCGGTGACGGCTTCAACCTCACTGAAACTTGAGGGCGGCTGGTGAATATGCGGGTGGAGATCGTCTCACCGAACCCAAAGGCAATCACTCCCCCGAAATTGCAAGCCGGGGACAAGGTCCGTTTTGTATCGCCGGCAAGCACCCCCGACAAAGATGAGGTCTACCAGCGGGCAGCTATCCTTGAGAGCTGGGGTCTGACGGTCGACTTCGGCGAACACATCTTTCGAAAGGAAGCCTTTCTCGCCGGAACCGATGATGAGCGGCTAGCCGATTTCAACGCTGCGCTCCGTGACCCCACGGTTCGCACGATCTTCGCGACGCGCGGTGGCAGGGATCCTATCGCATTGCCGACCGCCTCGACTTCGAGGCGGCACGAAGAAACCCGAAGTTCGTCATTGGCTTCAGCGACATCACGATGCTGCATCTTAGCCTGCAGAAACACTGTGGGCTGGTCGGTATCCATGGGGCGCTCATGGCCGAGGAAGATGGTGCTGTCGGAGACGTGAATCGAGAGGCGTTGCGGAGGGCGCTGATGGTTTTCGAACCCGTCACGGTTGCTTCCAGACCCGACGAGCCGACGTCAGCATTGACAACCGGGGGGACGGTCGAAGGAACGTTGATTGGCGGCAATCTCGATATGGTGTCGACAGCCGCGGGCTGGGCGCTGCCAGACTTGAACGGCGCAATATTGCTGCTCGAGGCCGTCAACATGCATATCGGACAAGTTGACCGACAACTGACGATGCTGAGGAAGGCCGGCCATCTCGATGGGGTTGCCGGGATTGCATTGGGGCAGTTCACCGGAGTTGATCTGGACCGCCGCTTCTCCATTATCGACTTGTTGCGCGAGCACCTTGATCGCCTTGCGGTTCCGGTCCTCGGCGGGCTGCCGCTGGGGCATGGGCGTCAGCCGTTGAGCGTACCTGTCGGTGCGAACGCCATTCTTGACACCGCCTCGAAGACAGTGACCGTTGCTCTTTGACCGTCAGTTCGTCTTGAATTTCGCGAACTCCGCAATGGCTGTTTTCGGCACATTTGAAACGGATGTTAGCGTCGCAACTGGTCCAAAGCTTGCCGACGGCGGCGGCCGCGACACCTATCGCAGGGACTGTTGAATCCTGCAATTGACCTGGAGCTAACACTTTTGCGAGTAGCAATCTGGTTGGATGCCGTTCATATCCGGTCACGTCAGTTCCCCGACAGTGTCGGAAAGCATTTGGAGGTAAAGCATGTCTCAGGGTGGATCGTTCACCTTCTACAGTTACGCACGTGTCGATGAAGGCCGTGACGATCGCTGGGCCTATACAGGGATTCCGGATATTTTCTTTTACGACGAGGGCAGTGCCCGCGAGGCGCTCCGCGAACTGCGCGAAGACGTTGAGAGCGAGCCGGAGAGCAGCTGGCCACCGATGCAGCTGGAGAAGATCGAAACTGTTCCCATCTCTAGGGAGAGCATTTTTGCCCTGCTGAATGACGGCATAGGCGCGTTTGTGAAGAGCTACGAGATCATCGACATTATCGACTGATGGCGCGACTCGCGGCCCGTGGTGCTTGCATCCAGAAATATTCAGCGGCGCTGTGAAATCCGCTGCTCCTACTGAAATCCTACCCGCCTGAATGAAGGGAGCGGGCCATTCACCGGCTCCCATTTTGCAACGTTAGGCGCTTCTAGATCGAGGCAGGCCGGTCTGGTTTGTAGCCTTTAGCCCGTTTTTTTCGCAAGAGTTCCAGGAACAGCTCGACGGCCTGCTTTTCCGTGGGGAATAGCTCAACGCGCCGCTGGCCGCGTCGGCCTATCCGCCCCCAGGTTCTGACAAGTGAGATCTCGCCAAAGAGTGTTGGCTCGAGAGAAAGTTCATAGTAGCGCGCCATGTTCCTGTTGGGGTCGACGCGCTTAATGTGAAGGCGGCAGGTTAGGGCGTTCATGACTGAAGAGTCGCACGCAAGCAAATGCACGTCCAATTCGGAATTTGAATCGATTGGGCCGTCGCGATTCAAATCCGTGATCACTCAGAATACGTTCGCCTACGGCGCCGATTCTATGTGCCGGCGAGTCCGGCTCGCTATCGACGCACCGCATGCGCTAAAATGACTTGGCGTCCGGACCGTACGTGTTTTGGAGCTTTTCGACTCTCTCGCGGTGGCTAACAGCCAAGGCAAAAACTTTATTGGCCGCATTCAGCCATCGTGTCCATTGACCCGGATTACGATCTTCCGCGAGAATTTTTGGGTCCAGAAATAATTGCTCCACGTTGTCAAGCTTGGAAGATGCTTCCCGAAGTTGTGTTTTTAGCCCAGGCCCGAGATGGCGGTTCAATTCGGCAATCTTCTGCCGCTCCTCTGCACAAAGTTTTTTTATTTTGTCGATTAGCTGTTGAGCTGGCGACGGGATCATAGCTGTCTCCTGTAGGTCGAGTTACTTGAAGCGATGACAAAGAGCGACCCTATACGATTCCGTACAAGTGACGAAATCACGTGACCGGGGTTTTCCAGCCGCAGCGCCGTCAGACGGTGCGCCCGTGGCCGGAGTGAGCCGATAGGCGAACGGAACAGCCGGAGGCAGCCCGCGCCCGCCAGGTAGCGCCGTAGGGTCTGCCGAAGGCTCGTGGAAAATCTGATCGATGATGTTCCTGGCATAATCGATCCAGCCGAATATTGGTTTCCTCGCATGGTGTGCTTAGTCTGAGATCAGGCCTTGGGAGGCATCCCCAGATATGATCTGAGCGCCCGTTCGGTAATCTCGCCGGCTGTCGTCTTCTGTTTGAGTGCCTCCAGCTTGGAGGCGATGATCACTGCGCCAGACAGGGATATCTGAAACCGTTCCGGCTTGTCGTCGATGGAGCCAGAATCAGGATCGACCGTTTGCGGCCGCGGTTCTGTCGAGGGTGGCTCGCTTGAACTCTGGCTGGGTTTTGGCGATCCATGCATCTCGCCGTATGACCCCATTTTTCCGATGGAATCGGCGATCAGGGAATCCAGATCCGAGAGGTTACGGCGCGATTTTGGTGGTGGCGGAATTTCGTTCAAGTTCTCCTCCGTTCACTCAGTCAGTTTCACCGATTGTCCTGGTGATGTCGGTGATCACGCCGACGATGTTGGCGCGGGCTTTGGTGACCTGTTCGGTTTTGCTCGGATCCTTGCCGATCTGCGCAAGCGAACCGGCCTCTTTGGAAAACTGCTCATAGACTTTTCTGGCGCGAACGAAGGTGGGGAGGGCCGGAAGCTTGTTGGCGCGGATCATCTGGACGGCGTCCTGGAATGCCGCTGTCCTGGTGTCGATGCCTTCGACGCGATTGAGAAGGAGCCTGAGCGGCGCGCGTTTGAGACTGCTTTGTGCCCATTCGAACAGTTTTACGGTCTCGACCATTTCCATCACGTTGGCCTTCGCCGGCACAAGCGTGATGTCGCTTGCAACAATGGCCGCGATCAGGAGATCGTTGATCGAACCCTGGACATCGATGAGGATGATCGATGCATTGGCCGTCGTGAGCAAGACCTTCAGGTCATGTGGTGAAGAGGCCGACATGACCAGCAGTGAGGACGGTAGCGTGCCGGCGCGCTTGCACCGATCCACCCATTGACGACAGGACTGCTGCGGATCGGCGTCGACGATGAGAACGCTGGCACCGTTCTCAGCAAGTTCAGAGGCAATCAGCAGGCACAGGGTTGATTTGCCAACGCCGCCCTTGGAGTTCGCCAGTGCGATAATGGTCATTTCCAGGATCTTCATGATGCGGTGAATGATTACATATATAGCAAATATAACGCGACGAACAGTTTTGCAAGCCTGATTGCTTACGGCACTCGCCGCAGCTTCCGCGCCGTTGCCAGTGTTACCCGTTTCGCCACTTCCAGCAGTGCTGTCAGTTCCGGAGCTTTGATCAGAGCGCCGACTGACGGCCGTTCTTCGCGGTTGTCGCTGCCATCACTTCTGATCGTTCAAGAGCTTTCCGAACGCCGGCCACTGCAATCAGTATTGGCACGACAGACAGTTCTGACAATGGTGGCACTGATGTCAGTGTTGCAAGTGTCACAAGTGATATAACTATTTGAAAATAAACGATAAAAGGGAATTATTTTGTTGGCAGGATAGCAGTTTTCGGTGTACGAAAACTGACATGTGCCCGATGGGCGGCCTAAAGGCTGATGAGCTCGTCCGGCAGTCGCCAGAGGGCGACCGGAGCGAGAAGAAATGAGCGAGACCTCGATTGCACAAAGGCGGGCGAACCGAACCAGATCGGTGCGTGTCCGGTTGTCGGAAGCGGAATTTGCCGCGCTGACGACGTTTGCGGAGGAGGCGCTACTCCCCACCAGCGAAGTGCTGCGGCGATTGGCGCGTGAAGCGGGTGGCTTTGGACCAACCTTCGAGGGCGAGGCGGCGCAGCGGCTTAAATCGACTGTGGTTCAGCTTCGCAAAGTGGGCGTGAACCTCAACCAGATTGCCCGGGCGCTGAACAGCGGCCGGGCTCCCGGTTACGAACATCTGCACGGCGGCGTGGAACGGCTCGCCAGGCTAGTTGTGCAGCACGAACGCGATCTCGACGACCTGCGCGCCAGGAGCCGTGCTCGCTCTCGGCGCCTGGTAAGCGCCGATGTTTGACGTCGACGCTTTCCTGGAATTGCTTGACGATATCGAACGGCGGAAGAAACGGCGGGCGTCGAGCAATTTCCAGCAGCAGGATCTCGACAGCCTCGCTGCCAGGAAAATTCGACAGAAGCCTGGACCAAAGCCGAAGCGTCGCCTCGGCAATGGCACGCCCTATACGGGCGGCAAGCCGCGTACGGGGTTCATTCCCGTTCCCATGGCATTCGAAGATGAATGGCGCAAGCGCCGCGGCGGGGGAGGCGCCGGCGTCTCTACCACTGGACGCGCTGGCTCATTTGGCAAGGCAGAGCCGGATTCCGGCTCAAACGTTGCCGCCGGCGGTGCGAAAGCGGGTTCGGGGATCCGGACTGCCGGCCCGGCCGAGCGCTTGGCGGTTGCGGGAGGTTCGCAGCCGGCCGTGGTCAAGCTGGTGAGTTATGCCGCCGGCAGTACCCGTGTCGGCAAGCTTCTGACCTACCAGAGCCGCAATGGCGAGTTGACCGTTGAGCGCGAAACCGGCGAGCAGGTTGCCGGTGGACCATGGATCCAAACGCTTGCTGATGAATGGGCCGAAGAAGATGGGCGCCAGCCATCGAAGGACGTGCTGCGACTGTCATTGACCGTCCGATCGAGCTCAGACGAGGCCGTGGGCGAGACGTTAAAACAGGCGTTGCCAGGCCACCGCTTTGCATGGCGGAGCGAGCCGAATGCTGTAGGGGAGGGACGGATCGTCGAAGTGGTTCTCAGTGCGGCCGCACGTGCCCATCCCGGTGAGCCCAAGTCGCAGCGCATCTATGACAATCGAAAATCCTTGGGCAACCTCGAGATACACCTCAAGGCATCGCTCAGTGCCGACACGGAAGTGCAGTTCCATGGTTTTGCCCATGGGGTCGAAGGGGTCGGGCGTTACCTCGCTCAGGTTCGCAAAGGGACGCGTCTTGCTGTGAAGTCGGCTCGCCAGGACAGAAACGGATCATTTGCCGATGATGTCGTGGTCGGTGCTGGCGCGACGTCGCTGGAAGAGGCGAAGGACTGGAAGCGTGATCTTCGTTCGCAGGAACGACGCGACGTCGCCCATATCATCTTCAGCGCCAAGCCGGGAACGCCGAGGGAAAGGTTCGTTGATGCTGTGCGTGCAACGCTTGGCCGAGAGTTTGCCGGGCATCGCTATGCCTTTGTGCTGCACGAGGATCGACAGCACCTGCATGTTCATGCCGCCGTCAAAATGCTGTCGGAGACCGGCGAGCGCCTTCATCCGCGGATCCAGGATTTTAAGCGCTGGCGTAAGACACTTGCCGAAGAGGCGCGCGAACGCAATATTCCGATGGACGCGATGAGCCGGTTCGAGCGTGCGAACCCTCCCGGCTATAAGCAGAAGGATATTCAGCGCGTGGAACGAGGCATTGCATCGGAAAACGTGCGCCGACGCGTCGAGGCGGTAAAGACGGGTGCCGTACACATTCCGACACGAGAAGAAGGAAAGCGCCATGCTAGAGCCGCAGCAAGCGGCTGGGGCGATGTGGCGGCCACTTTGCAATCACCGGCGGAGACTGCACCGGAAGCAGGCGTCTTGCGTCTCTATCGGGCGGAACGGCCTGGAACCCGCTCCTCAGTGCCGATCGTCACCCGCGATCGCGCGGCGGCGGCGGAATTGGCGCACCGATATGGCGGAACGCTGACTTTCATCGATGTTCACCCGAGCGAGATGCATCGGATCGCGCCGGCGCGTCGTCAATCTGGCATCGGCGGCGGCGGTGACCACTTCGTCGTGGCGCGAGACCTTGCAGATAGGATGCGCCCGCTCGTGCCGGCCGAGACGGTGACGGCAAGCGTCCTGCAGTTCCGTGAGCGCAGTGAGACTGCCGCCCATTCAATGGCGCAGAAGGCAATGGCGCAGAACGCCGGCGACCACCAATCCATCCGACATCAGCCAGGTAGAGCAACAAAGGAGACTGACGACATGGCAAACCTGAAGGTGATGAATACCTCTTTCGCGGAGATGGACGCCCAGATGGAGGTGATCAAGAAGCATCTGCCTGTCGACCAGCAGCCGCAGATCGAAAAGCTGGACGGCAAGCTGAAGCAGACCCAGCAGGAGATGCTGGCGACGCAGGAGAGTATCGAGAGGAAACGAGGCCTCGTCCAGGGTGAAACCTTTGTGCTGCCCACCAAGCACGAGTTCCGCCAGTTCGTCGCCGAAGAGCGCGGTGAGGTGATCCGATACATCCATCGCAAGGAAAGTGGCAGGATCGGCGGTGTCGCTTTCACCGATTATGGCGACAAGGTGGAGATTGCCGATTGGAAGGATCGGGAAGTGGTGCTGGCCGCCATGCAGGTTGGCTCCCGGAAATGGGGGTCGCTGACGATCAATGGTACGGAAAGCTACAAGACGGTGGCCATCGAGCTTGCCGCAGAACACGGATTCAAGATCACGAACTCCGAGCTGCAGGACAAGCTCGTCGCTGCCAGCGAACGGATCGCCAGGGACCGTGCCGACCGTGGTGGGATCTCAGCTGGTTTGCGGATCGGCGAGGTAAAGACAGAGGTGCAAGCCCAAGCAGCCGGATCGACGGCCACGCAGTCACCCCTCCGTGAGCCCAAGGCTCCGGTCATCGATGGTGATAAGGTAAAGCCTGCCGATCGCGATCGGGAATCGATGCTCGCGGCAATGCGCGAGGCGGCAAGGAAGTGGGACAAGATTACCGTCAACGGATCCGAACGCGACAAGGCCCTGGCTGTTGAGCTAGCTGTGGAACATGGCTTCAAGATCGGCAATCCCGAGCTACAGGACAAATTGACGGTCGCACGGGAGAAGGTGGAGCAACGCCGGAGACAAGACCAGGCTGGCGAAGAAAAGCGATCTGGCTTTGCCGAGGGATCGAGCATGCAGGGGCCAGGCCAAAAAACGGATGCTGAAATCGAGCTCGCCCTTCAGACTGTACGCGAGCGTACCGATGTCGAGGCGCAACGGGAAGTCCGCCAGGCCGAACGCAGTACGGCCACGAGCGAACGGCCGATCGACGGTGGCGGTGAGGACCACTCCTACCGAACGCAAGCTGAGGCGAATGCGGCTGTGCGTGCCGAACGTGCGGTCGACCAGAACCCGTCAAGGCCCATTCCGGCCGACGTGAATCAGTCGCCTGAGATCGAGCGCCAACGTCAAGCTCAGTAGGAACTGCTGGCAGAGAAGGACGCGAACCGCCAAGATCAGAATCGGAAAGAAACACAGAGACAGTCGCATAAGCCGCGCCAGCGGTAGTCGCTTGGGCTCGGGCAGAACGGGGCTCCGTGTGGCGAGGGTCTTGGTAATCGACAAAGAAAGAGCCGTCACGCCCGCGCCGAACGCGTGCAAGTGCGATGCTATTGAAATGAGCGAAAACAACAGCGCGGCCAATATGCGTTATGTGGGAATCGTAAAGCGGAAGCGGCAGCGCTTCCGGTGCGCACATCCACCAAACGGCGTTAGGCGCGTCAGACGGCGAAATGAAAGCCGCTCGGAACATGCAAATAGGTCACGTCATCGTCGCCGCGCATATCGACATGGCAGCGGGAACACATGGCCGTCTCAAAAATGGCGGCGATAAAGGCGCGGGGTTGGTAGGATCGCCAGCGGGAGGGGCGGCCAGAGCGAACAAGAAGCGGGATCGGCGGCGGCGTGCGCCGGAGCGACGCCAGCCACGGCAACCGCTGCAAGGCCGGTGACAAATTCGCGGCGGTCGATCATGCCGAATACTCCATTGAAGGGATGGGCGGCATTGAATCACGTCACCGGCCGCGCGTCATCACTTCGAGGGATCGTCGAAGGCAAAGAATTTTATTCCGATGCCTCACTTTCAAGGGCGGCGAAGGCTCCGGCGAAGAAGAGGCACCCGTGGCTGAAGAAAAAATCTCTTTGCAGAGAATGTCTTGCTTCATCAGGAACGCCCAGAATTTGCATCGCCGTTGGATGAGCAAATTTGGATAGCATTTTGAAGAAGAGCCTATAATGATCGCTAATCCCGCAATCTTCAGCTGCCTTGGCAACACTTTTGTAAGAGCCTTCCAAAGTTTCAATCCCTTCCGCCGCTGCACGCTGAGATAGTTCTTGTTTTCCGCTCGCAAGCGGACCGAGCCAGTCAGTCGATTGGGCTGTTGCTTGGCCCCATTTCTCGAAAGCACTAAAGAGATCGAGTACGTCGCGGCCAGCGTCCTCATAAAGACGACGCGCATGCACCCTGCTTGTTGTAAAATACTTAGACCACACCGATAATTCGAGAAGATTTCTCGCCCGCCAAGCGAGCAAGGAAGCATTCTCGCGTCCATCACTATAGGCAGTTTCTAGCTGGTGATATTCTGAAAATACCTGACAACACAGAGCGCCAAATAGTTGCACATACCACTCATTACCGTCGCCCGGCGTTGCAGCCAGACGTTTGATCTTAGCGTCCATGGCACCCCACCTGCCGGATGTCTTAACGTTGGCCGCGTCATCAACAAGCTTCGCGAATTCCGGATTCACAAGACACACTCCTTTTGATCCGCGATCTTCATATTGATCCGCGATCTTCATATTAAAATCCGCTCGACTTCATCCAGGTTTACCTCATCATCGCGACGATCGTAGAGCTGTGTGGTGCGCGTCGAAGAATGGTTTGCCATGTGCGCAGCCTTTTCGAGCGTCCCACCATTCTTGAGATAGGCTGTGATACCGGTTGCTCGAAATGTATGACAGCAGACGGCCGTATCGATCCCCGCCGCTTTGGCCCGCCGCTGAATCATCGCATAGGCATTTGCCTGGGGCAGGGGAGTTTCAGAAAGCGTAGCGGTTCCGCGCGCGATTGTGCGAAACAACGGGCTGTGCGGATGGTCTTTCAAACCGCCGGCCTCCATGTAGCCGTCGAGATAGGCCTCAAGTGTGTGATGGCATGGCATCTCGTGACGCTTACCGCCCTTCTCGTGTAACCGCACCCATAAGTGGCGGCTCTGCACATAGACGTCCCGGACTTTCATACTGAGAGCGGCGCCGATGCGCGCGAAGGAATAAGTCATCAAGCCAATCAATGCTCGATCGCGCTTTCCAGCGATCGTATCATCCGGAATACTGGCAAGCAGGTGCCGGGCTTCTTCCGGTGACAATACGGGTGTCTTGCCCTTTTTTGTCGAATAAGACGGCCCTCGCGCCGAATGAGCGGGATTAGTCGGCATGATCTGCCCTGTCACCATCCAATCAAACAGATGACGGATTGCAGCCAGGCGCAGTTTCACGGTCGGCACAGAATGGCTTCGACCGATCTCCTCAATCCAGGTGGCCACATGTATAGGCTGGATTGCCGTCAGCGCGGCAATACCCCGCCGATCGCACCAATCGAGGAACGCGGCTGCGGATCGCGCATAGGCTTTTCGGGTATTAGGATTGCGGATGTTCGCGGTGAAAAATTCCAGGAAGCGCCGCTTGGTCAGCGTGTCGCCTGCCACCATGGTCGGAAGGTCAAGGACAGCTGCCCCGAGGGTGACAATCTGGTTCACAGCCCTTCCTCCGGCTCCCGTTCATATAGTTGCAACGCCCACATAGGGTCGAGCGGCGGAGCGGGGAAATTGCCCTGACACGTGAGATTGATGAGGGTATCTTTCCTCATTTCCAGAAATGTCGTGTCATCTCCCAAATGCTCAATAAACCACCGATGAACAAAATTGCGGTCTTCGACCGGCGTAATATCAACCAGCCCACCATTAGGATGACGCAAAACGGAATGGGCGGTATAGCCGCGACTATCAGGGCCAAAGCTTGCGTAGCACAGCCATCCGCACACAGGGGCATACCCAGCGTGATGCGCGACCCAGTAATCCACATTGGCGTGGCACTCAGCGACCTTCGGTTTCCAGTTCCCGATGAACACATCTGGCTTGAACGGGACATCGACGGCCGCACCGCTTCTTGCGCATACATCGCGCTCGTATTCGTCCCGTGTCATGGTCGCCCCTGCTATATATGATAAAGCACATTATCATATATAGACCGGCCTGCAATGCGCCGGTCTAGTGCTATGGATTCCGGCGCAAAAATCCCTATTCTGCAGCGGCGCAAAACTCAGTCGCAAAATCGAAATTTCAATCGGTAGTTTCGCGACAAGGGCGACCCGGATCATGCATGGGCGTGCAGCCGCCGGAATCTCCGGCGCATGGACCTGCTTATGTCCTGGCAAAGCGTAGCCAGAGCGGTTCGAGTCTCAGACAGCCAGAAAGCTGCGTTGGGCGGGATGTAAGAAATCCCGCTGCAGTGTGACTATCTCTCTATGATCATGACCTGCCAAACGAAAACTTTCGAGTCGGAACTGCCCGAAGATGCCGATGATCGATACGCGCTGGCTGTCGAACTTCTCGGCAGCACGTTGGGGCGGCTGGCCGCTGGTTACGAAGCAGATCCCGCCGAACGGCAGGATTTACTGCAGAACATTCACTTCCAACTCTGGAGCAGCCTGAAGTCGTTCGATGGCCGGTGCTCACTCCGAACATGGACGTATCGTGTCGCCCCCAATGTCGCCGCGGACCATGTTGCGAGGGCCAGACGCTGGAATCATGCCGTCGATCTCGATGATCTTGAGAAGTACGATCCTGTTGATCCGTTGCCATCACCCGAGATGGACCTGGTCGAACGGCAGGCGCTTTCACGCGCATATGCCATCCTCGAGCGCCTCGGACCGATCGATCGGCAGGTGATGATCCTTTATCTCGAAGATGAGAGCGCGGCGACCATCGCCGAAGTTTCGGGGCTTTCGGCTGGCGCTGTCGCCACCCGTGTTCATCGCGTCAAGCGCCTCATAGCCGATCGCTTCAACATGGGAGGGGCTTGATGAGCGACGAACCGACTGCCGACAGTGACACTCAACATCACTGGAAGGAACAGTCCATGACAACCGCGACTATCACTCTCGACCAGGTGAAGAAACGCGAGCGGCAGTTCACCCGAACGACCAATCGCCGAAACACGCTCGAATATCTGACTGGAGGCTCGGCGGCGCTCTTTCTCCTGTTCATGGCCGTGTTCACCTTCATCACGGGCGACTCCGCCATCGACATGCTGATTGCCTCGGGCTTTGCAGCTCTGGTGACCGGCATGGTGTGCGTTGGTCTCCACCTCTTTACTAAAAGTCGTCGCATCAAGGGCCACAAGGACATGGCCGCCACCGGAATCGATCATTTGACGCGACGCCTTGAGCATGAGCGTGTCCAGCTCCGATCGGCTTGGCTCTGGTATGTCGGACCAATGATACCCGGCTTCGCCATGATCTATGGCGGTATGTTCCTCGCCGGCAAAGTATCATTCGCGTTCACTGCGGATGGACTGACATTCGCCTTTCTACTCTTCGTCGCCGTCCTCAATCGGCGCGCGGCTGCAAAACTCGAAGGCGAAATCGAGGATTTGCGCCGACATTTGAAATAACCGATGTCGACTGCCATGCGAGACGGAGTGCCTTTCGCCTCCTGTATCCTGATCTGAGCCGTGGGTGGGTTGACGTGACCATTCCCCGATCATATTAATTATACAGTGTATAAATATAGAGGCCGATATGATCAGCGGACATGTATTCATAGCCACCAGCCTTGACGGATTCATAGCACGCAGTAACAAGGACATAGGCTGGTTGCTGGAGCGTGACGACCCTTCCGAGGATCACGGCTATGACGCCTTCATCAAAGATATCGATGTGATCCTCATGGGGCGAGGCACCTACGAAGCCATTCGCGACGTGAGACCATGGCTCTACACGCGCCCGGTTTTGGTTCTGTCGAATTCCCTCCGAGACCAACAGATCCCGCCAGACCTTACTGGAAAGGTGCGGTTTTCTGCCGAGAGAACGCCGGAGCAGGCGATGGCTATGCTGGAAGCCGAGGGATGCCGGAGGGTCTATGTGGATGGCGGCCTCGTCATTCAGTCATTTCTGCGGGCCGGGCTGATCTCCGACATGGTGATCACCCGCATTCCGGTGCTGCTGGGACAGGGGCGCAGCCTGTTCGGCGCAATTCCCGCCGACATCCTCCTCATCCATGAGGATACCCGCGCTTTCGCTTCCGGCCTCGTCCAGTCGCACTACAGGATTGCGCCATGAACCGCCCGCCAGGACGCCCTCCTCGCGACAAGGCCATTCCCTCTCCCGATGACATGCTGGCCACCGCCCTGGACCTGCTGGATGCTACAGGTGCCGAGGCATTCACCATCAGGGCACTTGCCGAGCGGCTTCTGGTCAATCCGATGACTCTCTACCACCATTTCGGGGACCGCGACGGACTGATCGGGGCCATGTCGGAACGGGTCTATCGCGGTGTTTCTGCTCCAGCCTCTGGCACTCCTCTCACACGTATCGAGGCGCTCTTGCGTGACTATCACGCGCAGGTTTTGCATCATCCCGGCCTCACCTTGCTGATTTTCAGCCGACCATCGGTCTTTCCCGCGCAGGCACTGCGAATAACTGAAAGTATTGCGGCGCTGCTGGGGGGAGCTGGCCTGTCACCGCAACGGTCTCGGCTTTGGGTGAACATCCTCGTCGATTTCACCCATGGTGCCGCAGTCGCAACCGCGATGGGTGCCCGTTCCACGTCCGGTGCCCCCGGCCTGGACAATGGCTATGACGATGCCCTTGCCGAGCTTTTAAAAGCGCTGGCGGAGTAATTGTCGTCCTTTTTGCGAATTGATCGAAAGGCTTTCGATATGGCTACAGGAAGGGCGATAGGCATTGGTATCGGTGCGGCAGTGGGTGAACTGGTACTTGGCAACATCGCTATCGGGATAGCGGTTGGCACAGCGATTGGTGCCGCAGTCGGACACACGTTATCAAAATGAGACTAGGCCCAGTTGGCCACCGCCGGTACATGCCAACCATGCGATGCAAAAGCTGCAATCAACGGCTTGAGATAGGGTGAACCCGAACGATGGATTCTACTTTTGTGCTTTTTTCCGCAACTAGCCTTGATCGCGGCCTTGGGCCGATCAGAACAACTTGCAATTCGCCGGTCGTCCGTCGCAAATGCTCCAACTTTCGAACGCTGCAAAAGTCGGGCTAACATGTCGAGCAAAACTTGGGCAGACTGTCCCAAAACTAGGATCGTCGGGGCATCTGCTTGGAGGGGGCAAGTTCACAGGTTGCCCAAGATTGCTGAGGCTACGACAACCTCTGTTCCTGCCAAGCCGACCGAGCAGAACAAAGTCGTCTCTGCCGCCGATGTCCGGCCGAGCGCCGTTCCCGCGATGATATCAGAGAGCTCCACCACGCGTTGCTCGTTGCCTGAACCGGTTAGGAAGAAGGGCGACGCGTAGGAACGTGTCTGTTCGGAGGAATCGGTTGATATGATCTTCGCCGCATCGGCAATATCGAGCCCAAGCTCGTATCCCTGCAGGGTCTTCGGGCCAACGGTATTGATATGAGCGCCAAATTTCAAATCGGAGGCAGTGACCACCGGTCGGTTACTGGATGTGGCGCAGATGACGATATCGGCATCACTCACGGCCTCTCTGACGCTCTCTGCAGGTCTTATATCTATACCAAGCTCAAGCTGCATTTCCCGGGCGAAGACGGCGCGATTTATCTCATTACGGCTATAAACCCGAGCTACTGTGACTTCGCGAACGGCAGCCGCAGCTGCGAGTTGGGTTCGCGCCTGGAGTCCACTACCTAACACGCCGACGATATTGGCCTCCGGCGAACTGAGGTGCCGAATGGCCACTCCTCCGATCGCACCGGTCCTGATAGCACCCAGCCGCTCCCCGAGGATGATCCCTTTCAGCCTGGCATCGTCTGCAGACCAGACGGCAACTATCTGCGAGTGCTCGGCCCCATCGAATGTCTCGTAGACCCGAAAGCCTGCGAGTGGCCTCTCTCCAAGAATACCACCTACCGTAAAGACCAGATCCCCACTTCCTGGAAACGATACGTGATGTCTTGGCGGTGACACGGCCTTACCATGAGCGCGAGCGAGAAAGGCACCTTCTACGGCATCGATTGCAACTTTCATGAAGGAGCTACCTACCAGATCCTCGTCTTTCAAAATTATTGTCACGGCAAAAGCTCCAATGCGTCGGATAGTTTGCAACCCCAAGCGGCCTATAATCAGCTGTCCGTAGAGTTTTGGGACGCTCTGCCTGATTTACGCAAAGCTGATGGAAGGGCGATCGTGTGCGTCTCGTTGCCATATCGGCTGATGTTCAGAGGAGTGGGCACGGGAGAGCTCGAACGGCTGGCGGTTTCGCTTGAGATCAGAGAGCCACTTGTCCATTCGGATCCCGATGCAGTCGGCTTCTACCAGAAGCTGGGGTTTTCATCTTTCAGGTTCGAAGCTAGCGCTTTTAAAGCGTGCAGATGCACAAGGCGATCCGATGAGCGGTTTTGTGGCACTGAAGCTCTGCTTTGCACGTCTCTCGTCGGCTGTCAGGTTTGCACAGTAGGGCGCTCTTCTTGACTCTGCTGCCTCCGACTATTCTGAGCGCTTTCGTTGTCACGATTGTATTTGCCCCCTTTCAGCTCACCGGCGAGTGTAGGCGTTGATCTGGCTGCCGTTTCGTTAAGACTTTTTCATGAACGTAACGCAGTCGTTTCTCATTTAAATCTTTAAAGTTGCGCACAGGCAGGTGGCTCGCCTATCAGGCAAATGAACTCTCTATACGAGATTTAGGCATCACTAAATCTATCAGTAAAGCTACCACGGTTTTAAGCGGTTATGACTTGACAAACTAAAGCCACTGCATTGGGAAAATCGCGAGTTGTTTCTATTAAGTAAACAAACACTAAAGAGCCGACAATAATATATCAGTGCGCCAATACAACGCGCTAAGCCATTTATTGGCTTTTGAAAAATACAATCAGTGATACATTTTTATTGACATATTAAACGGTGTCGTTGGTCTGAATCGCGCGAAATATGCCCTGTTATTTGTCAAATCAAAAGAAACAACAATCGTCCAAGTGATTGATTTAAAATGAATTTTTTAATAGAAGTAATTCTACACTTCGCCTCTTTTCGACCATATTTTGGCTAAATCCTCGGTTGTGCCGATGCAGCCCCGTTCGTCGAGCGAGGTCAGTCGGCGAAACTGAAAGGAGAAGGAAATGACAACCGAACTCAACACCGCTTCGAAGCAGCACATGTCGAACACGACAGGCATCCTCTCGGGCGCAGATGACCGCGTTCTGGAAGCACATACTTACTCTGGGCCCGTGACCTACGAGCTCGATGACGACCTCATTTTCGACACCGCCCTGTCAACCATGCAGGTCAGTGTTAGCGCAGGGCCGTAACTTTCGATGAACGAAGGGCCAGGCTTGCGTGGCCCTTCTCATCCAATCGGAGGATAGTTCATGAGATCGAAGAACCTTATTTCAGCGTTTCCGTCGACGAAAAATGCGGAGCTTGCCCGACGTAACTTCTATTTCAAGATGTTTGGAAGCCTGGCTTACATGCTGTCTCTTGTAAAAGGCACTCGGACGATCGACCTCTCGGCAATGCTCACAAAACTCGGTAGCGTCGAGATACTCAATCCGCGTATTTTCTACCTGCACGACAAACTGCTACTGGCTCTGCGAGCACAAAATAAAACGTCCGTTGATCGAATAGTCGACTGCATTGCAGAGGAAGTGGCATCTACGGAGCGTAGAGCTGAAGCTGGCCCCGACGTCGCCTCACTCGGGGTTTCCGACTGGGAGACATTTATTGCCGAGAACTCGAAGGAACTCGGCGAAGAATATTTCCGTCAGCGCCCAATCATCGAGCCTGTATCCGAGGAAATTGCCCACGCTGAGCAAAGCAATATTCGTTCCGCGATCGCGCTGATCAGCGACTACTTTCCGGAGATGCGACAAGAGCTGGACGTCTTCTTGAACAAGGTGCGCATATTCCAGGGCACCGTAACAATGGGGATAACCGATGTTCGGATGTTTGGCTGCATGCTGATCCGTACCCCCCGTCCTGGCGTCAATCCGAAGCTCTATTACGGTGAGCATCTCACGCACGAGATCTCGCACATGTATCTCAACGCGGCCATGGCGATCGATCCGATCGTATTGAACGACCGTTCCGAGCTCTTTACCTCTCCAATCCGTCCGGATCCGCGCCCCATGCTCGGCGTATTCCATGCAACATTTGTGACGGCTCGTATCGTACAGTTGTTTGATAGACTTGCCACACACGACGGCGATAGGGAGGTGTTGGTTTATTTATATCAGCAAATCGACGAGCTCTCGGCTGGTATTCAGGAAATAGCAAAGGGGGCGAGGCTTACCGACGCCGGACACGATCTTCTGGGTGATTTCGAGGAAATCATCGATACTTGTACCTACCGTGACTACTGGTCGTCATTCGACAAATCGCAGGCTTATACCCACCGTTTTGGTGGAGAAAAGGTCTTTGAGCCGTCCTCGTATCACCCACTTTTTGCCGATCTGCGGGCTGAGGAGGTGAAACATGCCGGTTGACAACGCCAATTTCCACGCTTTGCATGCCGATATCCGCGTTAATGGGTGGACGACCGTAAGTAAAGCAAACCAGTTCGTCTTCGACACAATCACAGGACAGCTGGCATCGACCTTATATGACAGCGACATACGTCTTGATAACTCGAAGACTCACAATGTCGCCAAACCGCAGGCGATACCGTATCATTGTGATAGTCCACGAGCATTCTATATCGCTTGGATATGCGTTGATGCCGGTCAACGTTCCGTCCCTCTCGACATCGTCGACACGCTGGTAACATTAGATCTGTTGCCGCAGCACACGATCGAAATTTTGAAATCTATTCGGCTTGGCTTCAACTGCCGTGTGAGCAACCGTCTGTGTTCGATGCCGATTTTAAGCGTGTCGGCAAACCAGAAGACCACAGTCTTCTTCAATCCCTGGAACATCCCCAAAAACCTTACCGATGAACAATACGATGCAATCGAACAGTTTCAACAGGCGATCGACAAGAGCCCATCGAAGCAGGTTGCGTTCGAAACCGGTGATATTCTGATGATAGACAACCATCGGATGGTTCATGGACGACAAAGCCTAGATCAGGGCTCGACGAGACATTTGATTAGACGCTTGATGTATGTGCCGGGGGATACGCTGCCTATTCGAGAGGTCAGGACTCCAACCGTCAAGACACATTAGAAGGCTTTCGACCGATGGCGACAAAGGTTTCCCATGAGCGAGACTGGCCGGTGCGGACAAAGGTGAGTTATTCTGATGACGTTCCAGGCGTTTGGCACGCGAAAGCAGGCATGGTTGCCATAAAGCCAGGCTCGCAAAAGCGGTTCTTCTTTGGCTTTAGCGCAAAGAAGGACTGCCAATCGGCAGAGGCCACTGCATATTACGAATGCGTCGAGCGCTTTCTTGGCAGTAACGTTGCTTATAGTGATGATGAACTGGAAAAAGAACTCTTGGTCTTTTCTGCCAGCAACGATGCAAGGATCGCCCAGATCAAAAGAAGCGAGGTGCTCATTGGGGCTACGCAAGAAAAAGGACGCAAGCGAAATGCAACGGGCCTTGCTCTGGGAACGCCACTTCACTGCGCCAGGGAACATGCCATAAACGAGGTGATCGAAAGACACCTCGTAGCACTGTGGTGGCGCGGACGGCTCGCACTGGAAATCCAGTTTGTCGAGGAAACGGAAACGGAGTTGTGTTTTCAGGGCGTGGCCGACCTTTTTGGTGGATCACTTGCTGTCTCGGGTCGCATTACCTTGGTCCGTCCACAGGCCTGCTTTGGGAGTGCGTTCCGGCAAAATGCGTCTGAGGCAATGGCTCATGCGATTGAGGAGCGCCAAATGTTGCAGGCGAGCTTGGCGTCTGCGAAATCTTTTGGGCCGCGCCATTCCCGTTTGATCGATCCTGCGCTGACGGAACTATACCTGAAAAGGAGCCGCATGCTGATTTCCGGATTAGGCATGACACGGACTGCTATTCCGCGGCCGGAGCTCACCTATTGCGAGATCTTTCGCAACGAGAGCGTCCATGTCGTCCGAGCGTTCGCGAACGACGCAGATGACATCTCATATTTTTCTCCCGATGAACCGAGTCCCTTCCTATGATCAAGCCAAACCTTTTCCTCGTGAGCGCCTACGCACCGGGTATCGTGGCAATTCTCATCACGACCGTGCTGGGGATGAGCATGTTGAGCCAAGCCAATACGCTGGGCTCCTCTTTAATCTTTAGCTTACCTTTTATCTCGTCTGTCGTGCTACCGCCATTGTTTTCAAGGATTCTTCGCAGCGTAAGCGATCCCGCGCAGACGAAAATTCAGTTTGCGTCTCGAACCTGCTTTTATCTGGCTGCTGGCTGCTGCTTGACTTCTCTAAATGTACATTCCGGACTTACCTTTGTATTTTACGGATTGGTTCTCATTGTAGCGTCTCTCGACCAGGTACTGACAAGCGTCGCACCGGTCTTTGCCAATGCCGTTTATGGGTACAGCTACACGCGTTCTTCAGCACTCGCTAACATTTTGGGTCGCGCCGCGCAGGGGATAACCCCTCTCGTCGCTGGCTCGTTTAGTCAGCACAGCGGCGGGGGGATCTTCTTTATCGCACTCTTGGTCGTGGCCGGTTTGTCATTTTATTATCCGATGCGGATCAACGCGTTTGATGCGCCGACCAAACAGGGACCTACAGCGTCGAGATCGGGAGGTTTCGATGTCTGGGCAATATGGTTTATGTTCTACAATTTTCTGATAAATTTCTCACAAGGCGCAGTCTCGTTTCTTCTGCTGGCCGTGTCTCCTGGACTTCGGGGGCCTGCGTTGAACGGCACGCTTTATGCGACTTTCCTGTGCGTACAAATAGCTTTGCTGTTCAGCATCGGACCAAAAACTTGGCTTGAGGGTAACTTGGGAAAAGTTCTCGCTCTCTCTGCAGTAAATGGATGCTTGATCGTGGTTCTTGGTTTCGCCTTTTCGACTCAGCTGGCCTATGTACTTGTAGCTATCATCGGTATCGCCTATGGGTTGTCGATACCACTTTTCTCCGATGCAATTTTCAAAAAGCTCAAGGGACCACGATTGAAGGAATATCTTTCTTATGGAAAGAGCTCTAGCAGGGTCGCATCGTCCTTGTCGATTTGGGGAGCTGGTATAGCACTAACATCGAATATTACGCCGTCGCATCTGCTTTCGATATATGGTGCATTGCTGCTAGGTTCTTGTCTAATCTTGCTTCTTTTTGCTTCGACCTTGAATAGAGATAAAGAGGAAGACCCTACCAATCGACAGTTCGCTCCGATCGAGCCTGGAAGCGCGACCAGAATGGGTGCCTCGACCCGCAAAAGTTGACAGAGCATACAACGAGGCGTACCGCTATCTTATGACATCTATTTTTATCCATGGCTGCGCAATGATGCCGCTCTACAACATGAGCGGAAATAGGACATCGCGCGACTGAGCTTTAACGGATGTCCGTCCGCTTCTAACGGGGGCGGAATGTGATGTTTGAACCGCCTCGATTTGAAAGAGAGGTTCAAAATGAACGAAGAACATTCCCACAAGCCTGTCCGATACGTCACCACTGCAATCCCGTATGTCAACTCAGCTCCGCACGTGGGATTTGCGCTCGAGGCCATCCAGGCTGATACTTTGGCGCGCTACTATCGGCTAAGCGGCGGGCAAACGCGTTTCCTGTCAGGCACCGATGAAAATAGCATCAAGAATGTGCAAGCGGCGCAAGCAGCCGGCCTCCCAATAGAGAGTTTCATCGAGCGGAATTCGAGCGTCTTCCGTGACCTGGAAAACGTGCTGGCGCTTTCCTACGACGATTTCATTAGAACGAGCAGCGACGCGAGACATCTGCCTGGCGCAACGAAGCTTTGGAGGAGGTGTTTTGATCGCGGCGACATCTACAAGCGCCAGTATGAAGGTCTTTATTGCATAGGGTGCGAACAGTTTTATAAGCCAGAGGACCTGTGCGACGGCCGATGCCCTGAGCACGGCACGAGGCCCGATCTCGTCAGCGAGGAAAACTGGTTCTTCCGGCTGAGCCGTTATCAGGATCAACTGAAGCAGATTTACGCAACCAACCAGATAGAAATTCTGCCCGAGAAACGACGTAATGAGGTGCTGGCGTGGCTCGAAAAAGGACTTGAGGACTTCAGTATATCCAGGTCGCAGCATCGCGCGCAAGGATGGGGGATACCTGTACCGGATGACCCTGAGCAGGTCATGTATGTGTGGTTCGACGCTCTTGCGAATTATATTACCGCTCTTGGCTATGGTGCGGATGAAGACTTGTTCTTTCGCTACTGGCAAAATAGCCAATCGCGCGAACACTTTATAGGAAAAGGAATAACCCGTTTCCATGCGCTTTATTGGCCGGCAATCCTCCTCTCAGCCGGAATTGCACTTCCGACGCGACTGTTTGTTCACGGATATGTGACGGCAGAAGGAAAGAAAATAGGTAAGTCAGCCGGTAACACTGTCGACCCCGTCCCAATCGTTGCGCAATTCGGTACTGACGCGCTGCGATATTATCTTTTGCGGCACATTCGATCGACCTCTGACGGAGATTTTTCAAAAGAGCGCCTGGAGCGTGCATATGACAGCGAACTTGCCGGCCAGCTCGGAAATCTGGTGCACAGGGTGCTCAGTATGGTGGAACGCTATTTCAACGGATCCATTCAGGATTGCGAAGCTAACGATATAAAAGATGATCGACTTATTGTCAGTGGGGAGCGCTTGATGAAAAATAGCGGCTCTTTGGTCGAGTCCTATACATTTGACAGACTTCTTGATGAAGTTTGGGGATTTGTCGCCGAGTGTAATCGATATGTAGCGGAAGAAGAACCTTGGGCGCTTGCTAAAAGCAAGGATGAAAATGATATTCTACGGCTCAAGACTTGTCTCTCTAGCTTGTCAGGTGGACTCTTTATCATAGCTAAGTGTATCGCTCCAGTTTTACCTTATACGAGCAGGGAACTTCTAAAAAAATTGGGCGCGAGTACCACTAATTGCGACTTAGGCCAGCTCCCCGCCCTGAGGATCTCAAGAGGCAAGCCCCTGTTTCCAGCTCGCCATGATCGCTCATTGAGCAGACAAATGAAATCGTCGGAAGGCTGAAATTGGCGGAGCCATGACTTCCTGCAAGAAGCTCAGACGTGCGAGACGGTTTGGGGTTTTTGAATTTCGCGTGGTTGTCGCAAAATTGCTAAGATCTGCGACAGTGTCAACATCCTCGGCTCTGGCGCTGCCTTCACTGGCATGTGTGAAGAGGTCGGCAAACCCCGTCCGCGCGTGCATTTCCAAGATCAGCTCAGGCAGATCGAGCCTGGGCAGTCGGGCATCGACTGCCATGCGGAGCGCGATCAGGCTCGCGGGCTCGTCGATCTTTTCCAGGCGCTCTACGGAGAGGTCGGGACCGGCCGGAGTGCTGACAATCGTCACCGCTGCGTTCTCCGGCACCCTCCCGGCTGTCTCACGGTAGGCGAGATCGAGCCTGCGCGACAATCCAGCAAGCTCCTCGTCGGCCGAGACCGATACACCAACGGTGCGGCAGATCGCCGGTCGGGCGGCCTCCCACGCCGCTCCCGATAGCAGACCCTTTCTCGGGTCGGCATAACGTAGCGATCGAACCGGAAAAACATCGCGTCGGCGGATTGCGCGGCGAAGCCCGTCGAGAACGCAGAGCCGAGATCAAGACCAACAAGCAGTGCCGGTGTGTAGGCGATTTTGCGAGGATGCTTTCTGAGCTCGGTGAAATAGGTGTCGTCATGGGGCTCGGCAAGCGTCCCGACGCGCTCGGCCGCAGCGGCCAGCGCGTCGCTGCTGAGAAGCCGGAATATCGCGGCGCGGACCTCTGCATCAGGTGTTTCCGGATCGAGGACAACGATCGCCGCGTCGCGGAGCTTCAGTGCAGCGGCGTCAAGGTCCCGCAAAGAGCGTAGCCTGGCCTCCTTCGAGGCCGTAGCCGCTTGGGTGAACATCGATGTCGTGACTGCATCGAACAAATCAATCACATCGTCTCCAGCTGATGCCTCCAGGGTCTGGATGAAGGCCAACAGCGTGGCGGCGCGCCGATCGGGTGGCAGACGCGCGACCGCTTGTGCCTTTGCGGCGACTGCGAAACGCGCCAAAGACGAAACTTTGCCCGGCGGCAGCCGATCGGTCGAGGGAAGCTCGTTGGTGATGGCACGAATCTCTGCCAGACGTGCAAGCGCGCGGCTGATCTCCCGGCCGCTCTGTATATAGGGCCCGTCCCGCAGTCGGTCGAGCGGGCTCTGCCTCAGGCTCTCCGGAACTTCCACAAGGCTGTCGAGGCGCGCGCGCTGATCGGGCGTCAATGCCTCGATCAGCGCGCGATGCAGACGGGCGTTCGCACGAGTCCGCACCCTTGCCACGGCGCGCTCGAGAACGGACAGGCCTGGAAGCAGAACCTTGGCCTCAAGCAACCAGGCGACCGCCCGGTCAAATATAGCCGAAGGTCGGTCAGATCCTGTCCAACACAGGGCATATAGGAAACGGTTGAGCCGGAAGCCGACGCCGCGATCGGTGTAGGTTCGGTAGCCATAGCGCTGGCGAATTCGGAGAGCATGTCGCCAGCGCCCCTCGCTTCGTGCATATTCGGCGATCAGTTCCTCATGGCCGGGGAGCGAAAGCTGGTGGGCGGTGAAGCGCAGGGCGGAGTCAGGCACCTCTCTCGGATCTTCGAGAAAAATCCCGAGCATGCGTAGCGATCCGAGCTGAACGGCAACACCCAGGCGATTGTGGTCGCCGCGGTGCGTGGCGACGAACGCGCAATCAACGTCGTCGAGATGAAAATAGCGGGCCAGTTGATCCGGCGTCGGCTCTCCAGTGAAGCGGCCATACTCCCTGGCCTGGCTTTCGGTCAGGAAACCAACCGGCATGGTCTTTAAACCTGTGCGGCAGTTTCGCGCTTTGTACGGCGCTTGGCGAGGAGTTCGTTGGCCCGTTCGCGCGGCTTTCCTTTCGCATCGACATAGGCATAGAGCGTCGATAACGACATGCCGAGCTGTGCGGCGACATCGCGCGCGGCATTGTCCTGGTCGGCCATCATCGCCATTGCCGCTTTGAGTTTTTGCAGGGTCATCACACGCGGGCGTCCACCGGCTCGCCCGCGTGCGCGGGCCGCCGCCAGTCCCGCCATGGTGCGTTCGTATATGAGATCACGCTCGAACTCCGCCAGCGTCGCAAAGATACCGAAGACGAGCCTGCCGGTCGTAGTGGTAGTGTCCACGTCACCGGTTAGCACCTTGAGCCCGATCCCGCGCTTCTGTAGATCGCTCACCAGACCGACCACGTGCGGAAGCGAGCGGCCGATGCGATCGAGCTTCCATACCACCAGCGCGTCACCAGCCCGACTGATCTCAAGTGCCTTCGCAAGGCCTGGCCTTTCGGTAGCGCGCCCCGAGCAAACATCGTTGTAGATCTTTTCGCACCCGGCACGCTCCAGCCCATCGCGCTGAAGATCGAGATTTTGCTCGCTGGTTGAAACGCGCATGTAGCCAATCAGCATATCCATTCCCCACTTCCATATTAACTTAGACGCAGGGGAGTTTATCGGCTATAGGTTTCTGCACGGGTATTTATGAAATTCGCAGCCTTCTCCGGCTGCTTTGGGGTCGGCTCCACATCTTCGCATCAAACCGGGGTTTGTTGGAGCGGAAGCGGTGGCAGGAGTCGACCTCATTTCGGCCATTCAAAGCCGATTGATAGAAAGCCACATGCGGCCTATCGCCTTCAGGTGGATTGCAAGGACATTAGACAGCCAACTGAAATCGACGCTGAGTGATCTCTGCTTCGCGAGATTTCGAGAAGACCCGAACGTCCTCCAGTCGGCTGAACCCTAAGCGTGTGAGAATTGCCGCTGAAGCAGCGTTGTCGTCCGCGCACCCCGCTCGTACCGAGGTCAGACCGACATCTTCCATAGCGAACCGGACTAGTTGTCTCGCAGCTTCCAAGCCGAAACCGCGCCCCCAAACCGTCCGGTCGAGCCAATAGCCAATCTCGCCCTCGCCCTCGCCAATGTCGAAGACGTCGCAAACGCCAATCAAACGGCCTTCCAAGGTAATCGCTAGCCGGTAGGCGGTGCCTTCACGCCACTCATCGGGGTGACCTTTGAACCAGTTAGTCATCTTCTCTGGATCAGGCGGAATCGTTGCCGCAACCAGGTTGCGAGCGACCTCGGGGTGAGACCTGATCTCGAGGGCACGTTTGACGTCGTTCGGTATAGTTGGACGTAGCGCCAGGCGCTCGGTCAACAAACGGATGGAAGGATCATAGTCCATTCTTGATCTCCGAAACAGCTCCAGACGACCCAACTGGACAATGGTGGGCGGATGAGTCCGCGGCCACAAAAATCAGCAGCTGGCGAAATTAATTTGGACACTATGACGACCAGCCAGAGGTCCGCAATAGCGGGCCTGTCTCCAAAAGCCGACAGTCCGCAATCAACGCCCTTTTCTGCTGGTTCGACGGACACATGCTTCGTCCCCTGACGGCAGCTCGACCCTCATGTAGGTTTTCTGTTCCGTTGCTACTCAACCCCCGACTACTGCTGTCGACGACTGCGAGCCGCCACGAAGAGCAAACGTCTCAATAAGGTTCCGCGCCTAGCGCCGGTACTCCGGCTGAAATGCCATCTGAGCGACGACTTTTGTCGCGTTACCACGGCCACCGTATCGGCCGATATATTCACCCTTGTCATCTGGCGACGGCCTGTCCACGCGAAAAAGCTCCCATTTCTTATCGGCGGTTGGCGACAGCCGGTAGGTACGGCCATTCGTGCGACAGTAAAAGTCAGGCGCTCCCCGCAACTGTGTCCATTTACAATCCGCGCCAGCGATCAATCTGGCTTCGGCGGCATCCTGCTCTTCAATGCGGGCCTGCTTGTAGCGCTGCTCGCGCTCAACGCGTAGGCGCTCCTCCTCTTCCAAAACGAAATTCGCGATACGGCCGATGATTGCCGACAGCTCTGTGCCAAGTTCCTTCTCTTCATTGAAGATCGCCAAGCATCCCTCACGAAGGTCATCGTTTGGGTACGAAGTATAAGGTTCTTCTTCGATGGCCTTCATCCGTTGCGCAACGTCCGTGGAAGTCAGCTTCGGACCCGAAAAGAGATTTAGGTAGTCCCTGAGGCTGTCAGTTGGAATCCAACATCCGACGGCCGATTTTATGAGGACCTCGCGCTCTCCCTCCCACTTCTGCCAAATACCGCTGCCGCGATCGATGCTCTTCAGGATCCGACGCGAGATTGAAAGGATAGCTGCCGGGTCGCGAATATGCCGTAACGATGGGCTTGAAACGTGCTCCTTCACCAAATCTTGCAAATTCCGAGGCAAGCCGCCCCCTGATTCCGAAATGATGCCGCCCCCCAATTCCGAGAATTAACCGCCCCCTCGTTCCGAGATGATGCCGCCCCCTGGTTGGGGTGTTTGTCGGGGTTTCCTGCTGGTGAGAAGCTCCTCCTTTCGGTGCGCTGAGAGGAAGGAACGCGATGCCAGCGGAGAGATTGAATATGCGGCTTGTCCGCGAGATTCTAAGACACAGATTTGAGGGAGGGCTCGGCCACAA
>NZ_JBFRFF010000044.1:0-46217 GCF_052114685.1 Rhizobium sp. 2YAF20 | reverse complement strand
CGCATGGATTGATCTCCTGTATCTCTCCATGATTATAGCATGAAGTAGGATAGAATCCTACTCATTCCAAGCCGCGTATGACAGGGGTTGGGCGGCGTCAAAGTCTGGAGACTACAGGCCCGCTTTTTCCAGCCGTTCACGGCAGATTTGCTCGACAATTTCCTGAAGCATTCTGACGTGTTCGATCAGCCATTCAAGCTCTTCGACCGTGATTTTATATTGTGAGGAATAGCGCGCCTCGACGTAGGCGCGCGACAGAAGTTCGAAGCGGCGTCGGGCTATACGGGTGTCGCGCGGCCAGGCCTCGATCAGCCGGCCATCGATATCTTCTGCTTTTGACCGAAGAACCTTAATACGATGAAGTTTTGGACTGTAGAGCGTGCAGACAAATAAAAAGCAGTGGTATGCGCGCTCGGTAGCCTGATGCAAATTAAAGGCTGCATGGTTGTATTGGTGTTTGCCAATAGCGAATAAAGCCATTTCGAGGAAAAACGCAGCGTCAGGTAGCCATTTTTCAAAATACCGCATCGCTTCGGCCTTAGCATCCTCTGGCGTCAGCGGCTTCGGCTCGGCAAGCGGATGTCCCGGCGCCTCATAGAGGATCTTGCCGTCCCGCACGATGTCGATGAAGAAGGGCCGGCCGCGTGCCAGTTGATCGTTGACATCTGCAAGGCTGTGAATGATCGGCACGACAGGCGTCTGGATATGACGAGCGATCTGCGCCTGGATGAGCCGCTCCTCGAGAGCGAGCCAAAGATCGTCTTCCTCGGCGAAGCTTTGGCCATTGACGACGATCAGAAGATCATAGTCGGACCGGTAGCCGCTGGCGCGATCCTCAACCCAATCACCGCGCGCATAGGAGCCATAGAGAATGACCTTCAAAACCTTGCCGCCAGTCTTGCGATCGGACTGCTTGTGCGCCCGGAAGGTCTGTACCTCGTCGAACAGGATTTCCAGCGCGCGGGCAAGCTCGCGTCTCTTGCTGGCAGGTAAATGGTTGAGCGTATCGGTCAATGTCAAAGCCGCATCAAAATCTTCACCGGGAATCGTATCCATCCTAACGGCTCGCTGTTAACAAGGGGCGCAACCTTTTTACGTGTATTTCTTTTAATCGGCAACTAAAGAAGGCGGTCGACCGATCGATCTACGGAATTGCTTCGCAGTCGGTGCCGCCCGGCCAAACGAGTGTCTTCGAAATATCCTTGAATTCATCATTCATGTTGGATCGAACGTCCCTGTGTATTCAGGGTCGGCATAGTAGGCAAGTTTTCGGGCGAGGATGGGCCGCTGGCCGGCTAGAAATAGAAGTTGGGTCTGCGCCGGCAGGTTACGGACCTCATCCGGCGTGAGCAGCGGACGAGCGCTATGTTGCTCCCCGAATGTGAGCCCGGACTTTTCCGCATCGAGGGCGCGGCTGATGGTCTCGAAGACGACGGTCTCCTGTCCGAGCAGATCGGAGACGAGACGGGCGCTGTCATGATCATTGACACCGAAGACCTGCAGCACGCCGGCATTCGACAGGAAGGTGCCGGCCCGCTTGCCATAGTTGGCACGCAGCTGATGGATGTCCTGCAGGATCGGCCAGAGCTGCACGCCGTAGCCTGCCATCAGGCCCATGGCGCGCTCGACCGGGGTGAGGTGGCCAAGCGCTGCGAACTCATCAAGCAGATAAAGAACCAACCTGGTTGGAGGCTTGGCCAGCGACCTGGTCGGAGGCACGGTCGATGACGCGAACGGTGTTCCCGGGCCTCTCGCCATATCGATCAGGCTGTGGGTGATGAGGAGCCGCAGCCATCGGGAATAGGTCCCAAGCCGATCGGGCGGCAGTACCAGGAACACCGTTGCGGTGCGCACTTTCAGATCCCGGAATGCGAAGTCCGATCGCCCGAGGACGTTGGTCATGCGCGGACTGTCGAGGAAATGGGTATGGCGTTGAGCCGCCGACAGCACGCCGGCAGCTTCACGGTCGGACTTGCCGAGATGACGATTGGCGGCACGCGCAATCAGCCCCGCCGCGGCGTCAGTCGCCTGCATGCGCCGGAGGAGCGCGCTAAAGGCGTCGGGCGGCAAGGTCAGGTATTCCCTGAGCGTCGCAAGATTGCGCCGGCTCTGCGTTTTGACGGCGGCGATTTTCAGGAGAAGGCCACCGATCAGCGTCTTGGCTTCCTCGTTCCAATGGGAGGGCGGCAACCACCCCATCTTGTTATGACCCCTAGGAAGTGTGGACAGTTATCTGATCCATAGGACGATTGCTGCGATAGTGACGACTGCGAGGTAGTTTTCGGCGGTTTTTTCGAAGCGCGTAGCGACCCTGCGGAACTGCTTGGGTCTCGAGAAGCAGCATTCGATCAGGGGGCGCTGGGCGTAGAGATGCTTGTCCAGCGGGTATTTTTGGGCGCGGGAAGGATTGTTGGGGATCACCGCCACAGCGCCTTTATCAGCGATGGCATTGCGCAGGCGATCGCTGTCATAGGCGGTGTCGGCCATGACGATGTCGGCGGGTAGGCCCTCGATCAGGGCATCGGCTTGCGGCGCATCGCCCTTCTGGCCTGCGGTCAGTGTGAAGCGGACCGGGCAGCCGAGACCACGCACGGCCATGTGTATCTTGGTGCTCAGGCCGCCGCGAGAACGGCCAAGGGCTTGATCTTCAGCCCCTTTTTTGCGCCGGCAACGTGCTGATGGGCGCGGATGATGGTGGAATCAACGATCAGGTATTCGAAGTCCGGATCCTCCGACATCGCGGCGAGCATGCGCCACCAGATGCCCTTCCGGCTCCAGCGGCTGAAACGGCGGAAGACACTGTTCCACTCGCCGAACACTTCCGGCAGGTCACGCCAGGGCGAGCCGGTCCGCACAATCCAAAGCACTGCTTCCACGAACATGCGGTTGTCGCGGCCGGACGAGCCGCGCGTGCGCTCGTCACCAATGATGTGATGCGCTATCCGCGCCCACTGCTCGTCCCGAAGGATTAGACGATCCAAAACACCCTGACTGCCTCCAAAAGACAGTCTTGAATCTGATTTGCTCAGCCTTGGAAACCCAAGAGTCCACACTTCCTAGTCTCCACGGCTGGAACAAGGTGGATCTCCTACGCTTGCGCAGCGGGCGGCCTGTTCCCGTTCGGTTGAGGGCGAGCATCGACCGTTAGATGCGGACGTTGTTCAATACGCTGCCTTCTCAACATCGCTGCTCGACGGATTTGCCAGGATGGCGCTCGCGACAATGTGAGTGAGATGATCGGCCCGTGGCGCAAATGAGGGTAAGTCAACGAGCCATCCGAGCGCCGACATCAAGCCAAACAGATCGTCCCCATTCATATCGGCGCGCGCCCTGCCTTCTCCCTGAGCGCGGGCCAGTAATCGCGCGCTCGCTGAGTGCACCGCAGCGCATGAAGCATAAAGGGCGGAATCCGGGTTCGTGTGTGCGGCCGCCATCATTGCGACAACGCCCTTCTGGCCTTGGGCGAATGCTATCCATTCGCGAAACCAAGACAGGAGCGCTTCGTCAGGCTGGGTCGACGTTTCGAGCTCGTCTGCCTTTTGCGTCAGTGCGTCCAGCTTTGTACACACCAACGCTTCAAACAAGGCTTCCCGCGTCGGGAAATGACGAAGCAGCGTGGCCAGCCCGACGCCGGCGCGGCGGGCAATATCGCGCATGGACGCGTTGACACCGTGCTCTGCGACGACGTCACGCGCGACCGCGAGGATATGGTCGTAATTTTTCCTAGCGTCCGCTCGCATATTTCGCCTTGATAAAAGGATCGGTGATCCATATATAGCGGATCAGTGGTCCGATAGATATAGTGCATGTTTGCAAATGGCAACAGAGGCGCTGTTCGATAGCGTGGAAGTGGAAGCCATGGGAAGCACGAACATGCGCATTTTCGGCGTCATCGGCTCAAGCGGCATGGCTGCAGCAGTCGGCTAGCCTTGCCGCCGCGGCCGGTCCCATTATCAAGGAGCAATAGCATGCATGTTTTCGTTACTGGCGCGACCGGTCACGTTGGTTCGTACGTCATCCCCGACTTGATCGCAGCTGGCCACGAGGTGACCGGCCTGGCCCGGTCGGACAAGTCCGCGGGCGCGGTGTCCGCGCTCGGCGCCAACGTTCGTCGCGGCGATCTTGCCGACCTCGAAGCGCTTAAGGCGGCGGCCGCGGGCTCGGACGGCGTCATCCATCTCGGTTACAGGGCTGAACTGCTTGGGTCCGGCGGGATCGTCGCGCTGCGCGATTCGGAACTGTCGATTGTGCTCGCGTTCGGTGAGGCGCTGGCGGGCACTGGAAAGCCGCTGGTCGTGGCGGGTAGCATCGCCACGCCTACGAACGTCGGCCGCGCGGGCCGCATAGGCGCACCGGTCAGTCTCGGCCGGCCGGCGACCGAGGATGATCCAGCCCTTCCCAGCGGTCCCATGGACGAAGGCACTCTGGTGTCTCGCAACGTCGTAGAGAGCACGGTGGTCGGACTTGCTGAGCGGGGCGTGCGCTCTTCGGTCGTGCGTATTCCCCTCATCGTGCACAGTTCGACCGGTCGCTTGCAGATGATCGGGCTTGCGAAGGAGAAGGGCTCCGTCGGTTATCCCGGAGAGGGAAAAAATCGTTGGCCCGCCGTGCACGTCCGTGACCTCGCCTCCTTGTTCCGCCTGGCGCTGGAGAAGGGCCCCGCCGGCAGGACCTGGCACGCGGTCGGTGACGAAGGAATCCCATTCCGCGATCTTGCCGAGGCCGTTGCCGCTCGCATGGGCCTGCCCACGGTGAGCATCCCCGCTGACGAACTGATGGTACCGGGTTACTTCGGGTCCATGTCGGCTGTGGTCACGGGCGACTTTCCCGCGTCCAACGCCGTTACGCGCCAAGCCCTCGGCTGGGAGCCGGTTCAGCCGGGCCTGCTCGAGAATCTGGACAGCGGCCATTACTTCCCTGCCGGCTAAGTTGAGCAGACGGCGGGGCTCGCATCGCGACGAGCCGATCACAGACCTCGTCGGCCCAGCGACATACGGACAACGCGCCGCGTTGCCCGGCTCACGCGGACCCCTTGATAATCGTTTCAGTGATAAATCCGGATCAGCGCTCCACAAGACGGGAAGCATGAGACGAAACGGAACTGAGGCGCTGCCCAGCAACGGGACGGAGGGAGTCACGAGACACCCGCAAGGAACACGCACATGAGCTTTATCAGCCCGACTTCGGCACGACGAGAGATGTCTCGCATTGACGCGTCGGGGCCATACCCGGTGATCACCTCGCGCGCGACCGAGAGTAGGTCGCTGAAATTTTATTTGCCTCGGCGCGCAGGAGGTGCCTTGTAAAGTGGACCGGTGATCCACATATACAGATCGGTGATCCGTTTATAAGCGGATCGATGATCCGTTGGATAGGGCGCAAACGTGCAAATGGCAACAGAGGCACTGCCCGACCACACTTAAGAAAAGCGAAGGATGCACGATATGACAAGACTGAATGGAAAGATCGCCGTGATTACGGGCGGAAGCAGCGGGATCGGCTTGGCCACAGCCAAGCGTTTCGTGGAAGAAGGTGCGCTGGTCGTGATCGTTGGGCGACGCGAGAAAGTCTTACAAGAGGCCGCGGCCCTTATCGGGAGAAACGTGACAACAGTCGTGGGCGACGTCTCGCGCTTGGAAGATTTGGACCGGCTCTACGCCATCGTGAAAGAGAAACATGGTCACATCGACATTCTCTTCGCAAACGCGGGCGCAGGGACAGTCGCGCCGCTCGCGACAGCTACTGAGGCACATTTTGACCAGACCTTCGATGTGAACGTCAAGGGGTTGTTCTTTACGGTGCAGAAGGCCCTTCCCATCTTCAAAGACGGCGGATCGATCATTCTGAACTCTTCGGTCTCGAATGTGATGGGGCTGCCAGCGTTCAGCGCCTACGCAGCAAGCAAGGCGGCTGTTCGCAGCTTCTCGCGGTCTTGGACCCAGGAGCTGAAGGACCGCAATATCCGCGTCAATACGATGAGCCCTGGCGCGATCGAGACTCCCGCCTTGACGACAACGACCGGCCTTACCGCTGAGCAAGCCGAGCAGGCGGTCGCCCAGTTTGCTGCACAGATCCCAATGGGTCGCAGGGGCAAGCCAGAGGAAATCGCGGCTGCCCTGACGTTCCTCGCCTCAGATGAAAGCTCCTACATCACCGGTATAGATCTCGCCGTCGATGGTGGTTGGGCGCAGGTCTGACCCGGGTGGGTCCCACGACTGGCTGGCCTCCAGCCCCGCCGGACGTGGGACCACCCTTCACAAATTCTGATTCTATGCGGGCTGAGTTGAGGCAGGGAGCCGGTTCGCAACGAGCCCAGCGGACATCGAAATCTCAACTGGGGGATGCCCTGCTTAGACAGGACGAACAATGCCCCAACTGAAAAGGAGACTGAACATGAGCACTATCAGTATCATTGGCTCTGGAACCATGGCTGCGGCGGTTGCGGGCCGTATCGCTAGTGCCGGACACACCGTCGAGGTCGTCAACCGCGACGCCGCGAAAGCACGAGAACTGGCCGACAAGCTCGCGGGCAAAGCGACCACGGGGACGTATGGCGCTGCACCGGTGGGCGACATCGTCATCCTTGCGGTGCCTTACGGCAGTGTGGCCGCGGTAGTGGCCGACTTTGGCGACGCCCTCGGCGGCAAGGTGATCATCGACCTCGCCAATCCAGTCAACGCCGACATGACGGGCCTCGTTACCCCTGCCGGCAGTTCCGGCGCGCAGGAGACTGCAAAAAGCCTTCCCGCGGGCGCTCACGTCGTGAAGGCGTTCAACACGATCTTCGGTCACGTGCTCGCCAAGGGCGGGCACCTCGACGCCTTTATCGCAGCCGACGATGCAGAAGCGAAGGCGCGTGTCTCGAAGTTCCTCGAAAGCCTCGGGCTGCGTCCGTTGGATGTCGGCGGCCTGAACATGGCACAGACGCTCGAGGCACTTGGCCTGATGATGATCGGCCTCGCCAAGAACGGCGCCGGCTCCTGGAACATCGCCATGAACGTCGAGATCGGCTGAGCTACCGACCGCACGCTATCGGATAGATCCACAACGCAACCGACACAAGGAAAATGGAGAGACTTCGATGAGCATCGAAGACAACGTCCGGACTGTTAAGGCATTCTTCGCGGCGATGGGTGAAGGCGATAAGCAAGCCCTGTTCGCGTTGTCTGCCGAAGACATCGAATGGATCGTCCCGGGCGAGGGCTGGCCGCTGGCCGGTACACACCGCGGACACGCCGGATTGGCGGATTTGCTTCAGACGGCTTTGAAAGAGCTGGAAACGTCATTCTCGTTGCCTCCCGAATACGTAGCGCAGGGCGACCGGGTTCTGGTCGTCGGCTCCGCGGAGGGGACAATAAAGGCCACCGGCAAGGCGTGGGAGGATAACTGGGTCTTCGCCATCACGGTTCGAGATGGCAAGCTGACGAACATCCGTGAGTATGTCGATACGCAAGCACTGGCGCGGGCCTCCGAGACGGCCGCGAGCCCCAGACCCTGAGCTTCACGATGACGAGGCAGCACAACCGTCGGGTCGAGTGCCTCATTATCCGCGGCGGTCCCGCGGGACTGACTGAGGCGGCCGCGCTTGCGCAGCGCGCTGTTGCCTATCTCCACAATCTCCAGCCGCAGTTGGAGACCGGGCGCGAGACCGCGTGATGCTCCATGCTCCGAATCTTGCAGGGAGGCAATACGCTCCCCAATCCGGCTGCGCGCGCTCTCGCTTGATGCCGGCGTCCAGTCCACGACGATGGCCCTTATGGCCGCGCACGGCGAGATCGGGTCGATGCCAGACTGCGCTATTTCCGCGGATACAGGCTGGAAACCCAAGGCCGTCTAAGACCATCTCGAGTGGCTGAGGTCACTGAATGTGCTGCCGTTTCCCGTGCACGTCGTCTCGGACGGAAAACATCCGAGCGCAGCTTATACAGGCCGGCCCGGATAACCGCTGGGCTTCTATTCCGGCCTAGGCAAAGTCCGTCACGCCTGCCGGCACAAAACTGCCGGTCCTCGACGAGGACGGTGCACTGGTAGAGGTCGCGACAGAGACACCAACCGATACGCCTGCCTGATACGGCGCCGCTCACAGACGCCGGCACGCCAGTATGACCAGTGCGCTCGACACCAGTAGAATCTTCATCGTCATCCTCGCGAAATTTGTGCCGCGTGCCTGTCAGCCGCGTTGAAATGCAGCCCCGGACCCGACCTCAACCGTTCGATCAGCCATCGAGCGCCGGGGCCTAACCGATCGCCGGTGGGATAAGCACATCCCATTACCAGACGAGCGACACGCGGATCGAAGTCTGCCGGTCGGATGATCTTCAACCGACCCCGCTCGATGTCATCTTCAACCATATGAAAAGGCATGTTGCCCCAGCCGAGGCCGGCCAGCAGCATCGACTGCTTGGCACGAAGGTCTGCCAAGCGCCAGGTTCGCGCGGAAAGGACGCCGTAGTCCCGCCCCGCCGTCAGGGCGGAGCGATCGGTCAGCACGAGTTGCACGTGCTGCTGCAGGACATGCGTCTCGATCGTTCCTTCGATCGCCGCGAGTGGGTGATCGGGAGCGACGACCGGGACGAGGTCGATGGTCAGTAGTGGAAAGCTCTTAAAGGCGGCCATGTCACTGAAGATGAGTGGGAGGAGACCGACTACGCAAGTTCCGTCGAGCACCAGTTCCGCTGCCGCGCCGAGCGGCTGTACGTAGACGCGCGGTTGGACGGTTGGAAACGTCATCGTAAAGGCCCGGAGCGTTTCGACGATCGGGGGCACCGGGAACATCGAGTCCATCACGATCGTCAACTCGGCTTCCAGCCCGCTTGCCAGACTTCGCGCGGACTGCTGAAAAGCATCCGACTCGTCGGCAATGCGTCGCGCACGCCAAAGGAGCGTGCGGCCCGCCTCGGTCAGCGTCGGACGGTATGCGATGCGGTCGAACAGCGGCAATCCGATTTGCGCTTCGAGCTTCTGTATCCCGTAGGTCACGGCGGACCGTGCACGGTTCAACCTAGCCGCCGCTTTCGTGAAGCTTCCTTCGTCAACGACGGCAAGGAACACTTGGATTTGATCGAGCGTCAACGGACCCATGTTCGAATAAATAGCCCGAGTTGATCGAAACTTCGACAGTTTTTTTTCACCACTACGATGCGCGATCTTACGGGCAACCACAGACCTTCGCAGCATTGGAGCTCCGACATGACCTCACTTCTCGCCATCGACTGCAGCCCTCGATACGAGCTCTCGACTTCCCGCAAACTCACGTCGCTCTTCGTCGAAAAATGGCGAGCAGCGCACCCAGGCGGCGAGGTGGTCGAACGCGACCTGGTCAAGACCACCCTGCCGTTTGTCGATCTGCCATGGATTGGCGGCGCGTTCACGCCCCCGGAGCAACATTCGCTGGAGAGCGCTGCCGCCATCAAGATATCAAATGATCTGGTCGGCGAACTGCAGGCTGCCGATCGCATCGTCATCGGCACGCCGATGTACAATTTCACCATCCCGGCGGTGCTGAAGGCCTACATCGACCATGTCGTCCGGGTCGGCGTCACTGTCGTCGATAATGTCGGGCAGCTGACGGGCCAGAAGGCCACCGTCATTCTTGCGAGCGGGGGTGATTTCAGTCCGGGCTCGCCGATCGAAGGCTATGATCACGCCGGCAGCTACCTCCGTCAGGTGCTGGGGTTCATCGGAATTACAGATCTGGACATCGTACTCGCCGGATCGGCGCGCGCTGGAATGGCAGGCGAGACGGCGGTGGAGGAGTTCGGCGAAGTGCTTGCATTGGCTGCGGCTTGAGTCAGCGTTTGATCGAGGAGAAACGGTTATGAAAGTTGGGTTCATCGGCGCTGGTCGCATGGCTACGACCATCGGTCGTCATTTGATCGCGGCGGGCCACGAGGTCGTCCTGTCCAGTTCGCGGGGGCCGGAGGCGTTGGCGGGGCTCGTCGCCGATTTGGGTCCGGCCGCCAGCGCAGGATCCAAGCAGGAAGCTGCGGAATGCGAGGTGGTGATCCTCGCCACGAATTGGGCGGATGCGCCGGATGCGCTCAAGGGAATCGACTGGAGCGGCCGCATACTCGTCGACGGGACGAACGCCCACATGGGCGAGAAACCGGACATCAGCGCTTCCGGCGTAGCAAGATCGGTTGCCGCGTTGGAGGGCCGCACGTCGAGCGAGACAATCGCCGCAATGGCGCCCGGGGCCAGGCTGGTGAAGTCGATCAGCAATATGCCGATGGCTTGGATACAGGATTTCTCGCCACAGAAGCCGAAGACCGTACTGTTCGTGTCAGGAGACGATCGCGATGCCAAGGCGCTCGTAGTCGAACTTATCGATTCGACTGGCTTGGTCGCGCTCGACCTCGGCTCTCTCGCGGACGGCGGTGCGATGCAACAGCTCGGCGGCCCTCTATCCGCTGTGGAATTGCACTTCGGCCGCCGGATCGTTCGCTAAGCTAAATTTGAGCCGCGTGCATTGTGAGTGCGCGAATTAGCCGCCCGGCCAGAAGGATTCAGGATGAACGCTCCCAAACCGATATTGGTTCGAAAAGTGGCCCGCATCGACGACCCCCGGTTCGTGTCGGGACAAGTCGCCGGTCATCGCGCGCGCCGTTTGATCGACGCACCGGACGCCGCGTTCGGCGATCCCTTCGTCCTGATGGCCGAGGATTGGGCACCCCAGGGGCTATTCGGTTTTCATCCACATCGCGGCATCGAGACGGTTACATTCGTCATCGAAGGGGCGATCGAGCATCGCGACAGCGCCGGATATGAAGGGGTGATCCAGGCCGGCGATGCTCAATGGATGACCGCCGGCCGAGGTATCCAGCATGAGGAAAACCCTCCGGCCGGGACAATTGCTCATACCCTGCAGCTCTGGGTGAATTTGCCTGCGGCCGAGAAGATGGCTGTTCCACGGTATCAAGATCTGGTGGCTTCCGCCTTGCCGGTCCGGAGCGGGGATGGAGTTGAGATCAGGGTCTTTTCAGGAGCCTACGGCGACATGATCTCACCCACACTCAACCATCTTCCTGTTACGATGCTCGAGGTGCGGGTCGAAAACAGTGGTGCGTTTCGGCACTCGTTTGCAGCGACCGACAATGCCTTTGTCTACGTCCTCGAAGGCGCGGTCGAGATCGGGCCCGCCGGTGACCTTTTGGAGGCAAGCCAGCTTGGCTGGTTGACGCGATCGGAGGAGCCGGGATCGTCAGAACTTACCATAACGGCGCGGGGCACTGCCGGCCGCTTTCTGCTTTTCGCCGGCCAGCCCTTGCGCGAGCCGATCGCGTTTGGAGGCCCCTTCGTGATGAACACGCAGGCGGAAATCCAGCAAGCGTTCACCGACTACCGGGCCGGCCGCTTCTAAAGACCCAGTCGATTTCGCGGATTGCAGTTTTCCGGCGGAACGGAACTGCAAGTCGACAGCGGCGATGCCGAGGATTGAACCGGCTGCGCCGGCCCGCACTCAATGTCAGTGCTATCCGCTCCGCATGTGGAGCGGTAACATGCACGTTTGAGACCTAACGGATACCGATGCGCGTCCACGCGACCAGTTGATCAATCGGCAAGCCTGGTGGAGGGCTGTTGAAGCAGACACTCTCAGGCAGATGCCGCCTGACGCGGAGATCGAAGTCCGCTGGTCAGAGGATCTTCAATCGCCCGCCCTCACACAAGGCGCGGGTCTGCCGGCTTGTGCTCATAGTCATCGTGACGGCCATCGACATATTTTATCGACTTGGCGATTTGGTCGGCGTCCTGCCCGATATCGTCCAACGCGGCGATAGACACTGCGTAGAATTTACAGACTGCGGCTGTCTGGCAAGAATGTCGTCTATAACGATCTTTCCGAGGCCGATTACGAAAGTGTTCTGGCTGGCGCTGGGCTACCCGCTGATCTCGCTTCTCTTTTGGCGGACGCCGACGCTGCGGCCTCGCGCGGTGCGCTATTCGATGACGGGGCGTTGCGACAACTGATCGGTCGCCCGACGATCACAGTGCCTAGCCTCGTCGCAACCGCTTTGGGAATTTAAAGCCACGCTGGCGGTGGCTAGCGCTTTGATCATCCGGCTACGGCCCCGTTTCATAAATCGTTGCTATGCCGCAAAGACTAAAGTTATCAATATCTTGATGAAAGGGGATGTGGTTCAATGGTTCATATCCCTCAAGACCGCAGATCCGATCAGTTTCATTTCGCCAATTTCCGAACTGCCGATTTCGTACATTTTCCTAACAGCCAAAACACTGCCAGTGATCACCTTTGCCCCTGCGGGGATGCCCCGCAAAACATTGTTTTTTAAATGCGGCCGCATGCGCCACATGGGTCAAGTTGTTGTCTGCAGATACGAGCGGCACATGATCACCAGTTGCCGACGCAAGTCCTCAGCTGCTGTGCCGGAGAGGCCGCGTTCAAAAGCGTTGCGTACCGCGCCGAAGATGACGGTAACGAGCGTGCGATTCACGGATTGAACGTCCGCAAAGGTTATGTCCGACGCGCTTGAAAGCATGGCGGTTGTCGCGGCGTCAGCGCGGGCGGCAAACGCGTCGATCAGCTGCTCGTTGTCCATCTCTGCAACTGATCGATAAAGCGCTCTGGTCACATCGGCTCGATCTGTCTTCGCTCGCCAGTACACCTCGATGAGCGCCGCGACCATCTCGCCCGCGGGTGCGCCGTGTTGCCCCTGGCACGTGGCCTCAATCTTTCCAGCCAACGCTTCCAGATAACGCTCGTTGAGTGCGTAGATCAGCGCCTGCTTGTTCGGAAAATATTGATACATTGTGCCGACCGAAACGCCCGCGCGCTCCGCCACACGGGTCGTCGTCAACCGATGTGGCCCATCGCTTAGCAAAAGCTGAATGGTTGCCTCGAAAACAGCATCCAGCGTCACTGCAGCACGGGCCTGACGCGGCTTTTTCCGGGCGATTAGCGATAGGGGCGTCGGTGATGGCAAAAGCGAATCCTCAAGCTGAATGATCCTTCATATAATGACTGGAGATGCAGTTGAAAGGAATGATCATGCAGAGAGAGCGTATCGCGCTTGTCACCGGCGCCAACAAGGGAATTGGACTTGAGATCGCCCGCCAGCTCGCCGAAACCGGTGTCCACGTGATCATCGGGGCTAGGAACGACGAGCGCGGACGTGCGGCTGTCGACGACCTGGCATCGCAGAACCTGATCGTGCAATCCGTTCGGCTCGACCTCGTTGACCTCGCGAGCGTTGAAGCCGCTGCTGCGACGATCAGGGAGGAGCACGGCAAGCTCGACATCCTTGTCAACAATGCCGGGATCTTTGATTTTTCCGATGCTCCGCCCAGCAGCGCCTCGATCGAGGCCGTCCGCCGCGTGATGGACATCAACTTCATCGGCGCGCTGGCAGTCACGCAGGCGATGCTGCCTTTGTTGAAGAAGGCTCCCGCTGGCCGGATCGTCAACCTGTCCAGTTCGCTTGGCTCACTGACGCTGAATGCCGATCCGACCTCGACCTATTATTCGCAGCGCTTCATTGGATATAACGCGTCGAAAGCAGCGCTGAACATACTGACCATCCAGTTGAGCGCAGAGTTGCGCAACACGAGCATTGTCGTCAATTCCGTCAGCCCTGGCTTCGTCAAGACGGACCTGACCGGATACGGCAACATGACGCCGCAAGAAGGAGCCAAGCTTCCCGTTCGATACGCCTTGTCAGGGGATCAGACCGGCGTCTTCGTAGAACCCGACGGAATGACACCCTGGTAGAATTTTAGGTTCTACTCTGTCGAAACAGGGCTTGGTCCCCGTTCGAGGTATGTCGACAAGGCGATGTAGCCGCGAGTAGCAGCGCTAGTCGACCCCAGAGAACGAGCTTCTTTCCGCAACGGATCGTTCCACCTCCGAGACGGACTGTCCAATTTCGCCGTCTATCGCCATCAAATAAGCTCGCTAAATTGAGAATAGTCGAGCAGCTGATCAGCCCTAACACTCCAGGGACAAGCGTTGCCGGCACTCGAGACCAGATCACTGCCTCTAGCGACCTGCCCAGACGTTGTGGGCGCACCCGAACCCAGAATTCAGAAGGATCATTGCTATGAAAACCACCGGAAACACCATTCTCATCACGGGCGGCGGCACGGGGATCGGCGAGGCGCTGGCGCACCGCTTTCATGACCTCGGCAATACCGTGATCATCGCAGGCCGTCGGCTGGAAACGCTGCAAAAGGCGATAGGCGATCGGCCGAACATGCACGCTCTGACGCTCGACATGGACGATCCCGCCAATGTCGCAGCTTTTGCCGAGAGGCTCGTCGCTGACTTTCCAGCCGTTAACGTGCTGTTCAACAGCGCTGGTATCATGCGCATGGAAATGTCGCTCGACAAGGTCCGCGATCTGAGCGACGCCGAAGCCTCCGTCAACACCAACCTGCTCGGCCCGATCCGGGTCACTAACGCGCTGATCGAGCATCTGGGCCGGCAGCCCGATGCCGCGATCGTCAATGTCAGCTCGGGTCTGGCCTTCGTGCCGCTGGTGATCGCCCCGACCTATTCGGCGATCAAGGCCGCCATCCACAGCTATACCGTTTCGCTGCGCGCGGTTCTGAAGGACAAGATCGAAGTCATCGAACTCGTTCCGCCAGCCGTGCAGACGGAGCTAACCCCCGGCCAAAAGACCAATGAGCGGTTCATGCCGCTCGATGTCTTCGCCGACCAGGTCATGGCCCTCTTCCAGCAAAACCCGACGCCGAAGGAGATTCTCGTCGAAGGCGTCGACTTCATGCGCACAGCCGAAGCCGAGAACCGCTTTGACAGCACTCTGGCGGCGATCAACCCGTTCCTGAAGTGAAACGTCGACGGCGGGGTCGCGAGGAGCAACCCCGCCGTCGACCGACTTGATCATAATTCAGTGCTGGCTTTGCGTGACGTCGGCAAGCGTTTCCGCTTTACCCTTGAGCGCGAGGCACGCGCTGGGCCATGCACCTTGATCCGCTCCCAGCGCTGTCTGCAGCCAAGCGAGGGTCAGTCGTTTCGTTGCTTCCAAACCGTCAGGCGCCTCAATCTCGGTTTCCTTAGCGTCAAGCCCGGCAATACCGCCAAGCCCATGCCCAACCCCGTGCAGCATCAACAGGGCTTCCGCGCCCGGCGCATCGTGGAAGGCATCCGCATGCCATTCAGGGCCACGGGTTGTGAAATGCGGATCATCCTGATCGCCGCAGACAATAAGGCTGGGTCTCGTCAGCGTCGAGAAATCCACGTCGAAGAACGGAAAACGTGCAGCATTCTCCTCGGTCATGTCCTTCCCGCCGCGCCCGGGGGCGGCGAGCAGAACGCCCGCCGAGATGCGGGGATCGGAGAAATCCTCCCCGTCTAGCTGCGCGCCCAGCAGGAGCCCAACGGTGTGGCCGCCGAAGGAATGACCGGCCGCGGCAATGCGCGAATGATCCAGTCGGCCCGCAATCGCAGACGCCTGACGTTCAACCTCGGACAGTTGGTCGAGGATCGCCTTCATCTCCTCCACACGCTCACGCCAGAAGAACGGCGCGCCGGGCGTGTCGGCGGGCATGCCGCCGCCACGCGAACTGGCATGTGTCGGCTGGATTACCGCCAAGCCGCGCTCGGCCCAGAATTGCGCCAGCGGCGCATAGCCGTCCTTCGAGGGAATATAGTTGGACGGCCCGAAGCCATGCGACAACAGCGCGATCGGCAGGTTGCCGCCGCCGACAGGTGCAGTGAGGCGCAGTTCCAGCGGTTGGCGGCCGGACATCGGTAGACGGATCGGGGTATAGGCCACGGTTAGAGTGGCATCGGAGGTTGGAATGTGACGGGCGAGATCGATCAGATTGTTCATTTCAAGTCTCCTGTTTTCGGGCAGGCAATGCTTCACTCGACCGCGTGGCCTGCTTCGCGAAACCAGGTTTGTGCATCGGTGCCGGCGGGGATTTTCATAGGAGCATCTGGCTCTGTTACGGCACGCCAGACGGCCTCAGCCACGTCTTCCGGCGTCGTGAATTCAGTGCCGGATCGCAGCGTCGTGAGATAGTCGTGGACGAACACGCTATAGGGCTCTGGAATATCCATGCCCATCCGGGCCACGGCATTTTTGCCGAACCCTGTGGTCGGCGCCGATCCCGGCAGGACCAATTTCGCGCGCACCCCGAACAGGGCAGCCTCAAAGGCGAGACTTTCAGTAAAAGCGTTCAGTGCTGCCTTGCTGGCGCTGTAGACGGACAGGGCGGGCAGCGGCTTGATGGTGACGCTGGAACTGACATTGACGATGACGCCTGAGCCGCGTACCCGCATCTGCGGAAGAACTGCCTTGGTCATCGCCATTGCGCCGAATACGTTCGTCTCGAACAGCTCACGAACCTTCGCCATCTCGACGCCTTCCAGCACATTGAGCATTCCGACGCCGGCATTGTTCACCAAAGCGTCGATTGGCCCTGCAGCGTCAACGGCTTTATCGATGCTCCCCGCACTGGTCACATCCAGCGCAAGAATTTCGAGCCTATCGTGAGCAGGGAGCAGGTCATTGCGCGGCGTGCGCATGGTCGCAACCACGTCCCATCCTGCAGTCACGAATTTCTCTGCGATAGCGAGTCCGAAACCGGATGAGCAACCGGTGATGAGGATTTTTGGCATGTGTTGTCTCCTGGATAATTACTGACCAAGAGTTAGACGGGCACTGCCAGACTTGCTATATTCATTTGTCCGAGTATCTTTAGCAAAAGTCCGAACTCATGACCGATCCAGTCGCAGAAGTTGTTTCCTTGCTCATGCCCAGCCCATCGATTTCGAAGCTGGTCACCGGCGCAGGCCAGTGGCTCGTCGAGCGCACCGAGCTTGGCAGCCCTTTTTATTGCGCTGTCGTGGAAGGTCGCTGCTTGATGACGATCACCGGTCGCGAGCCGATGGTGCTGACAGCGGGTGACTTCGTGCTCGTTCCGGAAATCTTCTCGTTCACGATGAGCAGTCTGGAGCCACCACCTCACGGGGCAATTGCACAGCGCCTTGAGACAAGCCCCGGTGTCTTCCGGCTCGGAGATCCTGACGCGCCGATCGAGGTCGTGGCGATGGTCGGGCATTGTGCTTTCGGCTCGGACGACAGGGCTCTTCTGGTCTCGCTCCTACCGGAGGTCATTCATGTACGTGGCGAAGAACGCCTGACGCTTCTTGTCCGGATGATCAACGACGAGACCAGCGCCGACCGGACCGCCCGCGCCATGGTGCTTCGCCGGTTGTTGGAGGTGCTGCTGATCGAGGCGCTCCGCTCGACGGGCGGAGCAGCGGCGCCTCCAGGGTTGCTGCGCGGCATGGCCGATCCGCTACTTGCGCCGACACTGCGCCGGATCCACGCGGATCCGGGTCGCAGCATGACGGTTGAAGCACTGGCGCAAGATGCCGCAATGTCACGATCGACCTTCTTCGATCGCTTCCGCAGAGAGGTCGGAGTGCCCCCCATGGAATACGCAACCGGCTGGCGCATGGCACTGGCGAAGGAACTCCTTCGCAAGGACGTGGCCACGGCGGAGATTGCGCAACGCGTCGGCTACGGCTCGGCGAGCGCGTTCAGCGTCGCCTTCACCCGCCATGTCGGGAAGCCACCCGGAGCCTATTCACGGGAAGGCACGGCAGCATAGAGCTGCCGCAAGAAACCGCACCGAGTACCGCGTACTGAAGAACTGCGGAATGTCGTTCACGGCGACGAGCGTCATAGGAACTGGCAGCCGGCGCAAACCAGCTTTTGGGGGAAAAGACCGCTTTTGGCCCTGATAAGGGCCGCCGCCCGAATAGGGCGGCCGGTATCGCTTCGCTGTGGGATTAGGCACAAAGGCTACCAAGGAACAGTCTCACCGTCGAAAAAAAAGCCGCCGGTCGGGCCGTCCTCGGCGAGGGTTGCGAGAAAGACAATGCTCTTGGCAGCCTGCTCGACGGTGCGATAACCGGAATGACCGAAGCGGACGGTGAGGCGGAGCGAGGATATATAAGCAGTCTCACCGGCGAGACGACCAAGAGCTCCATGGATGCTATCTGCCGATATAAGCAGCCAGTTCGTCGGGCGTCCCGTTGGGAAAAGCCTGCTTCAGGTAATCGAGGAACGCTGACACGCGGGCACTGAGCAGCCGTCGTGATGGGTAGAGTGCCCATAGCGCGACCTCCGATTCCTCAACATCTCCCCAATGTAGCAACGTGCCGTGAGCCAGATCGTGGCTCACCAGCGAGATCGGCAGGCTTGCAGCGCCAACACCTATTCGAACCGCATCCCGCACCATGCTGAGTGACGACAATGCAAGGACTGGCTCAATACTGAATGTCGAGGGCCCTGCTGATGTCGTGCATTTCCAGATCTGCCGATTACCTGCACCGCGCACCACGCCCGGCACTGGGGAGTCTCCAACCGGGCGGAGGAGGTCAGGGCTTGCCACGACAACCAGCCGGTCGCGCAGGAAGACCCGGCCAACGAGGGCTTCGTCCGGTTCCGGGTTGACCCGGATCACCAGATCATAGCCTTCCTCGATCATATCGACGGCTCGGTCTTCAGTGGTGATTTCCAGTCTTACATCCGGGTATTTCAAGGCGAAACCGGCAGCAATCTTTCCCATTGCGGTCTGCGACAAAAGGAGTGGCGCGCTGATCCGCAATCGGCCGCGCGGCTTCTCCGCACCAGACGCAATCGCGGCCGCTGTTTCGTCCAACTCCGTCAGCAGAGCGGCTGTGCGTTCATGAAGCGCGCGTCCTTCCTCGGTGAGCTTCAGATTGCGCGCGCCACGCTCGAACAGTCGAAGCTCAAGGGCAGCCTCAAGTTCTGTTACTCGTCGCGACAGGGTCGCCTTTGGACGGCCTGTGGCACGCGCTGCTTTGCCGAAGCCGCCATAGCGCGCAACGAGATTGAAATCGGCAAGAGCGAGGAGATCCATGAGCGTTTCACCTGTGGGACGACGTGTCTAAAATGATGGTCTATTGGACCAGCAATGAACCAGCCATATTCCGGGTGTCAAGCGAAACCAAACAACCCGGAGATACTCCCATGACCATTCTCGTTACCGGCGCCACAGGCAATATCGGCGGCCAAGTCATCCAACACCTCGTCAACCGCGGCGCTGATGTCCGCGCCCTCGTCCGCGATCCGTCCAAAGCCAACTTCCCGGAAGGCGTTGCCGTCTTGAAGGGCGACTTCCTCGACGTAGACTCCTTGCGCACCGCTTTCGAGGGCGTCTCCACGCTGTTCCTGCTGAATGCCGTCGTACCGGATGAATTCACCCAGGCCCTGATCGCGCTCAACGTCGCCCGCTCGGCCGGCATCGAACGGATCGTATACCTGTCGGTCATTCACCCGGACGTCTACGTGAACGTGCCGCATTTCGCCGGGAAGTTCGGCGTCGAGCGGATGATCGAGCAGATGGGCTTGGCAGCGACGATCCTGCGCCCGGCCTATTTCATCCAGAACGATCTGACGATCAGGGACGTGATCACTGGCTATGGCGTCTACCCGATGCCCGTTGGCGAAAAGGGTCTCGCCATGATCGACGTCCGCGATATTGCGGAGATCGCCGCCCTTGAGCTGCTTCGTCGCGAACAGGCTGCACAGCCGCTTCCGATCAACCGCATCAATCTGGTGGGCCCCGAGACACTGACCGGAACGGATATCGCCGCCATCTGGTCGGAGGTGCTCGCCCGCCCGATCAACTACGGCGGTGGCTATACCCAAGCCTTCGAGCAGAACCTCAAGCAGTTCATGCCCCCGTGGATGGCCTACGACATGGGCATGATGGGCGAGCGGTTTCTGACCGACGGCATGCTCCCCGAGGGCGGCGACGTTGAGCGCCTGATAACGCTTCTCGGCCGTCCGCTTCGCTCCTATCGCAACTTTGCCGCGGAAACCGCTGCCTCCGCCTGAGGCCGCCAGTCCCGATCCAGAACAATCAAGGACCATCGTCATGATTTATTCAACCGCTACCGTTCCCGTGAAACCGGAAGGCGAAACGAAGCTTACCCGCGAGCAGGTCTGGAAGGGCCCGGAACTTAACGCGCGCGATGCGTGCCTGTTCCTTCCCCCTGGTCTCTGCACCCACTGCGACGTCATCGAGGAAAGTGCGACGCACTTCGTCCGCGAAGCCACCATCGCCGGTTCTGACATCAGAGAGATCATCACCCTCGAACCGGATCAACGAATCCGCTTCCTATGGCTTACGGAACGCAGCGCGCATCAACATTTGCAATGGGGCATGAGATATCCTCATTTCGCGGCTTCAGCCAGGGGCAGTTTCGCTCGGGATAGGTGATCCCTGCATTCCTAATACACTCTCGAAATCAAAAAAGCTTTGAATAGCAAGCGCTGCTGCCGCACGAGACCAAATGTCGTTCGTCCAATCGAACGCGATCTCGGGTAGTTCTCCCCACGTGAACTGCTGGAGCGAACTTTGAATCGCATCGGCGAATGCCGGTCCAAAACGCATCGCTTCCCCACCTATGATGACGATTTCGGGGTCCATCATATTGATCATTGTTGCAAGGTGTTGACCTATACGAACGCCACGTTCGTGCAGAAAAACCAATGAATTGCCATCTTGTTCAAGCGACGCGGCACCTAAACCCTCATTCGGACGGGCTTCATTGCGACAGATTTCGTCCCAATCCGCCTCCATCGCCGGCTCAGAAAACATATCGCTCCATGAACGCCCCGGGTGGTCAATAGTGTAGCCCACTTCGCCGGCCATGAAACGTCCGCCTCTATGGACTTGACCGCCAATCATTATAGCCGCTCCCACTCCTGTGCCCAAGATCAGGACAAGGGAAGAGCGCCTGAGACGACTTAACCCAAAAAGGTTTTGCGCGATGGCGTAAGCATTGACATCGTTGTCCACCCAGACCGGCTTCCCGACTGCGCCGGCAAGAACTTGAGCCACGGCTACGTTGTTCCAACCCAGCCTCGGAGATTGCAGGCAGATCCCGCGCTCCACATCGATGAAACCCGGCATGGCCACGCCCAAGCCCAGCAACATTTCATGCCGCTGGGTCGGATCAGGCAGAAGTTCCGTTACCGCTGCTGTCGTTGCCCGCGCAACTTCATCAATGGCCGTGCTCTTGATCTTGATCGAGGTAAAGCCGATCGGCTTGGTCGACAGATCGGTCATCATCGCATCGATACGGTCATGCATCAGCTTGATGCCGATGGAAACACGAAAACCATAGTTGATCGAAACAAGAACCGGTTTTCGCCCGCCACTGCTCCGAGCCGCCTCACCTTCGATGACGAAGCCCTCGTCCATTAGTTCGCCGACCACCCCCGAAATGGCAGCAGGACTGAGTCTGGTATAGGCCACGAGGTCCATCCGCGTGACTTGACCCGCGCGGCGCAAATAATTCAAGACAAGCCGACGATTGATTAGGCGTGTGGTGCTCTGGTCGCCTTTCATCCTCATGCCGTTTCAGCACTTTCTTTCAATGACTTAAAGTCTGACGTTCTTAGCATCATGGTTCTGCGCCAGCAAACGGTACCGATCGATTGTATGCTACTAATGTCAACATACTTCATACAGTGTATGAAGTATGTTGACATTTCTTCCTTTGATGCGTTATGTTGCCGTCATGGAGCCGGGGGTGAGGACCTGCCGGCCGCCATCGGGAGGTTTCAAAAAGCTATGCAGTAGATGTCTGCGCCCCTTCAGACGGGTGCGCGGCGGAGCTGTGATTTGACCTTCCGCTTTGCGACGCAGTTGGAGCGGAAGATGCGGATTGTCACGACGACGGAAGAAGCGGCCTGGGTTGCCGTCGAGGCGAGCAGTGCACGGGTTGATAACGACCTTGCTCCGGGCGAAGAGATCACGTCGCGTTTCAAGGGGTTCGGTACCTGCTTCAACGAGCTTGGCTGGATCGCTCTGCAAAAGACATCTGACGCGGAACGCGCCGAGGTGTTGCGTCTGTTGTTTGCGCCCGACGAGATGGCCTTCACCTATTGCCGCCTGCCGATCGGGGCAAACGACTACTCCGCAAGCTGGTATAGCTACAACGAAACCGACGGCGATTTCGCGATGGAGTCTTTCTCCATTGCTCGCGACCGGGAGGCGGTGATCCCGTATATCAGGGCTGCGCAAGCCGTCAGCGGCCGGCCGCTCACTCTCTTTGCCTCCCCGTGGAGTCCGCCGAGCTGGATGAAATTCCCGAAGGCCTATAATTACGGCCATATCGTTTGGGAAGACGCGTATCTCAAGGCCTATGCGGACTACTTCGTCCGCTTCGTAAAGGCGTATGAAGCCGAAGGGCTTCCGATTTCCGCAGTCCATCCTCAAAACGAGCCGGACTCCGACCAGAAGTTCCCTTCATGCCGCTGGACCGGCGAACAGTTGCGCGACTTCCTCCGCGACTATCTGGCGCCAGCTTTCCGCCATGCCGGGCTCAATACCGATCTTTGGCTCGGCACGATAGAGCGAGGCGACGTTCGCGGGGACTTCAATAAATTCGTCCTACCGACGCTCGCTGATCCGCAGGCGCGCGCTGCCATCAAGGGGATCGGCTTTCAATGGGCGGGCAAACATTCGATCCGGCAGGCACAGATCTCTGCGCCGGAGCTTGATCTCATCCAGACCGAAAACGAGTGCGGCGACGGTGAGAACAGCTGGGACTACGCCCATTACGTCTTCAATCTGGTGCGCCACTTCCTGGACCACGGCGTCAGCGCCTATGTCTACTGGAACGCCGTTCTGGAAGATGGCGGTGTCAGCACATGGGGATGGAAGCAGAATTCGATGTTCACCGTCGCAGGTGACGGCACACTGGCGATCAGGCCGGAATTCCACGTCATGCGCCACTTTGCAGGCTTCGTCCGGCCAGGCGCAACCGTGCTACGGCCGTTGGGTCGATGGGCCGGGAACGCAATTTACTTCCGCAATCCGGATGGGCTGGAAGTGGTCGTAATGAACAATCCAACACCTGACGCAGTGCAGGTCACCGCCCGGTGCGGCTCTACCTCCGTCACACTCGACCTACCACCCTATTCGTTCACGACGATCGCGGAATGACAGACAGGCGCATGGGCTTGGCATCACCTGTGCGCCTGTTCACTGAGATGCCTTGGAGGAGAGCATGAATTTCAAACACTTCAGAGCAGCCGCATTCTTGGCGGCGTTCACATCAACGGCACTCGCGTTGCCAGCCTTTGCCGACACTACGATCAAGGTCTTACGCTCGGAACCTGGCAACGAGGGCGAAAAAGCGCTCTATCAACAGATGGTTACGGCCTATGAGGCGGAACATCCTGGTATCCATGTGCAGTTCGAATATCTATCGACCGAAGCCTATAAACAGAAACTGCCCACACTGCTTCAATCGGATGCGCGCCCTGACCTCTTCTATAGCTGGGGCGGCGGGGTGCTCGCCGATCAGGCTGCTGCAGGCTTTCTGAAAGACATCACCGCGGATGTGGCCACGGAATGGGCCGACCGCTACTCGGCGGCGGGTGTAAAAGCCTTCACGATCGGCGGCAAGATCGTCGGTGCGCCGATCAATGCGTCGGAAGTCGTGTTCTGGACGAATCTCGATCTTGCTAAGAAAGCGGGCATCGACATCCCGGCGATCAAGACCTGGGACGAGTTCCTCGCCGCCGTGAAGAAAGCCAAGGGCACCGGCGTCACACCGATCGTTGTTGGCGGCAAGGACAAGTGGCCCCTGCATTTCTACTATGGCTATCTGGCACTGCGCGAGGCCGGTGCAGACGGTTTTGCCGCAGCGGTCGCCGGCAAAGGTGATGGTTTCGCATCGGCGCCGTTCGTCAAGGCGGGAGAGGACTTCAAGAAGCTTGTCGACCTCGCGCCTTTTCAGCCCGGTTTCATGGATACGACTTTCGAGCAGGCCTCAGGCATGTTCGGAGACGGCAAGGGACTGTTCCATCTCATGGGCGACTGGGACTACGGCTCGGCCAAGCAGGCTTCCGTCAGTGGCAAGGGAATTGACGACGCCCGGATGAGCATTTTGCGCTTTCCCACGGTCGAAAGCGGCACGGGCGCTGTTGCCGACACGTTCGGCGGGCTCAACGGATGGGCCGTGTCGTCCACTGCTTCTGCGGAATCCATCAACTTCCTGAAATTTATCAACAGCCCGGAAAATCTGGCCAAGGGCGCAACTGCCGGCTACTACATCCCGGCGACCAAAGGGACTGAAGCCGGGATCACAAATCCCTTCTTCAAGGCAATGTCCGAACATCTTGCGGCCTCTCAATACCATCAGGTCTTCCTCGATCAGGCGCTCGGTGCCGATGTCGGGGCCACGTTCAATGACGTCTCCGCAGACCTCGCCCAAGGGGGCGTGACTCCACAAGAGGCCGCGACGAAAATTCAGGATGCATGGTCCATGCGATGAAACGACCCTGGCGGCCCCATCCGGTGTCCGCCAGTTCCGCCCATCCCAAGCTCCCGCATGAGAGGCTCTTCGATGTCTGCTTTCGCTCCTTATCCGGCGCGCAGGTGGCGCCTGGATGATCGCACGACTGCGATCGTGCTGATGCTGCCGCCTGCATTGCTGCTCTTCACGCTGTTCGTCATATTGCCGCTTTTGGATGCTGGCTATTACAGCCTTTTCAAGTGGAACGGCTACGGTGCCCCGAGCGAGTTCGTAGGACTCGACAATTACGCACAGGTTCTCGGTCAGGGCATATTCTGGCAATCCGTCCGCAATTCCATGATCGTTCTGGTGGTTTCCATCGTGGTGCAAATGCCACTGGCATTGCTTCTGGCACTTCTCGTTTACCGCCAGACACCGACGAATGCAGCCTTCAGGCTCGTCTTTTTCCTCCCATACATTCTCGCCGAAATCGCCTCCGGCCTGATCTGGAGTTTCGTGTTCGACGGAAACACGGGTGTCGCGGCCGGACTATTCGCGGCATTGGGAATGAAGCCGTTCTTCATCCTTGCAGACAAGAACTGGGCGTTCTTTGCAATCACAGTCGTCGTCGTGTGGAAATACTTTGGATTTCACATGATGATCTACATCGCCGCGTTACAAGGCGTGCCTGCTGAGATGATCGAGGCCGGCAAGATCGAGGGTGCAGGCCGGTGGCAGATCGTCCGCCACATACTGATCCCGCAGATCAAGCCCGCGCTGATGGTATCCGGGTTCTTCGCTGTCGTCGGCTCCCTCCAGCTCTTCGATGTCGTGATACCGCTGACCAACGGCGGTCCGTCAAACAGCACCCACACGATCGTGACCTATCTCTATGCGTATGGCCTGACCCGCCTGAAGGTGGGTTTCGGCAGCGCGGTCGGTGTGATCCTCTTCCTGGCGGCCGTCGTTGTGGCTGTTGGCTATCAACGCACCCTCAACAAGGAAGCCTCGCGATGAAGATTTCCGCTTTCTTCGCCGGCCTCGGCCGCGCGGTGGTCCTGACGCTGGTAAGCGCATTCGTGCTGGGGCCGATGCTGGTGACGGTGTTGGGCGGCTTCAAGAGCGCCGGCGAACTGCGAACCAATCCGTTCGGAGTTCCGCAGAACTGGCACATCGAATTCTTCTCGTCGATTCTTTCCGATGCGTCGTTCTGGCGGTTTCTGGGAAATTCGCTGTTCATCTCGCTGATGTCGGTAGTGCTTACGCTGATCGTCGCGGCCGCAGCGGCCTACGTCTTTGCCCAGATCCGCTTCTTCGGAGCACGCTGGCTGCAGGCATATCTATTGCTGGGCCTCGTTTTCCCGTTCGCGACGGCAATCCTCCCGCTGTTCATCAAGGTGCGCGATTTGGGACTGCTTGACAGCTATTGGGCCGTCATTCTGCCCCAGACTGCATTCGGCCTTTCCCTCTCGATCCTTCTGTTCAAGACGTTCTTCGAGCAGTTGCCGAAGGAGCTGTTCGAAGCGGCGTGGGTGGAAGGTTGCGGTTATATCCGCTTCTTCTGGCGGTTTACCTTGCCGCTGTCGACGCCCATTCTGGCGACCGTCGGCACGTTCGTGTTCGTTTCGAGCTGGAACAACTTTCTGCTGCCGCTGGTCGTCTTGAACTCCCGTGAGCTCTACACCTGGCCGCTTGGAATGATGCAGTTCCGCGGCGAATACGTCGTCGAGTGGAATAGGACGCTTGCATTCATCACGCTGACAATCCTTCCCTCTGTCGCCTTCTTCCTGGCTGCCCAGAAATACATCGTCGCAGGCCTGACCGGCGGGGCGGTGAAGGGATGAGCCGTAATCTTAAGTCAAGGAGCCGTCACCATGGCTGAAGTTCAACTGTCTGCCCTCAACAAGACATTCGGTGCTGTTGAAATCATACCGCAACTGACGCTGACCATTCCCGATGGATCGTTCACGGTCCTTGTCGGCCCGTCGGGATGCGGAAAGTCGACCCTGCTTCGCATGATCGCCGGACTTGAGACGCCGACGCGGGGCAGTATCCATATCGGGGGACGCGATGTGACGGGCAGCGAACCGTCGCAGCGCGGGATTTCGATGGTTTTCCAATCCTATGCTCTCTTTCCACATATGACGGTGCGCCAGAACATAGACTTCGGCCTGCGGCTGGCGAAGGTTCCGGCCTTGGAACGCGATGCAAGGGTGGCAAAGGCGGCGGATATCCTGCATTTGCAACCTCTTCTCGATCGCAAGCCGGCCGCCCTGTCTGGCGGTCAAAGGCAGCGCGTGGCGATCGGCCGCTCGATCGTTCGAAATCCCGAGGTCTTTCTATTCGACGAACCTCTGTCGAACTTGGATGCAGCACTACGGACCCAGATGCGCGTGGAACTGGCGGAGCTGCACGAGCGTCTTGCAGCCACCATGGTCTACGTGACGCACGACCAGGTTGAGGCCATGACCTTGGCCGATCAGATCGTCGTTATGAATGCGGGCCGTATCGAACAGGTCGGGAGCCCGGAGGAACTCTATCAGCACCCGCAAACGATCTTTGTGGCGACTTTCATCGGTTCGCCGAAAATGAACCTGTTGACGGGGTTAATCGCAGAGGAGCGGGGCGCTACAACCTACGGCATCCGGCCGGAGCACCTGTCTCTTACAGAAGAAGGCGGCTGGGCAGCGCAGGTCAAATTCACCGAGTATCTGGGCAACGAGACTATCTTGTATCTGACAAGCGAATTGGGCGATCTTACGATGCGTATCAATGGAAATCGACGCTTTGGCGCCGGAGACGCCGTGCGTATAGTACCCGACTCAGTGCACGAACACCTATTCGACAATGAAGGCCGGCGTATCGGCCTGGGTCGCAGGCTCCGATAGCAGAAATGTCGCTGCAATCTTAACGCTTCACATACGGCCTTGCCGACGACCATGCCGGCTATGTTGCTGTTGATATCGGTGGGTCTGCATAAAAGGGCCAGCAGCTGAAGGCCGAGGGTTGAGATCAGCGGCTGATTGCGCAAGGAATCGTCTTACGCCAGAGCGTGGATTGATGTGAACACATCTGAAATCTCGGAACTGCTTGCGTGGACGCGCTGTCAATCGGCGCGGAATGTTAATGCCATCCTCCATTGATCATGCAGTCAATCAAACGATGCTTTGGACAAACTTGGCCAACACAGCGTTCAGTATGGCCGCCTTCCAAAGGCAAGGCATGTGCGATGACGAAGCTGGATGCCGGACACTTACCCATGTCATCGAAAAGTGAATTGAGCGATGAGGCGAAAAATGTGGCGAGAATTCCCGTGTCGCCTCCTCTGGTTAAGAAGCTGTCAACCGGCGACGAGCCACCTGCGCTGGGTCACCCAAACGATCATCGCCAGCGCGATCAGGACCCCGCCGCCTGTGACGACAGCAACCCAGCCGCCGCGTTCCCACAAGACGCCTGCCATCATCGACCCCATTGCGCCGCCGATAAAGTTGCAGACCACGAACGCTGTGTTCAGTCGGCTGCGCGCGCCAGGGTCGACGGCGAACAGTCTCGATTGATTGAGAACGTTGGTAGCCTGGATTGCGACGTCCAGTAATAGGACAGCGGCTAGGACAGGAACGATGTGAGTTGAACCAAAGCCCGCGATCACGAGAGAGATCAGCCCAAGAGCAAGAGCGGCCCCCGTACCTTCGACTGACCAGCCCCGATCATGGAGCCAGCCGGCGCGGCGGGCTGCAAGCGCGCCCGCAAGACCGACAACGCCGACCAGACCGATCTGACTAACGGAGTAGGCGAAAGGCGGCGAACTGAGAAGGAAGGTCAGCCCAGTCCAGAATAATGTGAAGACGGCAAATGCGCAGGCACCGATGAAGAGTGTAATGCGTACGAGACGATGTTGACGCACGACCGAAAAGACCGAGGCCAACAATTTGCCATAGGAAACAGTAGGCCTCGGCTTCTCCGCCGGCAGAGCCCAGGAGAGAAGGACCGCAAGCAGAAAGATGAACAAGGCGGCCGCAACGTAGATCGCCCGCCAACCGAAGGCATGCGCAAGAAAGCCGCTGATTGTGCGTGACAGCAGGATACCGGTGATCAGCCCTGAGACGATTGTTCCGACCACGCGGCCGCGCTGGTCGGGCTCGGCGAGATCACCGGCTAGAGGCGTGAGAAGTTGTCCAGCGACCGTCGTCAATCCAACGGCTGCAAGCGCGGCGAGCAGAGCCGCGAAACTCGGTGCGAGCGCGCACGCGATAAGCGCGACCGCAGAACAGATCATGATGGCCGGGATCAAGCGCCGCCTGTTCATCGTATCGCCAAGCGGGACGACGAGCAGAATGCCAAGCGCATAGCCGATCTGCGTCACTGTAATCAGTGTGCCGGCGGCGGCGATCGAGACACCGAGCGAACCGGCGATATCGGATAGCAAGGGCTGGGCCCAATAAAGATTGCCGACCGCCGCGCCACCGGAAATCGCAAACAACAGTGTAAGCGCTGGCGACATTGCGGTGGACGTTGGAGTTTCAGAGTGCGCGCGCGACATGGTTCGGTCCTTGAACAGAAATCGAGGTGCGCCGACCTTGCTGGCTCACCTTGTGTTTTTCTCAGAAATTTTCGTTATCGACCTGCAATCAGGACCGGGTCTCAGCTTGCGGGACCTTCGACAATATAGACGCGCGACGTTGCCGACCTATGCCGGATCGGTTTGAGTTCTTCATATTCGGGCGGGTTGTACCAAGCCTTTGCCTTGTCCACGCTGCCAAAAGCGATCACCACCATGCGCCCTTCAAACCCCCGCCTTTGAGTGAGACGACATTTCCTCCACCCCGGACAATGAAACGTCTCCCGAACGGCTTGAATGTTGATTCCACCTGGTTGCTGTATGGCTGATCCCTTCCGGATCAGTCACCTGGAACTCGGAAATATAGTGGGCGGGCTTCACACTGGAAGCCGGCTCCTGGGCCCAGGACGCTGACATCGTGAAAAAGGTGGCGGCGCCAAGCGCGATCAAGAACGTTGCGATGCGAGCTTTCTTCATCTTGGGTTCCTTACGTTTCAAGAGAGGTGGGTCGACGTTACCTTGGCTGCCATTGCTGCTTGGCGCTGAGCTGAAAATTGTCCGTTTCGAACAGCTTCCGATCGAGGATCATGTCCTTGGTGGTGGCGACATATGTCTTGAAGTGCGCAGAGTTGCGGTGAGCCGCGTAAGCAGCGTTGTCTGCATACATCTCGAAGAAGCGAAGATGGTTTGGCTTGCCCTTGATCGAAACGGCATAGAGCGCCTGAACTCCCGGCTCCACCCGGATCGACGTCTCCATCTCGACTTTGACGGCGGCCGAATAGGCTTCCATCTGGGCGGGATCGATTTCCAGCTCGGCGATGCGGATCACGGGAGTGCTCGTATCCTGCGCCTTCGCCGAGTGGCCCGCCAAAGTTAGGATGACCACGGCAAAGACAACGAAAATCTGCTTGTTTTCCATGGAACGTTCCTCAGCTGGTCACGACCGGTTTACAAACACATCCTTGACCACTGGCATGGCTGAGAACACACATGGCCAGCCGCTGTGGAAGGCGAGCTGGGTCAGGACTTCGGACGCCTGTTCCTGCGTCAGGCCGTTATCCATCGCGCGGCCGAGGTGGTAGCTGATCTGGGCGACCTGACCATTCGCGACGAGGGCCGCGACAGTGACGAGGCTGCGATCCCGTGGCGCGAGGCCCGGACGAAGCCAGAGGCTTTTGAACAGGACCTCTGCGGTATAGTGCACGACGCCGGGGGATACATCGCCAAAATTGGCTTGGACGCCATTCGCACGCTTTGCTTCCGCCTCCTCGTTCAGAGGGAGAAGCTGCGGTGACGCCTCGGGCAACTGATCGGCGCCGATACCACGTTCAACAAAGATATCCTTGACGATCTCGACAGCGAAGAAGGCATTGGACCATCCGGCGTAGAAGGCGAGATGTGTCACGATTTCGGAGACTTCGGCAGCCGAGACGCCACTGTCGAGTGCCTTGTTGACGTAATGCGGCAAGCCGATCGTCTGATTGCGCGCGATGAGCGCTGCAACGGTCACGATGCTGCGGTCTCTCGCAGACAGTCCGGAGCGGCTCCAGAGATCGCCGATGACCGTGTTCTGGGTAAAGGCAGCCAGGGCCGGCGAAACGCTGCGAAGATCGTCAAGTGTCAGTGCGGGATGGTTGTCGGTTGGTTTTGCCATGATGTTGATCCAGTCGGTTCACGAGTTTAGGGGTGTCACTTTGATCGTCGCTGCGCGGGCGCGCGCACCGATCATCGGGTTGAGATAGCGGCTCTTGGCGTATTTCGCGCGGTAGGCATCATCGATACGGTCGTTGATTGGCCCTTTAGCAGGCGCGAATTCGACGTCTTTGGTCATGCCGGCGACCGACACGCGGCCGGTCTTCTGTGTGACCGCGGCCTGATACCAGCGAGATGCCTGCCCGTTATATCCTCTTACGTAGAGCGCGCCATCGACGACCACCGACCAGACCCACGTTGGCGTGCCGTAAGTAGTGCCGTCTTCGCGAAACGGGGAAATGTACAGATCGTCCGATACGGCGACCTTGCCGAGCTCCTGATCTGACCAAACCATGAAAAAATGCCTTCCATTGATTTTGGGCTATCCAGTCAGCAAATACCCCAGGGATCACCACGAGCGTGACTGATCCTCGAAATATAGTATCTAGTTCTATTTCGATTAGGCGTTAATATCTCATTGAACTTATATCGGAGATCAATGAATGCGGCGGGAAGATCTTGGCGACCTGATGGCCTTCCTCACCGTGGCCGAGGAACAGAGTTTCACGAAAGCGGCGGCTCGTCTCGGAACATCGCAATCCTCCCTCAGCCTGATCATACGCAGGCTGGAGGAACGGCTCGGGCTTCGTCTCCTGACACGGACCACCCGCAGCCTCGCTCCGACGCCGGCAGGGGAGCAACTTCTTTCGACCCTTGGACCCGCCCTGGGGAATATCGATGCACAACTCTCGGCGCTGACCGAGTTTCGCGACAAACCCGCGGGCAACTTCCGTATCACCGCCGGGCAACATGCCATCGACACCCTGATCTGGCCGAAGCTATCAAAATTCCTTCGGACCTATCCCGATATAAAAGTGGAGCTCGTGGCAGAATCCGCCTTGACGGATATCGTCGCGGAACGCTTCGACGCCGGCGTCAGGCTCGGCGACCAGATCGAAAAGGACATGATCGCAGTTGCCATAGGACCGATGGCGCGGATGATCGCGGTAGCGGCGCCCGCCTGTTTCGACCAGTTCACTCCCCCCTCGACACCACAGGAGCTGACGGCCCATCGTTGCATCAATCTTCGTCTGCCGAGCTATGGTGGCTTTTACGCGTGGGAATTTGAAAAGGATGGTCAAGAGCTGCGGGTTCGTGTGGACGGACAGGTGGCGTTCAACGCCGTTCCCCAGACCGTGACCGGAGCCTTGGACGGCTACGGGATCGCGTATCTTCACGAGGACGCGGTTCGTGAGCATTTGGACAGCGGCCGGCTCATCCAGATACTGGCAGACTGGACTCCACCGTTTGCGGGGTACCATCTGTACTATCCGTCACGACGCCATCCATCCCCGGCATTTTCCATGCTCGTCGATGCTCTCAGGCATCATCCGGCAGCATGACTGGTTCGGCTTATGAAGTGGGGAGGGATGGCGCCTTGCTCAAATTTGCCGATCAGCGTTTGAGATGCGCATCAAAGAAGCCTTCAAGCTCCCGGAAATACTCCTTTGCCTCATGCATATCTGGCGAGAACAGATATTGTGCGTGAGAAAGGCCCTCGAAAACGATGAGATCTGCGACCGCGCCGGCTTCTCGAAGCTTGCGGTGAACACGGATCGTATTGCTCAAAAACAGGTCGCGGGTGCCCGTGACCAGGATTGTTGGTGGGAAGCCCCGATAGTCGCCGTAGATCGGCGATAGGTATGGATCCTTCATGTCATGGCCGCCTGCATACAGCTTCGCAGCGTCGCCCAGCCACCCTTCGTAGCGAACCAGGACGTTATCGACACTGTCGTTGCTAAAATAACTGTCGCCGATTTTTTCGAGATCAGCCCAAGGCGTGCCAGCGGCGATCGCTCCAGGAAGCGGCAGCCCCTCCGCTTTTGCGCGAAGTACCAAGGCCAACGTCATGCCGCCGCCCGTTGACGTGCCGAACACGCCAATCCTGGATGCATCCTTCGTCGCCAAGACACCTTTATAAACTGCAAGGGCATCATCCATCGCCGCCGGATAAGGAAAATCCGGCGGCATCCGGTAGTCGACTGAAATCACCCGCACATGACCCATGCCGGCCATCATGATCGCTTCGCCCGTTCCGGCCTCGCCGGGATTGAGGACATATCCGCCGCCATGAAAATGAATGAGGACGCGATCGCGGTTTTCCGGTGATACTTGCCTGGGAACGATCACAAAGACATTGACGCCGGCAATCTTGCTCGCCTCGACGGTCACGCCCATCTTCTCGCGCAAAGCAGGCAGCACTGCGCTTGCCTTCTCGGCACCTTGCGCAATCCACGATTTCCAGTCGTCAGCCGTCGCCGGGTGGTCGTTCCATGTGGCCATCGAACCGGTCTGGATGAGCGCGCGAAGCTCGGGACTTGCAGCCTCCGGGAGAGGGAGCTGACGCGCTGGCACGCCGCGCATCTCCTGCGCCAAAACAGGCGACGCGAGCATCAAGCTGGCGATAATATAGAAAATTGGCCTCATGGCGTGCATCTTGAACTCCAACTGCAGGGGCGATAGGTCAGTGGTTCTGGGCGAACACCGGTGGACGGGATGTTGGCACTGTGTCCCCGAGGATTAAAGGCAGTCCAGATGGTACTTGCTATGACGGGAAGTCTTGAGGGAGGAGGGGACGGAGTTCTAAGCGCTGCCTACAGTCAGAGCCTCCCAATTCTCGTGCGCAAACTTCAGTTTCTCGCCGTCGTCGAGAGAGAGTCCTTCGACAAACAGCCGGGCGTCGTTGCCTGGACGGTACTGGTAGGGATAGTCAGTGGAGAACAAAATCCGATCGATACCGACAGCATCAACGGCCTGGCGCAGATAGGCGTCATTATACATGCCGCTTGCCGTCAGATGGAGGTTGTTGCGCACGTAATGAATGAAGGGATGCTTCAATCCCGACACGCGATCGAGCATTGCAAGGCGCTCGAGATAAAAGATGACAAGCTCGCCCCAGTGGCCAAGGATCACCTGTAGGTTGGGATGCCGGTCGAAGACGCCGGCCAGAACGATGCGAACGAACTGCATGCCGGCTTCATAATGCCAGCCAAGTCCGAACGTCGAAAGCGCAAGGTCGACCGGCGCGCCGAAGCCTGAGTAATAGGTTTCGCGAACACTCGATTGAGGGATTTGGGGGTGAATGAGCAGCGGGACATTAAGTTCGGCGGCGACGGCAAATGTCGGCCCGAAGATCGGGTGATCCATGCCTTTTTCTCCGACCCGGCCATACAGAATGGCTCCTTTACACCCGAGGTGCTCTACGCTTCGCTGCAATTCCCTCGCAGCGGCATCCGCGTCGGCTGATGGCAGCACCGACAAAGCCTGGAAGCGGGATGGATGGGTCGCGACGGCCGCGGCGAGCATGTCGTTCGTACGACGCGCGATATCGATGCCGTGATCACCGAGATTGTTGAGACCGGGCGTCGTGAGGGAGAGCACCTGCACATCGACCCCGGTCTCATCCATGAGCGCCAGCCGCTTTTCGCCAAGATCGGCGAGGCGTTCTTCGATAACGCCACTGTTCAGCGCTAAGGTTCCGTCGTCGGCGCCAGGGGTCGTACCCCAGGCGTTTTTCACGTCATTTGGCAGCACATGCTCTTCTATGGCGATAATCTTCACAGTCAGCTCCAATTGCTTTCGACGCCATTTTATCCGGCGCGACGTTGGGGCGGCGACGAGCGAGCAATGCCGCCCCCACTATTTGAACACTCGGGCGATCAGCTTAAGGCTGCGAGCTTATCGACGATTGCTTTGCCGACGCCATGTGCCGATGCTGGATTTTGGCCTGTGATCAGGCGACCATCGGTGACGACATTCTCCGACCAGTTCGGCGCTGGCTGGTGTAGCGCGCCGCGATCTTTGAGGGTTGATGCCAGCAGATAGGGTACAACCTTGTCGTATTTGACCTCCGCCTCCTCTGCATCGGTGAAGGCAGCAAGTTTCTTGCTGGCCACGAGATAGCTGCCGTCGGACAGCTTTGCGTTCACCAGCGCGGCCGGGCCGTGGCAGACCGCGGAAACGATGCCGCCGGCTTCCCATATTTCGCGGATGACCATCTGCACGACAGGGTCGTCGGCGAAATCCCACATAGTGCCATGGCCCCCGGCGAAGAACACCGCCGAGTATCGCGCTGGATCGAGGTCCGCGAGAACCAGCGAGTGGGCAAGCGCGTCGCGAAACGCCTTGTCCTTCCAGAAGCGGTCGTTGACCGGATCGGAAAGGTCGAAGAAGTCGATCGGCGGATGTCCGCCGCGAATGGAGGCGATCTCCACCGGGATGCCCGCAGCCTCGAACACTTCGAGCGGGTGGGTGAGTTCCACCATTGCAAAACCGGTCGGCTCGCCGGTGTCGCCGCGGATCGGGTGGCTGGTGACCACGCAAAGGATGGGCTTGATGTTATCTGCCATTGACTTTTATCCTCATGATTTGAGCGAGGCCATGTCGATGACGAAGCGATATTTGACGTCGCTCTTCAACATGCGCTCGTAGGCTTCGTTGATCTGTTGGATGGGGATAATCTCGACGTCGGAAACGATGCCGTGCTGACCACAAAAATCCAGCATTTGCTGGGTCTCTGGCACGCCGCCGATGAACGACCCGGAGATCGCCCGACGCCCTTGCACGACGGAACCCGCCCTGACCGGAGTTGCCAGGGGACCCATGTAGCCGACGAGGACGAGCACGCCCTCGAGCGCCAGGGTGGTCATGTAAGGATTGACGTCGTGATCGTAGGGGACAGTATCGATGATGACGTCGAACCGCCCTGCCACCGCCTTCATCTGCTCGAGGTCTCCCGAAAGCACGACATGATCGGCGCCGAGACTGAAAGCGTCTTCTTCCTTGCCGGCTGAACGAGTGAACAGCGTGACGTCCGCGCCGAGCGCCTTAGCAAGCTTCAGCGCCATGTGGCCGAGACCACCGAGACCGATCACCGCGACCTTGCTTTTCTCTCCAACCTTCCAGCGATGAAGCGGAGACCAGGTCGTAATGCCGGCACACAGAAGCGGCGCTGCACCCGCCGGATCCAGCCCCTCCGGCAGCTGTAATACGAACTTGTCACGCACGGTGATGGAATCGGAGTAGCCGCCAAAGGTGACGCTGGCGTCTCGCCGGTCAATGCTGTTGTAGGTGAACGTCGCGCCCTCAACACAGTCCTGCTCCCAGCCCTTCAGACATGGTTTGCAGTGTTGGCAGGAATCGACCATGCAGCCGACGCCGACCATATCCCCTGTCTTGAAACGGGATACGTCGGTTCCGACCTCGCGCACTCGGCCGACAATCTCGTGGCCGGGAACGATCGGAAAAGTAGTATAACCGCCGTGGTTCCTGGCCAAGTGCAGGTCGGTGTGGCAGACACCACAATAGAGAATATCGATGGCAACCTCATCCGGTCCCGCAGCACGCCGTTCGAAGGCGAAGGGCTCCAGCGGGGCAGAGGCCGATTGGGCGGCAAAGCCAAGTGCATTCATAATGGGTTCTCCGTATTGGTCACGCCTGTTCTGCAGGCGTGATTGCCCAGGTCATGCCAAGACAGCGTGACCTGGGCTAAGGTGCGAGCCGGAATCAGACGTTGCCGGGTGCGAAAAGGGCTTCCCAATTCGCAAACGGGCCGAGCGGGATGACGTCCCAGTCGATGAGGCCGGCCTTGGCAAGCGGAAAGTCGGCAAGCGACGCCTTGGCTGCCTCAACGGACTGAGCTTCCGCGATGATGGCCACGCCTGGACGATCCTGTCGGAAATAAATGTCACGGATGACGCCATCCTTGTACATCTTCCAGGAGTGCCGGACTTCATCCAACATGTGCGGCTGGTATTTCTCAAGGCTGGCGCCGGGCTGCGGAATATCAAGGCAAAGCAGTTTCATCTCAAGGATCCTTTTGTCTGTTAGGCGAATTGCGTGGGTGTCAATCGTCGCGTGATCTCGGCGACGCGACGGCCCAGATAGCGCGCGGTCCGAATGTCGCACTCGGGCGGCGCCACATCCGGCGCCTGGTCAATGTTGGCGTGGGTCATCACGCCGAGCCAGCTCCCAAGGCGATTGAGGTCGTCCGGGCTCGATGTGCTGCTGTTGTTTCCTGGCATCAGGTCGAGACCGACCCAGATCATGCCGTGCTGGGCGGCGAACAGCGCCATGGAAACAAGCGAGTTCAGCTTGTCTCCATGCTGCGCGCCGGAATTGGTGAAGCCGGCGCTGATCTTGTTGCGCCACTTGAGCTCAGTCCAGGCGGCCTTGGTGGACTCCTCGAAGAACTGCTTGAGCCGGGCGCTGATCATCCCATTGTAAGTCGGGGAGCCAAAGACGATCGCATCGCTCTTTTCAAGAGCTTCCCAGTCGACCGGCCCATCGGCGACGGCGATCAGCTCTGCCTGAACATTATCCACGTCTCTGGCACCCTCGGCGACTGCCTGGGCAACACGCGCCGTGTGTCCGTATCCACTGTCAAATACGATCGAAACCAGCAATTGTCCGTCCTTCTTGGTGATGAATGCCCGCGCTCCGACGGGATCGCCGTTTCTCGGGCCGTTGAAACTCGTTTACCGACACGGGTTTCTATCGTAGAATTTAGGTCAGCAGTGGCGATAGTTTTTCCGTTATCTGCTTCCCCGCATTCTACATCAGAGGCAGAAATGGTTGGTTCAAAGTCGGTTCGCGACAGATTTGACGGTATCGAAGTGTTCGTCGAAGCGGTCGAGGCAGGCGGTTTCGCCAAGGCAGCGGATCGGCTGTCGCTGACACGCTCGGCGGTCGGCAAGTCGATCGCACGACTGGAGGAACGGCTCGGCGTCCGCCTTTTTCAACGGACGACCAAAATGCAGTGCCTCACCGAAGGCGGTCAGCAATATTATGAGCGGTGTCTGCGCGCCATTGAGGAACTGCGTGCAGGAGAAGTGATGCTGGAGACCGGCCGTCAGGAAGTCGCCGGTCGGCTCAGGGTTTCGGCTTCGATCCTATTCGGGCGCTATTGCGTCGCCCCCATCTTGCGGGCCTATGCTCGTCAACATCCCCGACTTGAACTCGAACTAAGTTTCAGCGACCGCCAGATCGACCTGATCGCCGATGGCTTTGATTTGGCGATACGGAACGGTGCGCTGGGTCATTCATCAGCTTTACGAGGACGCCGGCTGGGCAGCCAGCGCAAAGTCCTGTGCGCGTCGCCAAGCTATATTGCGACAAAAGGCGAGCCTCGTTCAATCAAGGACCTTACCAATCACGACCTGCTCGCCTACTGGAGAAGCGATCATGGGCTGGCTTGGCAATTACCTGACCAAACGGGCACACTCACAGACGTTGCGGTAACAACGCGGCTGCGTTTCGACGATCTCGAGGTGATCGCAGACGCCGCCGTCGAAGGCATGGGGCTTTGCTGGCTGCCTTACTGGCTTCTTCGCGATCGGATACGGCACGGTGAGTTGGTCGAGGTTTGGGCAGACCGCCCAAGCGCATCAATGGAATTCTACGCTGTCTGGCCTGCAGCCCAGTACCTGCCGCTTCGCTCCAGGCTGGCGATCGACGTGCTCGCCGCCGAACTTCCCAAAAGCTTTGAAGACTAGGCCTGCAGGCATTAAAGGTCGCTGGCTGCCTTGCGCATGACGGCGCGACCGCCGCGTTCGCCTGGTGGGACCTTCTGAGGGAGCGCAAGTGCGCCGATATCGAACGAGGCCCCGCTCCAAAGCATCGCCCAAGGTCAACACCGCCGAGCAGCAAACGTCACAACCAAGACAACGGCATGCGACGGCCGATCATCGATAGGCATAAGCGGCATATCAAGAACAGGAGATGCAGCACGGAGACGGCAAACACGACCCAATTGTACATACCCGATATGTCTGATAAAAAAAACTCCGTCGAAAGAGTGCTGACCGGATGGTAGCCCGGTCGCCGTCTTAACGGACGGTAACTCTTCCTCTCGGGGTATCCGCGACACCTGGACCGGCACGCCGGTTGCAAAGGTGTGTCCGCCGATAACTCCACGTCATCGTCGGCACACCTTCTCAATTCGTTAGAAGGAAGTACGACTTTGAAACTTGCAGGAAACACAATACTCATCACTGGCGGCGCAACGGGTATCGGCTTCGCGCTTGCGAGGCTCTTTTCCGAGAAGGGCAATCAGGTCATCATCTGCGGCAGAAGCCAAGCAGCGCTGGAGAAGGCGAAAGCCGAGGTGCCGGCAATAGTGACGCGCATTTGCGACGTAGCCGACACAAATAGCCGCCGCGGGATGGTCGAATGGCTGAAAGTCGAATACCCGACCCTGAATGTGGTCATAAACAATGCAGGTATTCAGGTGCGGCGTGACTTCACCGCCGATCCGGAGATTGCCACGCTTGACCAGGAGGTCGCAATCAATCTCACGGCCCCCATCCATCTGATCGCAGAGCTGCTACCGACACTGAGACAACAGGGGCAGGGGTTCATCATCAACGTCAGTTCTGGTCTGGCCTTCTCGCCGATGGCTGATGTTCCGGTCTATTGTGCGACAAAGGCCGCGATACATTCCTTTACGCTCAGCCTGCGTCACCAGTTGAAATCAACTGGCATCCGGGTGGTGGAAGTCGCCCCACCGATTGTCGACACTGGTCTTGGCGGCAAGACCCGCAGTGGAGGGACAGCCAATCAGATGATGGTGACCCCTGAAGACTTCGCCATCGAGGCCCTCGCGCAGTTTGAAGCAGACAAGGACGAGGTCCTGATCGGGGTTTCGGCCAAGACACGCGAGCTGGGCGAAGCCATGTTCGGACGCATGAACAGCCGCGCTTAAGGCAATGCAAGTTGCCGCAATCGTCGCGGCAATCCTCTCTGATGCGTTTCGAGCTGCACTGGCTCGGAAGACACGTCCGCCGAACAGCCAAGTCAGGAGAACGATTTCATGAAAATATTGGTGGTCGGCGCAGTCGGCGAAACCGCTGGTCTCGTTGTCCCGGCACTTGTCGAGCGCGGCGTCATTGTGCGCGGCCTCGTCCGCCGCCCCGAACAGGTCCAGCTCGCAAAGGACCGCGGCGCTACCGAGGCGGTCGTGGGCGACCTTGCGGACCCTGAAAGCCTCGACGCCGCCCTGACGGATGGCGTCGAGGGCGTATTCCACATCGGTCCCGTCTTCGCGCCGAACGAGGTGCAACTTGGCCTCAATATCGTTGCGGCTGCGCAGCGCGCGGGCGTGCGCAAATTCGTGTTCTCGTCGGTGATCCATCCAATTCTCGACTTGCCCAACCACGCGGCCAAGGCGCCGGTCGAAAGGGCGCTGGTCAATTCGATGCTGGACTATACGATCCTCCACCCGACCATGTTGTTCCAGAACTATGCATCGTCATGGGCCACCATACTGGAAACGGGAGTCCTTGCTGAACCCTGGGCGCCCGAAACCCGTTTCAGCCGTGTCGACTACCGCGATGTCGCCGAGGTGGCTGCGATCGCGTTCACCGAGGCTCGGCTCGCTTATGGTACCTTTGAACTATGTGCATCGGGCATTCACTCCCGCCCGGACCTGGCCAGGAAGCTGAGCGAGATTTTGGGCCGCGATATCGGGGTTGGAACGGTTGACCGAAGCAAGCTTTCAAACCTCCCCAGCGAAATGATTGAGATGTTCGCACATTATGACCGTAGCGGCCTGCTCGGCAGCCCGCTTGTCTTACGGTCAATTCTTGGGCGCGAGCCACGCACCCTCGATGCGTATTTCAGAGAGCTCGCTGCGGCTAGTGGGCGCGGAAGGGGATGAATGATCCGCTCCAAGGTGGCTATCTGTCCCGTTTCCGAGCAAGCGAAGCTGTGACCGCTCGAATTTTGGCAGCTCAAACGTCGCGAAAGTATCGTGCCAGAAATTGTCACGCAGATGTGCATATTGGGTTTCGACCAGAGCAAGGCTCTACAACAAGTTTGCGGGGCTTGCGACATCTCGACGCGAAGGATGCTGGCGTAAAGGTAGGCACGAGGCCGCATGGAGATTGCGCCAGTTGCACGATCAGGCCCTGGCACCACAGGTGTCGGAGCGCCTGCCTAACTTCAAAAAAGGAAAACATATGAAAGCCGTTACATTCAACGAATATTGTGGCACTGATGTCCTGCGCGTCGTTGAGGTGGAGGCGCCGCACGCGGGCCCCGATCAGGTGCGCATTGCGGTGCGGGCCGCAGGGGTCAATCCGATCGACTGGAAGCTGCGGGCAGGATATGTTCGCGACCTCATGCCGCTTACCTTTCCCGCCGGCGTTGGTTCCGAAGCGGCGGGCATCGTCGATGAGGTCGGGGTTGGCGTCTCGGGCGTCGCCATTGGTGATGCTGTTTTCGGTTATGGCCAAAATACGGTGGCCGAATAGACGGTGTTGAGGGCCTGGGCGCGCATTCCGGACAACATGCCGATCGAGGTGGCCGGTGGCCTACCGGTCATCGTTGAGACGGCGACGCGCATCCTCGATCACGTTAACCTCAGGGCCGGTGAGACGCTGTTGATAGCAGGTGCCGCCGGCGGGGTGGGAACCGCCGCCATCCAGTTGGCGCGCCACCGTGGCGCTGTTGTGATTGGTACGGCGAGCAAGCCGAAGCATACTTACATCCGCGACCTAGGTGCTTTCCCGACGACCTATGAGCCAGGGCTTGCAGCGAGGGTACGCGAATTGGCGCCGCAGGGCGTTGACGCGGCGCTCGACCTGGCCGGTGACGGCGTCATCCCGGAGCTAGTCGAGATTGTCGGCGATCCCGCGCGCGTCGTTTCCATTTCCGACGTCACGGCCCCGCAACATGGCGCGACCTTCTCGGGGCGATCGGCCGATCACCCCGAGGCCGCCTTTACCGAGGCAGCGCGGTTGTATGGCGAAGGCGCACTTCATCTACGCATCGAGCAGACTTTCCCGATCGAGCAAAGTGACCTGGCGCAGGAGGTTAGCGCTGCCGGGAGGGTGACCGGCAAGCTCGTAATCACAGTAGTCTGATCCGATCTCCGGCCCGCATGACGGTTGCACCTGCGGGCCGGAAGGCTCAGTTTCACTGGCCGCTTGCTGGCTACCGATCGCTCGCGCTCATTGCCCACGGCAACTTAGAAAGCCTGTTGCGGCATTGATGCAAAGCAAGCGGTCTCCTTGATTACTACGACCGGCGCCCGATTGCGGCAATCCAAACCGCCATTGCAGCCAAGTCGAACGCGCGTTGGTGAACTCGGCGCTTATCTGAACCTATTTGCAACCGACCATGCTGTTCCGTTTGAGCGTTCCGAAAGAATGGTGACAGAAACTGTCCCCATCCTGGTTTATGTACGCTTGCAATTGCAGAGAGACGTCGAACCTCTCTCGTACGACGCCAGAAAGGATTTGAAAGTATGTCCAGACTTAAATCAGTCGACGCTTCTTCAGTCGCTTGCCAGAAGTTAGCGCGGCCTCGCCTGTGTGACAAAGCAACCGTTTTCGAATTTGCTTGGCTTGAGGCGCTCTGATGAAACGAATTCAATATAGCAGGTATGGCGGCCCGGAGTTGATGCGGGTCGAGGATTTCGAGTTGCCCGCGGTCGGAACAGGTGAGGTTGCCGTGCGGGTCAAGTTCGCGGCGATCAATCCTATCGACTGGAAGCTGCGCGCAGGCCAGATGAAGATCGTCACCGGCAGAACCTTTCCCCGCGCCATGGGAATGGACTTTTCAGGGATAGTCACTGCGATCGGCTCCGACGTCACACGGCTTAAGATTGGCGACGCTGTGTTCGGTCTTGCCAAATTCAAGCAAAGCGGTGCGTTCGGGCAAGCCGTGGTGACAAAAGATACGTTCCTGGCTCGAAAGCCGGATAATGTTTCTTTCGAGGATGCCGCATGCCTTGGCACACCAGGCGTCACGGCTTGGAACGGACTTATCGATAAGGCAAAGCTCCGGCCTGGCCAGCATGTGTTTATCAACGGATGTGCCGGGGCGGTCGGCGAAGCAGCCGTGCAGATCGCGCAGCTCTTCGGCGCCACTGTTTCGGGGAGTTGCAGCGCGCACGACATGGAGCGTGCCAGATCGCTTGGCGTGAAGACGGTCTATGACTATCGTACCACCGATCTGTCTAAGATTGCTGATCGCTTCGACGTCGTCTACGATACGGCGGCGAAGCTGACACTTTCTGACGGGATGAATATGCTGAGCAAAGGAGGCGTATTCCTGGATTTGAACCCTGGGCTCGGCAAGTTCATTCGCGCAACCTTTGATCGCCGGCTAAAGCCCATCATTGGTTCTCCTCGAGCCGAAATCCTGGAAAAAGTTGCCGAAGCTGCGGGCGCAGGCAAGTTCAAAATACCGATTGCAAAAACTGTTTCACTCGACAGCGCGATCCCACTCATTGGTGAGCTTGAGAGAGGTCACAAACTCGGCGGCAAGGGCGTCGTGGCAATGGAGTAGAAATGGCAAGAAGCCATCGACTGTTCGACCTGATGCAAGTACTTCGCAGACATCGCGCGACGGTGTCGGGACGCACACTTGCGAACGAACTTGGCGTGTCTCTGCGCACCATACGCAGGGACGTGGCCACCCTGCAGGACATGGGCGCAGAAATCGATGGTGAGGCGGGTGTCGGCTATATCTTGCAGCCCGGCTTCCTTCTCCCCCCGCTGTCGTTTACGGACGAGGAAGTTCAGGCGCTCGTGATCGGCGCCCAGTGGGTTAGTCGCCAGACGGACGATTCGCTGGCCTTCGCCGTGACGAACGCGCTGGCCAAGATCAATGCTGTTCTTCCACCTGACATGCGATCCGCTCTCAACGAGGATATGATCTATGTCGGCCATTCCCTAAAAAGCGCCGGCCCGCTGGATCTAAGCGAGGTTCGCAGGTCACTGCGTGAGCAGCGCAAGCTGCGCATCACGCTATCTCTGAAACATGTCAACCTGGGAAAGGAGATCATCTGGCCCATCATGCTGGGGTTCATAGAATCAAAGCGGTTTATCGCGGCCTGGTGTGAACTGGACGAAAAGTTTCGTGTAATCGGATTGGAAGATATCGAAACTGCAGAGGTCTTAGTCGAGCGATATCCACGAAGCCGCCGCCAGCTCGTAAAGGAATGGCGTGCACAAGAGATGAGGCCTTGCAATAGCGAAGGCGAAGTTTGTTGAGCCTCGCCATTATTCGACGACGTTTTGCGTGGGGCTAAACCATTTCCGACGAGCCGTCGTCGCGGGATCTCATCTGACCGGTACCCATGAAAGGCATGTTGGCCCCGAACTTACATAAATCGAATTAGGGCCCGCTCGTGTGCGTGCGTCTCCCCGGATATGCGTTCCCGGTCTGTGCTCAGAACGTCGCATAAGGTCTCAACGGGAACGCCGAAAGCATGGGAAGGCCAAATCGCGTCATGTGCTGAGCCCTTTGGATTTAGTGGTCTCCGGTTCGAATCCTCTTGTAGGCGTGGAGCTTTTTAAAAGTGGGCCGCGGGTTCCGATCCCTTCAAGGCGTTCACATCTAACGGGCCAAAAGCGCCACCGCGGCGGTCGCTGGTTTAAGAGCGGACCCGCGCGCTGGGGCTTGTCGGTCCCGGTTTCCGGCTTTTTGCCGGCGCTATGCTAAACCTCCTGCGGCAACCCTTTAACCGATCTTGCGGGAAGCGAACGGCTTTCGCAGATCCTGCTACAGCTGGTATGCCCTTCCTATTTTGGACGCTTCTGCGCAGCAACCCAAGAGCTGTCACTGCGTGATTGTAAATCTTGCTCGCCAGGTTGGCTGAAATCGCATCTCACCAACAAGGCTGATCTGCCGATCGTGCCGTGTTTTGAAGTAGGAAAATTGGCGGCGGGGCTTTGACAACAGGAATGGCAGAACAGTTTGACATGTTTTCGGAGCAGGCTCCGCCCGACCAGGTGGTCACGCGTAGCTCCTCCAAATCCGCCAAACCCGACACGCATGTCATCCCCATGAGCGCAGAGGACATGGTCCGACATCTGTCGGAGACCGGTCGATATCGGATCGTGCAGAAACTTATGCCGCTGATGGCCCGTAACTCTTCAGAAGCGTTCGAGGCTAGAGTTGGGCCTCAAAGAAATCGCGCCACCAACTCGTTGAGCGGGGTGCTGAAGCGGCTCGGGAAATGATGGAGCAGCGCTCGCGTCAGGCCGAGCGTGGTCGGGGGAGCAGCAGGGCTTCGAGCGGCAGCGAGGGAGTGCTCGGCGAGGCCGGCGACCGCCATCGGCCTCGCATTCGTGGTTCGCGCGCCGCCAGTCCTACGGCCCTTGATGAGGAGAGCAGGCTGGCCGCGCGCTGCTCCGTCGTGAAGCTAGCCACGCGCAGAACTTTTGGTATAAGGCTCGGATCAGAAGGGCGGGTTCTTCTTAAAACACGAAAATATAAAAAACAAGACGAGCGCCCAAATAGCCTCAACCTGGAGAGCTCAGACAATGAATGAAAACCTTCTTGCGTTCTATATGGGCTATGCGTTTAGCCATGCCGTCAATACGCAGCATCTTCTTGCGCCAAACGAATTGATGGTTCCATATGTTGTCTACTGGCAAGACGAACAACCGGCGCCTGTGCCGTATTCAGCGCCGACTCAAAACGAAGCTGTACAGAAGGCAAATACCGCGCGCACTCAAAAAGCGGCGGAAGTTACAGGCTGGTCATCTGGCCGCGAAGGTCTCATTACACCGAACGACGGAACCAAACTTGACGTTTTATTCATTGAGGGTTGGGTGCCAGGACTTACTCCGCCGCTTGAGATGTTGGTCTATTGCCGGAAGGAGCCATTTAAGCTGATACAAGGGTTCATGTGGAAACCCCATTCTCAGGCAAGAAAAGATAGTCGAACCTTCATGATGGATTTCAAGCGCGGAATCATCAGTCAACCATTCGGACAACAATGCCTCGAATATGTTGAGCATAGCGAGCCTGTTCAGCTTGTAAGCGGATAAGAGGGTTAGACGACCGTCCCGGTTTCAGTATAGCGTTTCCTCAACTCCGGCAAAGCCGCTATGATTTTATCGAGGTCTGCTATGCGCTTTGGCTTCCCCGTTTTGTATTCGTCGCTTCGATAATGCTCAACAAAATCGAAATCGCCGAGCAAGATACGCACAACGCAAACCATCACACCCATCTGCATCTCCATCTCGTCATAAGGCGAGTTAATATGACGTAATCCGGCATCGTCAACTTAACGGAACGTGGAATTCGATGTGCGATGACGGGCCATGACAGACCGTGATCCGCTCTATCGCCGCCATCGCTTTCCCGCTGAAATCATTGCCCACGCCGTATGGCTTTATTTCCGTTTCCCTCTCAGCCTACGGATGGTCGAGGACATGCTCGCAGCGTGAGGGATCATGGTTTCGCATCAGACAATCCGGCTGTGGGCGGAGAAATTCGGCCGCACCTTCGCCAACGAGATCCGTCGTCGATCATCCGGTCGGCTTGGGGACAAGTGGCACCTCGATGAGGCCGTTGTTTCGATCCGTGGCAAGAAGCATTGGCTATGGCGGGCTGTGGATCAGGACGGTTTCGTCTTGGAGGTTCTTGTGCAAAGCCGCCGCAATGCCAAGGCGGCCAAACGCCTGATGCGTAAGCTCTTAAAGAGCCAGGGCCGAGCGCCGCGGGTGATGATCACCGATAAGCTTCGATCCTACGGCGCCGCAAAGCGGGAGATCATGCCCGGTGTCGAGCATCGCTCCCACAAAGGCCTGAACAATCGGGCGGAGAATTCCCACCAGCCCGTCCGGCGGCGAGAGCGGATCATGAAGCGCTTCAAGTCACAGCGTTATCTACAAC
>NZ_JBFRFF010000043.1:0-46406 GCF_052114685.1 Rhizobium sp. 2YAF20 | reverse complement strand
TTGGGGACGGGATGCTATATTTCTGGCCATGCCTGGTTTCGGCTGCTGAGCGCGTCATAGGCCTTCAAGCCGGCAAAGCTGTATGTGAATCGGCAGCGAACACTGACCCCTCGGTGGATTCGGCATTAAGCGCCTGATAATGCTGATCGATTGATGGTGCCGGTGGGGTCATCATCGGCGCCGGTTGCTTCTCGTGGCTGAGGATGAGAAAAGCCTGATCGGCTATGCAGGTCTCACCTTCGACTATGCGCTGTGGACTGCCTGCCGGTTTGCTCACGTCGACTGCTTGTTCGTGTGTGAGATCGCACGCGGACAGGGAATTGGAAAACATCTCTTCGAACGGGCCTGTCGACTGGTGGGGGAGGCCGGGGCGGAACGGATTGAATGGCAAACGCCAGTCTGGAATCTGGATGCGATACGCTTTTACGAGCGTCAAGGTGGCATTGGCCAGGTGTTGTGCTTGAAGGGCATGGTGACACCTCGATTATTGGGGTCGCGGCTCGCCTACGCCAGTTCGATTAATGATCCACGCACCAATGCCCTAGCGAGGCGGAAACGCTGACGCGCTTCAGAAAAGGGTGTGCGTGACCCGCCCGTCGCAGATCGTTACGGCGGCCTTGAGGCGGGACATCGCCTCTGGCGCGGTCGCTTCGATATCCCCTGACAGCACGACGACGTCGGCGAGATAGCCGGACCTCAGCACGCCCTTTCGGTCTTCCATGAACTCCACCCAGGCGCAGTTCTTCGTGTAGCCCTCCAGCAGTTCCGCCAAGGAAAGCCGTTGATCCTTGAGATCATCGCGCCACGGCTGGCGGACCAGCGCACCTCCGATGCAGGCGAGCGGGTCGAGCGGTGTGACCGGCCAGTCGGTGCCAAGGACGAGGGTGACGCCGGAATCCTTGATGGTTCGCCATGCGAAGGCGAGCGGCCAGCGCTTTTCGCCGATACGACCGAGATAAGGCTGCAGCGGCAGGTCGCCCGTTCCCGGCGGATGGGTCGGCTGCATCGAGCCGACGACACCGAGCGCCGACAGACGCGGCACGTCATCCGGCTCGATGGTCTCGATATGTTCGATGCGGTGGCGGTTGTCGCGTGCACCATTGAGCGTGCGCGCATGCTCATAGCCGTCCAGCACCTCACGGACTGCGCCGGTGCCGATCGCGTGAACGGCCATCTGGAAGCCGAGGCGATCGGCCTCGACGGCGACCGCATTGAACTGTTCGACCGGGAATAAGAGGTCGCCGTTCTCCTCCGGGTGGTCGCCGTAGCCGCCGACCATGACGGCCGTTCCGGACTCTATCACGCCGTCAGCGAACATCTTGACGAAGTCACAGCGCAAACGGTCCGTATTGTAGCGCTCGCGCCAGACGACCGCCTTTTCCTCGATGACGCTGAGCGGCATGAAATTCTTCATGTGGTATGGCATGCGAACGCGGACCGGCAGGCCGTCCGTCTTCTCGATCTCGTCGAGAAGCTCAAGCTGGTAGAGGTTGCCATCCATGTTCTGAAACGAGGTGATGCCGAGCGAGGCGCAATAGGCGAGCCCCTTCTTGAGGAGGGCAATATCGCTGGCGCGTTGAGCGTCGGTGACCAAATCCGGGTTGCCGCCGGTGGCGATGCCGAAGCGTTCGCGCCCGCCGGTCGATCCGAGCTCCAGCACGGGTCCCATAGCTTCGCTCTCGCGCAATTCGCCGGCGGCAAGGCCGTCCGCTCCCATGACGATCTCGTTGCCGATGCTCAGTTTCGCACCTTCGAGAATACCGGCGGCCTGGAGTGCAGCGGAGTTGGCCCAGGCCGTATGATAGTCGGGGGAGATGAGAAGCAGCGGCCGGTCGGGCATGATCGCGTCGAGCTTGTGGCGATCGGCTGGCGTATCGCCGAAGATGAGATAGTCGGCACCGTTGCCGACGAGAAGCGGCAGGTTCGGGTTTTGCGCAGCATAGGCCGCAATGGCGTTTGTGAGCGCCGCTTCGCCGCGAACGCCCATCAGCGGCAGTTGGATGAGGCTGAGGGAGCCGCCAAAAATATGCATGTGAGATTCGTTGAAACCGGGCACGATCGTCCCGCCGCCCGCATCGATCACGTGCGTGAATGGGCCTGCAAGCTCCATGGCTTCGGCATCCGAGCCGACCTTGACGATCCGGTTGCCGATAATGGCGACGGCTTGAGCGCGCGGCGCGGCGTCGTCCATGGTGATGGCCTTGCCGTTCCTGATGACGATGTTCGCAGACTGACCCATAGCGTTCTTCCCTTTTAAGCAAATTTGTTCTTTAGCGCGCCGGTCAGGCCGGCGCGCTGATGTCCATTGATGGCGGAAATGGATCCAGACCCCGCGTTACTTGCGCAGGTTGGTCCAGATCTTGTTGTAGAGCTCGATGACTTCGGGGCTGCAGGGCGGCGAGAAAGAGACTTTGAAGTTTGCCGGGCGCTGGAGTTCCGGTGCGTTGCTCAGATCCTTATCGAGGAACTTCTCTGAGCCGACGATGCCGTTGCTATAGGTCGCGAAGTTGGAGATCATCGCGGCGTTTTCCGGGTCCATGATGAAGTTCTGAAAGAGCTTGGCGTTTTCTATGTTCTTAGCGCCCTTCAGCACGGCGACGTTGTCAACGAAGCCCTCAACGCCTTCCTTGGGGAAGCCGAATTTCAGGGTCTGGCGGCTTGCGTGAGCGCGGTAGGCGGCGCCATCCCAGATCATGGACGCATCAACATCCCCGGATTGCAGCAGCGTCGGTGCATCGTAGCTAAACGTACGCCAGGAAGGCTTAGCGGCGAGCAGCAGTTCGTTGATCTGCTTGAGCTCAGACTTGTCGGAGGCGCAGAGCCTGAAGCCCTTGTAGTGCTCAGCCGCGTGGATGACGCTTATCATGTCGTCGAGGACGTTGATACGGCCTTTCAATTCAGCCGGCGGATTGAAGAGCACACTCCAGGTGTCGAGATCGCCCTTGTAAACTGCCGTGTCGGCTTGCAGGCTGGTGACGCCGATCTGCCACGGAACGGTGTAGTGGCGGCCTTCGTCGTAATAGAGGTTCACAATTTCCGGCTTAATGTTCTTGAAGTTTTCCATCTTGTCGGGCTCGGTGGCCTCAAGAAGTCCTTCCTTCTTCATGATGTCGACGGCGTAGTCGGACGGTATGACGATGTCGTAACCGGAGCCGCCAGCCTTGATCTTCGCCATCATCGATTCGTTGGTGTCATAGGTGTCGAGCGTAACCTTTACGTCAAACTGCTTCTCGAACTTCTTGATCAGGTCGGCGCTGGTGTAGTTGCCGAAGTTGTAGATGTGAAGTTCGCCGGCGGCGAAAGAGGTGCTGGTTGTGAGCAGAAGACCCGCGATAGCGAGAGATGACAATTTCTTCATTTCTGTTGTACCCTTCTGGTTGGTTTTTGGTTTTAGTTCTCTTTCATCCTTGTCAGGATGAAAGAGAGAATGATGAAAGCGATGGAGACGACGAGCAGCGCCGTGCACATGGCGTTGAGCTCGGGCGTGACGATGTTGCGGATGCGAGACCAGATAAAGAGTGGCAGCGTTGTCTCGCCGGGACCGGCAATCAGCTGCGTGATGGTGAAATCGTCGAAGGAGACGATGAAGGCGAGCGCTGCGCCAGAAGAAATGCCAGGCAACAGCAGCGGCAGCGTGACATAACGAAACGTTTTCCAGCGATCAGCGTAAAGATCAGCCGCCGCATTTTCCAGCGTCACGTCCATGCCCTCGAGCCGCGCCTTAATCGGCAGGTATACGAAGGGGATGCAGAAGGACGTGTGCGCCAGGACGATCTTCAGAATGCCAAAGCTGATGCCGAAGGTCTGCGCGATGAAGGAGAAGAAGGCGAGCAGCGACACGGCGCTGACGATTTCCGGGATGATCAGCGGCGAGGTGATGGCGAGAATGGTAGCAGACTGCCCCCGCCAGCGCTTGACCCGCGTGGTGGCCAGCGCCGCCATCGTGCCAATGATCGTCGACATGATCGTTGCCGCAATGGCGATCGCCACCGACAGCATGGCTGAATTGAAGAACACCTCGTTCCGCATCAGCGCCACGTACCAGCGCATGGAGAAGCCCTGCCAGGACGCGCCGATGCTCATGGCATTGTTGAATGAGAAGATGAGGACAACGAGGATCGGCAGATAAAGGCTGACCAGGCAGGTGACAGCGAGGAAGCCGAACCCCGTTTGGCGCTTGATGTCGATCTTTCCTGTGGACGCGAAGCTAGCCATGTTTCACCTGCCCCGAGCGACGGATCTGGAAGAGAAGCGCAAGCAAAACGAAGACCATGAGCACGATCGAGAAGGCCGAGCCCAGCGGCCAGTTGCGCGACGAGCCGAATTGCAGCGCGATCAGGTCGCCGATCATTAGGTGGCTGCCGCCACCGAGCAGAAGCGGCGTGACATAGGCGCCGAAAGCCGGCACGAAGACGAGGATGCTGCCGGTTACAATCCCGGGCTTGGCCAGCGGAATGATGATCTGCGTCAGCACCTGGAAGCGGCTCGCATAGAGATCGAAGCCCGCCTCAGCGAGGCGGAAGTCGAATTTTTCCAATGAGGCATAGATCGGCAGCACCATGAAGGGCAGGAAGCTGTAGACGAGGCCCAGCAGGATGGCGAAGTTCGTATAGAGCAGCGTGATTGGATGATCGATAAGGCCGAGCTGCATCAGCACCGTGTTGATGAGCCCCTCGTCGCGGATAATGAACATGACCGCGATCGTGCGCACCAGGAGGTTCGACCAGAAGGGGATCGTCAGCAGCAGAACCCAGAGATTGCGCTGTTTCGCTGGGCGCGTCGCCATGAAATAGGCGGTTGGGAAGCCGATCAGCACGCAGAAGACCGTCGTCGCCACGCCAAAGACGGCGGTGCGAATGTAGATCTCCAGATAGGCCGGCGAGAATATGAGGGTGTCGTCGAACATGTCGCGCTGGAAAATCAGAGAGACATAGGCCTCGAACGTGAATTTCGGCACGACGCCGCCGTAGTCGCCAGGCGCCATGAAGGAGTATGCGACCACGATCATCAGGGGGATGAAGCCCAGAAGGATCATGATGACGATGGCCGGTGACGCGAGCAGCAGATGACGCCTGGCGTCCTGTTTGTCCTGAGGGGTGGCGATCTGCGACATGGCCTCAGTCCTTCAGGATCTGGGCGACGCGGGGCGGAATGGTTACCCCGATCGTCCGGCCGACGGCAATGCCTTCTTTCGGGCCGGGGCGGTTCTGCTGCCGGATGGTCAGCGCCGTACCGTCGCTCAGGCGGGCGTGGACATGGGTGTCCGTGCCGAAATAGACGATTTGTTCGACGGTCGCGTCTACCGCCTGCGGCGAGCCGGGCGCGACCAGTTCCAGATGCTCTGGGCGCACGACGATGGTGACGGCCCCCGAACTGGCCACTGACTTGGCGGTCAACGCCTCGACGACCGGACCGCAACGCAGCGCCACCGCGCCGACGCCGTCGGCACTCGACGTCAGGTCGCCCTCGAGGAAGTTCGTCTCCCCGATGAAGCCGGCGACAAAGCGGTCGGCCGGATGTTCGTAGATGTCATGCGCCGAACCGATCTGCAGGACCTTGCCGCCATTCATGACCGCGATGCGGTCCGACATGGTCAGGGCTTCCTCCTGGTCGTGGGTAACGAAGATGAAGGTTATCTCGGTTTCCTGCTGCAGGCGCTTCAACTCGATCTGCATGGATTTGCGAAGCTTCAGGTCAAGGGCCGAAAGCGGCTCGTCGAGAAGCAAAAGCTTCGGTTTCGGGGCGAGCGCGCGGGCCAGCGCAATGCGCTGCTGTTGGCCGCCGGAAAGCTGAGTGACGGAGCGATTGCCGGCATTCTCCAACCGGACCAGACGAAGCATTTCCTCGATTGACGAGGATATTTCGGCAGCACTCTTGCCGAGCATTTTGAGGCCAAAACCGATGTTTTCGGCGACCGTCATGTGCGGGAAGAGCGCGTAGTTCTGGAACACCGTGTTGATCGGGCGTTTGTTCGGCGGCAGCATCGAAATGTCTGTTCCGTCCAGCAGGATCTTGCCGTCGGTGGGCGCCTCGAAGCCAGCCAGCATTCGAAGCAGCGTGGTCTTGCCGCAGCCGGAAGGCCCCAGGAGGGTGAAGAACTCGTTTGGACGGATTTCTATCGACACGTCGTCGACGGCGCGGAAATTGCCGAAATCCTTTAGAACACTGAGGATCGAGACAGCGCCGCCCTTGGCGGCCCGTAAGGGCGTCATATTGCTCATATCCTAAAGAGCCACCCAGTTTGAACTTGTCCGAAAAGTCATCATCAGTCTCCCAGCTTCAAGTTTCCGTGTTGGGGTCAATGCGAAAATGTTACAGGTACTCAGTACCGCGAAGTATATCTTCGCAGCCAATGACAGTATAAATTGAGTACGTTGACCTCGCAGAAGACAAACGATCCGAGCGAAACTCTCGCTCGCGTTCCTGTGCGCAGTCTTTTCTTGTGTTCCCCAGACCGGAGCCGCCCGGCGAAATTTATGTTGTTCCCACGCTTGTTTTTTATTAGTGGATGCCACGTACTGTATGGCGTCAACAAATTGTGTCAATAAAATATTTTACGGCGTAAAAGATTTTATTGGGAGGTAGCGAGACATTGATTCAGAATGTGACGGCAGGCCTGCGCGAGAGGCAGAAACAGCAGCGACGCGACGCCATCATGGAAAGCGCGCGCACGCTGTTCGAGTGCCGGGGCGTCGAGGACAGTTCCATGGCCACGATTGCCGCGGCGGCCGGCGTTTCCACGCCCACGGTCTTCAACTATTTCGGCAGCCGCGACGAACTGCTGCTGGCGATCATCCTCCAGGGGCACCAGGAAGCAATCGACCATTATCGCACGCACATCCAGCGCCAATCCGACAGCCTCGCGGACGATCTGTGCGAACTTCTGAGCGACCTGACCAAGGGCTCCCTGGAAATTTTCAGCAAATCCGTCTGGCTCTATGCGGAATCGACCGCGATCCGCTACCCTCAGTCCGAATTCGTGCAACGCTACAGCCAGATCGACGCGACACTGATCAGGACGATCAGGGAGATGCTGGTCGCACATGCCTGCAGGACGCGGCGTGGCGGTGGTTTTGACGCCGATGCCCTCGCCTCTATTATCTACAATCACTGGCTCAGCCATTATCAGGCCTGCCTGAAGGTCGAAACGATGACGCTGGAGACGCATCTGGCGCGGATTCTTCCGGAGATCAGGCACCTTCTGGACCTGATCTTCGAAAACGCCTGACGGGACGCGTCTCGCCATTTTATTCGGCATATCCATTGATGCCCTTGATCTCCAGGAAATCGTCAAGACCAAATTCCCCGTATTCGCGCCCGTTTCCGGATTGTTTCATGCCGCCGAACGGGGCGTAGGTGTCCCAGGCGGGAGAGTTGATGTGGACATTGCCGGCGCGCAGCCTGCGGGCGACGCGTCTGGCGCGGTCCCTGTCCGACGAGGATACATAGGCCGCAAGACCGTAGATGCTGTCGTTGGCGATGCGGATCGCGTCGTCCTCGTCCTTGTAGCCGATGAGCGAGAGCACCGGCCCGAAGATCTCCTCGCGCTCGATGCGCATGCCGGGCCTGACATCGGCAAAGACGGTCGGACGTACAAAATAGCCGCGATTGAGGCCGTCCGGGTGGCCTTCGCCGCCGGCAACCAGCGTCGCGCCTTCTGCGATGCCTGCGGCGATCATGCCCTGAATCTTGTCGTACTGCGCCTGGCTCACGACAGGGCCGAGATCGACGCCTTCCCGCTCCGCCGGACCGACAACCAGCGAACCGGCCGCGTCTGCAGCGATGGCCGATGCCGATTGCATGCGTCCTTCCGGCACCAGCATGCGGGTCGGTGCGTTGCAGGACTGGCCCGAATTGTCGAAGCAGTCGAGCGTACCCTGGCGCACGGCCGCCACGAAGTCGGCATCGTCGAGGATGATGTTGGCGGATTTGCCGCCCAGTTCCTGGTGCACCCGCTTGATGGTCGCCGCTGCCGCTTTCGCCACGGCGATACCGGCGCGGTTCGATCCAGTAATGGAAATCATGTGGACGTCGGGATGGGAGGCCATCGCCTCGCCCACCGTCGGGCCATCGCCGTTGACGAGGTTGAACACGCCGGCGGGAACACCCGCCTCATGCATGATTTCCGCGAAGACCAGCCCGCTGACGGGGGCGACTTCGGACGGCTTCAGGATCATCGTGCAGCCCGCGCCGAGCGCCGGGGCGACCTTGCAGGTGATCTGGTTGAGCGGCCAGTTCCACGGCGTGATCATTGCGACGACGCCGACCGCTTCCTTGGTCACCATCGTCTTGCCGACCATGCGCTCGAACCGGTAGTCCTTCATGACGTCGATCATGGTGCGGATATGGGCTTCGCCGCTGGTGACCTGATTTTCCAACGCCATCTTCTGCGGCGCGCCCATTTCGCGCGAAATCGCCCAGGCGAGATCTTGCGAGCGCTTTTGATAAACGGAGAGAACCGATTTCAGCAGGTCCAGACGCTCTGCAGGGCTCGTCAGATAGAAGTCTTCGAAGGCGTGCGAGGCAGCCGCGACAGCGCGATCGACATCACCCTGGCCCCCCAGCGCAATCGTCGCAAAAGCCTCTTCAGTGGATGGGTCGATGACCTCAAGCAAACCCTGCGGGTTGATCGGATCGACCCAGGCGCCGTCGATGTAAAACCGGCCGAACTGTTTCATCAAGAACTCCCTTAGAGGTATGAAATGTCGTTATGGCTGACGATATTCATCGTTTGATCATATTGCAACATTATTTGATCATATTAATTGGCTTGTTGCGGAGATGCACATTTAGAGTCCGCCTTTCCTCGAGAGTAATTTCTATGCCTTTGTTTTGGCTGCGTATTACCGCCTCTGACACCAAGCCTATGTCGCCGCGTTGGCTCCCGGAGAAATCTTCAGCATTGGCAAATTGAAATGCCAAAAGGCGAACTGCAGCCGCCGCCCGTTCTCAGGCGGCTTTTCTCTCCTATCAAAGGCCAAGTGCAACCCCGTCCTTGCGTGACTCCGACGCGCCGGTCAGCGTGCCGTTTTCCCAGTCGATGCGGATTACCTGCGCGCCGCCGATGGGGTCCTCCGTCGGCACGATCTCGAAGCCGCGCGCGCGAAGTTCGGCGATGGTCGCGGCCGGAACGGTCTGCTCCGCCTCGATCTTGGGCGCGAGCCCGCTTGCCGGCACCAGGCGCGGCAGGTCGATGGCGTCCTGCATGTCCATGCCATAGTCGAGAACCTTGGAAATCAGATGCGCGTGACCCATGGCCTGGTAGTACCCGCCCATGACGCCAAAGGACATTTCGGTTCGACCGTTGCGCGTCACCATGCCAGGGATGATCGTGTGCAGCGGACGCTTTTCCGGTGCGATCATGTTCAGGTGGCCGCGCTTCAGCGAGAAACTCTGGCCACGGTTGTGCAGCATGACGCCCGATTTTGGCGCGACGATGCCAGCGCCAAAACTGTCGAAGATCGAGTTGATGAAGCTCACCGAATTCCGCTCTGAATCGACCACGGAGATATACACCGTGTCGCGGTGGCGCGGCAGTTCGAACGGCGGCAGGTCGGCAATGGCCTGCTTCAGGTCGATCATGCTTGCGAGCCGGCTGGCCAACTCGTCGGACAGCATTTCCTCGACCGGTACATCGGCCTTGGCGGGGTCCGCGAGCCAGGCGTCGCGGGCCGCATAGGCAAGTCGCGTCGCCTCGATTTCGATATGGATGCGGTCGATCGCGTCCGGCGCGCCTGCGGCCTCAAAGCGCGACAGGATGTTTAGGATCATGAGCGCGATGATGCCTTGTCCGTTGGGCGGGCATTCATGAATCGTATAGTCTCGGAATGTCGTGGTGACGGGCGTCACGTACTCGCCCCTGGCGGCAGCAAAGTCGTCGAGTGTATGAAGGCCGCCAAGCGCGCGCAGCCGCTCCACCATATCTTCGGCAACCGGCCCGCGATAAAAGCCGTCGCGGCCTTCGGTAGCGATCTTACGGAAGGTTGCGGCCAATTCCGGCTGGCGATGTACCTCGCCGATGCGCGGCGCGCGGCCTTGCGGCAGGAAGATGCGCGCTGCTGCCTCGTCGGCAGCTAGCACCCGCTCCTCCTTCGCCCAGTCATGATGCACACGCGGCGAAATGGCATAGCCGTTCTCGGCAAAGGTGATGGCGGGCGCCAGAAGCTCGGCAAGGGGAAGACGGCCATGATCCGCGTGAAGTCGCGTCCAGGCGTCGATGGCGCCGGGAACAGTCACGGAGGAAGGCGACTGGCGAGGTACTTCGGTCAGGCCGCGCTCCTCGAACCAGTCGACCGTCAAGGCTGCCGGTGTGCGTCCAGAACCATTATAGCCGATGACGTCGGCTCCGCCCTTCGGTGCGTAAAGCGCGAAACAATCGCCACCAATGCCGGTCGATCCTGGCTCGACGACGCATTGGACGGCGCAGGCGGCTATGGCAGCGTCCATGGCATTGCCGCCTGCCTGCAGGATGTTGATCGCCGTCAGCGTTGCGGACGGGTGCGATGTCGCGGCCATGGCCCGGGCGGACACGGCCACCGATCGCGTCGGGTTCTCAAAATTGCGCATTGCCTTTCAGTCTCCGTAGTATGCGGTCATGGCGGGGTGGTTCAGGCGCGCACGCGGTAATGCGTGAGCCTTGTCTCGAGAAGCGAAAGCGCCCACACGATGAGGAAGTTTAGGATGAGGTAGATTGCGCCAGCGGCGATGAACACCTCCATGGCGCGATAGGTCTGGGAAATCAGCTCCTGCGCTATGCCGGTCACTTCCGTCAGCGTGATGATGGATGCAAGCGAGGTTCCCTTCACCATCAGGATGATCTCGTTACTGTAGGCAGGCAGCGCCTGGCGCAGCGCCAGCGGCAGTATCACCAGCCGCAGCGCCAGCATTCGCGACAGACCCAACGCCGAGGCCGCTTCCGAAAGCCCGCGAGGCACATTGCGGATCGCGCCACGCAAGATCTCGCTGCCATAGGCAGCGGTGTTCAGCGTCAGCGCCAGGATTGCGCACCAATAGGGCTCGCGAAACAGTGACCAGAGCCCGACCGACTGCAGGGTCAGGCGGAACTGGCCGAGTCCATAATAAATAAGGAATATTTGCACCAGGAGCGGCGTACCGCGAAAGATAGCGACGAAGGTCCGGATCGGCCAGACGACGACCGGCCTTTTAGTCTGCTGGGCCAGCGCGAGAAGAAGAGCGAGGACGAAGCCGAGCAGGACCGATGAGCCGGCGAGTTCCAGCGTCAACGGCAGGCCCGAAAGGAGTGTCGGGATGATCTCGAGTAAGAAGCCAGGGTCGATCATCAGTGGACGACCCCGCGCGAAGCGTTGACTTCAGCCCGCCCAAAGACAAGACCGGTGAGGCCGGCAATGGCGAAATAAAGCGCGGCGGCGGCGCAATAGAACAGGAATGGTTCGCGGGTGGAGCCCGCGCCGATTTGCGACTGGCGCATCAGTTCGACAAGTCCGATCACGGAAATCAGAGCTGAATCCTTCAAAACGAGTTGCCAGACATTGCCAAGGCCAGGAATCGCGTGCCGCATCAGTTGCGGCACGATCACGAAGCGGAGCATCTGAATGCGCGTCAGAGCCAGCGCTTTGGCGGCGTCGAATTGGCCTCGCTCGACCGCGAGATACGCGCCTCGATAGACCTCAGCCTGATAGGCCCCCGAAATGAAGCCGATCGTCACGATCCCGGTGGCAAGCGTCGGCAGCCCCGTAAAGCCCTTCGCGCCGAAGAAACGACCGAGCGCTGTTAGCGCGACGCTGCCGCCATAGTAGAAGAGATAGATGGTCAGGAGATCCGGCACGCCGCGGAACACGATCCCGTACGCAGACGCGATAGCCCGCGGAAGACGCGTGGCGGAGAGCCGGCCGGCTGCTGCCATCCCGCCGAAGACGATCCCGAGCGCAAAACCTGCCACGGAAAGGAGTAGGGTGATGGCGGCGGCCTCAAGCAGCGCCGAACCCCAGCCTCCGGTTCCAAAACCGAGCAGATTGAATTTATCGAACATGAGGGCTCAAAACCTGTAACACGGCTGGGCACCACGGAGGCGCCGCGAGATCGCGTTGTGAAAGGTGGGGCGGGATCGAATGACTTCAGCCACCCGATCCCGGACTGCCTGCGTGGCTTACTTCACCGGCGTGACGTCGGTATGGACCCACTTTTCGGAGATGCGCTTGGTCGTGCCGTCGGCAATTGCGGCATCGATAGCCGTATTGAACATATCCTTCAGCGCCTTGTCTTCCTTGCGCAGCCCTGCGCCGGTTCCAAGGCCGAAGATGCCGCCGACAAAGCCGGGACCGGCGATCGTGTAGTCGGCAAATTCCGGCTTAGCGAGCGTGGCGGCGAGCGCCGTCTGCTGAGCGAAAATGGCATCGACGCGGCCGGCAGCCAAATCAAGATCGTGCTGTTCCGTCGTCTTGTATTCGCGAATTTGGACGGTATCGCCGAAATACTTCTTCAGGAATTCGAGGTTAGTCGTGCCAGACTGCACGCCGACGACCTTGCCCTTGAGCAACGGCTTCAACTTCTCAATCGCTGCCATTGCGGCGGCCTCGTCCTCCAGCTTGAACTTCTCTTTGGAGATGCCGAGCTTACCGAGGTCACTGTTCTTGGCGATTGCAAAGCCCGAGGGGTCCACCGCATAGGGCTGGGTGAAGTCAATGGTTTCCAGGCGCTTCGGCGTGATGAACATGCTGGCCATGATCACGTCGAACTTGCCCACCGTCAGCGAGGGGATGAGGCCGTCCCAGTTCTGCGCGATGATGGTGCACTTGATCTTCATGCGAGCGCAGAGGTCGTTGGCGAGGTCGATCTCAAGCCCGTCGAGCTTCCCGTCGGCGGTGGTAAAGTTCCACGGCGCATAGGCCCCTTCGGTGGCGATCGTGATGGCTTTCGGTGCATCCGCCGCCATTGCAAGCGGCGCGGATATGATTGTCATGAAGGCAGCCGCAATCGCGGCCATACGACGAAATGTCATGGCTTTTTCCCTTGTTGTTATGCCGCATTAGCGGCGTTCCCCGTCCTTGCCGGATGTCCCTCCGGCTTCGGACAATTTGACCAACCGGCAATCAGCGCCGGCTGGGACTTGCGAAATCGGCAAGCAGAGCCGCCGTGCAGAGAACGTGGTCCTGCATGACTTTTTCGGCCTCGGCGCAATCGCCCGACTTCAGCGCATCGATGAGGTTCTGATGCTCCTCGCGCGCCGAAAGCGGCTTGTCGATATAATCGAACCAGATACGCATGTAGGGCTCGATGGCGACGTGAAGCGCGGCAATCTGGCGGATGAGCTTCGGTCGCTCGCTCATCCCGTATAGATAGGCGTGAAATTCCTGGTGGCGCAGCACCCAGTCGCTGCTCCCGGTCTCGCCCGCGCGTTCCATGCGCAGGAGGAGCCGGTCCAGATCCTCAAAGCTTTCCAGCGTCAGACGCGGCATGACGATGCGGACTGCAAGACCCTCAAGTACAGAGCGGATCTCGAAAGTCTCGTTGAGCTCGTCGAGCGTCAGGCCCGCCACCACGCAGCCCCGATTGGGCCGCAGCGTCACGAGACCATCAGCCGACAGGCGTCGAAAGGCCTCACGAACCGGCATGCGGCTCATTCCGATTTCGGCCGCGATCTCTTCGGCTATCAGGCGATCGCCCGGTTTATAGTGGCCGAGGCGCAGGGCCTGATGGAGATACGTGTACGCCTCCTCCTCGGCCGTTGAGGCGACATGTGTGGTGGATGCAGGTGAAATCGCCATCGCCCCTCGCTGGATGTTTGTATCCACTTATCCAAACACCGAGTTTGAAGACCGTCAAGGGGTATTTGGCTTGTAGCAAATTTTCTTTGCCCATCATTTCCGACAAGGCTGTCGTAGGCGCAACGTGATCACTTGGAATGCCCCTAGGAAACGCTCCGCCAACCAATGCGCTTTCCGCGCAGCGAAATCATGGGCTATTTCATGAATGCGTCATTGACACAACAATGCCCTCGCCCCTAAATGTGATCACGATAGCCACATCGAAAGGGTCTGACAAGTGCCGAGCATCTTACCCAACGGACCACTAGACTCCGCTTCCATTGTCACCGCCGCGAGGCGAATTCTTGCCGAAGAAACGGCGATCTACACGAGCCGGCGGCCGAACAGCAGAGATATTTTCGCCGCAGCATCGTCGGGATTCCTCAATCAGGTCCCCCAGTACTGGATGCGGGACTGGCCAATGCCGTTTCCAATTGTAATATCCAAAGCTGCAGGGAGCGAGGTTTGGGACATTGATGGCAATCGCGCGACCGACTTCTGCCTGGGAGACAGTGGTGCGATGTTCGGGCACGGACCGCAGCCGATCCTGAATGCACTGGCCGGCGCCGGTATCCTGGGCCTTACGACTATGTTGCCCTCTAAAGATCTGGATGCCGTTGGCCGCCTCTTGCGCAGCACATTCGGCATGTCAATGTGGCAGGTAACGACAACCGCAAGTGACGCCAACCGCTTTGCCTTTCGGGTGGCGCGTGCGGTGACTGGTCGCAAAAAGATCCTGGTGTTCGATGGTTGCTATCATGGCGCGGCCGACGAAACGTTGGTGGACCTCGTGGACGGGCGGACGGTCGCTCGCAATGGTCTACTTGGCCAGGCGGTGAATCTGGCCGAGACGACGGTCTGTATTCCTTTCAACGATGTTCCCGCTCTCGAGGCGGCGCTGAAAGGTGGCGACATCGCTTGCGTCGTGGCGGAGCCTGTTATGACCAATTGCGGTATGATTCTTCCGCTTCCCGGGTTTCATAGAGCCCTGCGGGATTTGACGCGCTCTACTGGGACGCTGCTTCACATCGATGAAACGCATACCGTTTCGACCGGATTTGGCGGATACACGAAAGTGCATGGTCTCGAGCCAGATATTTTTGTCGTCGGAAAGCCCGTCGGCGGCGGTATTCCCGTCGCGGTATGGGGCATGACGGACGATGTGGCGAGCCGGTTTGAAGCCGTACGCGCGGCCAATACGGGGACGGGCCACTCAGGCATAGGCACGACGCTCTCGGGCAGCGCCTTGCAACTTGCCTGCCTCAGAGCTTGCCTCGAAGAGGTCATGACAGCCGAGGCGCATGACAAAATGAACCATCTTGCCGATACGGTTGAGAGGGGCTTCTCCGCGGCCATCGAACAATACGAGTTGCCGTGGCACGTCGGCCGCGTCGGCGCTCGGCTCGAAGTCGTATTCGCGGCCGATCCCCTGCGGAACGCCGGTGAGGCTCACGCCGCAGCCAATCCGACGATCCAAAAGGCGTTGCATACGGCATTCCTGAATCTGGGATATCTGATGACCCCATTTCACAATATGGTTCTTGTGGCGCCAACCACAAGCGAAGATCACGTAGCCGGCCTTGTCGCCAGCTTTGAGAAAATCCTATATCGACTGACGAAGGCTGGATAAATGACCGGAACACGTCCACTCAACGCGGCGCCTATCGACGAGGCCGAGTCTTTCCTGGAGCAACACCGGGACATCGCAGCTTTCGACTTGGTGCTTATCGATCCGAACGGGGTTGCGCGCGGCAAGATTATCCGCCGCCATGAGCTCTTGACGCTCTTCCGTTCCGGCCGGCATTTGCCCGGCTCCATTATGGGCCTGGATGTCACCGGCGCCGATGTCGATGAGACCGGTTTGACCTGGGACGATGGAGACGCCGACAGGATTGCCTGGCCGATCGCCGGTTCACTTGTCACATTGCCCTGGACGTCACCTGAACGCGGCGAAGTCCGCGTTATGCTGTACGAACTCGACGGATCTGCCATGGGCGCCGATCCCCGACAGGCTCTGGTGCGCCAAATCGAGCGATTTGAAGCGAAGAACCTGTTCCCGGTGCTGGCTTTCGAGCTGGAATTCTATCTCCTCGACGCGGAAAATGACATTGTTGGAAAGTCTAAGGCAGCACGTCTGCCTCTCTCGGGAACAGCGTCAAAGGGGAACCACGTCTACAGCGTTGCCGTGCTGGATCAGTTCGAGCCGTTTATCAATGCGCTTTACCGCGCCGCTGCAGTCCAGAACCTGCCTGTTGAAACAATCATCTCCGAATACGCTCCTGGCCAGTATGAACTCACTCTGCGTCACCAAGCCCAAGGTCTGCGGGCGGCAGACGACCTGGTGATGCTTAAGCGTCTCGTTCGAGGGCTCGCGCTCCGACACGGCATGCGAGCCAACTTCATGGCCAAGCCCTTCGCCCATCAGTCCGGCTCCGGCATGCATCTTCACGCCAGTCTTGCGGACCAGTTGGGTAGCAATCTCTTCGCCGACGTGCAAAATGATCTCGCGCCGATGCTGCGCTACGCCATCGGTGGCTTGCAGCGGACTATGGCGGATTCGATGCTGATGTTTGCACCCAATCTGAATTCCTGGCGTCGTTTTTCTCGCAACAGCTATGCACCGACGGCTCCGACTTGGGGGCGCAACAACCGAAGCGTAGCCATCAGGGTGCCAGCAGGCAACCCAGCCAACCGCCACCTTGAACATCGTTCGCCCGGTGTCGACGCAAACCCATATCTGGTTGCTGCGACGGTCCTTGCCGGAATGCACGAGGGGATCGAAAACCATATCGAGCCGGACGCAGAGTCTTCCACCTACAGCAATGACACCGAAAAGACGCTCCCATGTGACTGGCGAGCGGCGATCGACCAGGCTGCCGGATCAGATTTCTTGAAGGACGCCCTCGGTGCCCGCATGGCATCGGTCTTTGTTGCGCTGAAGCGTGCGGAACTCCGTTTCTTTTCCACCGAGGTAACGGACGAAGAGTTTGCCTATTATGGCGATGTCATATGACGGCTCAGACGACGCGGCATGTCGCTAATATCGGCGGCGGCGTGTCACCGACGGGTTTCCGCGTCCCTGGCAGCACAAATGATCGAGGAAACAGGCCGCGGTTGGAGCGGCAATGATCACCGCGGTTGTCTTGCAAGACTCCTTTTTACATTGTCCGCCCGTTAATCAGGGTCACTCCATCCGGGCTTAGGAGGCTGCAGGCTTGTACACGATCTCTATTAATTCGAGGCGGACCGATTATCGCGGTTCCGATCAGTTTAGCGTCACAGCGGATTACCAGGATACCCGACAATGACCGTATCTGATATCGACAACGACCTTGTCACTTCCCAAGGCCATGGCGAGCCTCGGGCGCGCGAAGGCGACTTTCGCACTGCTCTGGTTACTGGAGCGGGAGGCGCCGATGGAATAGGCTTTGCGATCGCCCGGAAGCTTGCGCAGAAAGGTCTTGCCGTTTTCATTACCGGCGCCAGTGATCGGGTCCATCTGCGCGCTAAAGAACTGCGGGCACAGGGCTACGACGTAACATCGCATGTCGCAGATCTCACGAAGGCAGAGGAGGTGGTGCGGTTGCGGAAACTGGTGGGGCCGGTTGATGTCCTCATTAACAATGCAGGCATGGGATCGGCGGCGGTGCCAGCCGTGCAACGCGAATTCCTGGCACTGAGCGAAGCCGATTGGGACATCGGAATTGACGTTACCCTTAAGACTGCATTTCTGGTCACTCGCGCTTTTCTGGAAGCCATGGTTGAAAGGCGGCGTGGACGCATAGTGAACATCGCCTCTGTTACCGGCCCGCTGGTTTCCAATCCGGGAGAGGCTGCCTATTCGGCGGCAAAGGCGGGGATGGTGGGGCTCACCCATGCTCTGGCGCTCGAAGTTGCGTCTTGCGGGGTGACTGTGAATGCAGTCGCTCCCGGCTGGATCGAGACTGGGTCCTCCACCGAGGAGGAGCGGATCGCTGCGCGGCACACGCCTCCGGGCCGCGCTGGGACTCCCAATGAAGTCGCTGCCGCAGCCGCCTTTCTGGCTTCTGCCGAAGCGAGCTATGTCAACGGCGCTATGCTGGTCGTGGACGGTGGCAATGTGCTGCAGGAGCGCAAGGCCCAGCTAGGCTGAACTCCAACCACGTCGCGAGACAACATGTTTCGCAAGACCGACTTATATATCAACGGCTATTGGGTCGCGCCAGACCGAGTCAATGACTACATGTGATCAATGTTACCGACGGAAGGTTTCCCCATAATTTCACTTGGATCGGCTGAGAACGTCAACAAAGCTGTGCTGTCGGCGTGTGGAATGGGGCTGACCGCCGAACGCGCCCATTATGGCTCCATTGCTTGCTGGACCAGCACGAGAGGGCGGCCAATTCGGCATTCAGGACTTCATGGAGGTGAGGGCCGTCAGCGGCGTTCCGGGCTGAAGGTCCTAAGTCCAAATCTTGCGAACAGGCGATTGACACCAGAAGCGTCTGAACTGGCCATTTCGCAATGTCTGCAGCATCGGCGACACTGGCTGTCGAGCACTGGTTTGTGTTATGGCGTGGCAATTAAATCAGCAGCCAACCGACTTGCGTCCAAGACTAGAGGCAAGGCTTGACGTTATTGCGGCGGGCCGGCTGGCGACGGGGTACCAAGGCGTATGAAATAATGCGAGAACTATCGACGCAACAGCAACAAGTTTATCAGGTGCTTCGCGAGCAGCTTATTTCCGGCCGCTTTTCTCCGGGGACGAGCGTCAGCCTACGGGGACTAAGCAAGAGTATGGGCGTCGGACTCATGCCTGTGCGTGAAGCGATTACTCGGCTCGGCGGCGAGCGCGCGCTTGAAGTCCGCCGTAACGGCCGGGTCTGCATTCCTGAGCTCACACGCCGACGTTTCGAGGAGCTTATGCAAGCGCGGCTGCAGCTCGAGCCTCTTTGCGCATGCCGGGCGCTACCCTATGTGACGTCCGAGACTATCGGGGTGATGGAGGCCTGCGACTTGCGCATGAACCAAAGCTACGGAGCCATGGACGCAGACGCCTACATGCGGGAAAATTATCAATTTCACTTCGAATTGTACCGAGCCGGAGGGTCTGAAGTCCTGGTCGCATTGCTGGAAAGCGTTTGGATGCAGTTTGGTCCGTTCATGCGCAGCGTTTATGAGATGAGCGAAACGACAAGCATTGTCGATAAGCACCAGATGACGTTGGAAGCCATTCGCCGAGGGGATGCCGAGGCTTTGGGCGTGGCGATCAAAGCGGATATCCTTGACGCCATTCACCTGTTGAAACAGACCCTTGGAAACGACACGTTATAGCATTGGCGGGCAGCCGCGACCTAGGATGCGAACCTCCCGGCCTGCAGCAAGCACCAGGATGGGCCGGCCCCTCTAAGAGGTAGCCAGATTGTGGCCTTCCCTCAGAATGACGATGTTGAACTGGGTGGCATGGGCTCCTGCCAATTGCCTCTTGCGTTGCGGATTTCGCCCGCCGGCGCATCCCGCCATTCGCCATCAATGAAAAGCTTGACGTGGGGGTGATCGTGCGCGGGCTCCTTGTCAATGATAGGATTCATGGATGGCCAGCTACGCCGGATGCTGTTCAAAGAACGCCGCTAAAATCAGCGCGGATTCAAAAATGTAACTATTTCCACACTTGTCCGCGCGCGCGCGATTTCGGCCTCATCGGCATTATTCGCTCCGCTCTTGATCCCATCCGGCAAGCTCTGTCCGCGCGTGGCAACGAGCCCGCGAATGAAGTCCGCGGTGAATTCGGGATGGGCCTGGTAGCTCAGCGCCCCAACGCCGTAACGCAGCACAGCATAGGGGCAAGCCGACGACCCCGACACGACCTGTGCTGTGCTCGGGAGCGTCAGGATCTGCTCTTGGTGCCAGGCATGCAGCGTGCGATCGTGTGCCCCCTCTGGTGTCATGTAGTCGGACTCGCCGGCAATCCAGCCGCCGGGGTTCTCTCCCACCTCCCCACCAAGCGCCTTGGCGATGGCCTGATGGCCGAAGCAGATGCCGACCATTGGTCTGCCCGATGCCTTGATCTGGCTGATGAACGCGATCAGCTTGCCCATCCATGGATCGGCGTCATTGACTGAATAGCGGGAGCCGGTGATCAGCCAGCCATCGGTGTCTTCGACGCTGCCCGGGAAGATATCGTCGACCACCGGATAGGTGACGTAGTCGAATGCTTCCTCTCCCAGTAACCGCCGGAACAAGTAGTCGTAATCGCCGAAATCCCGGCGAAGGTCGTCAGGCGCATGGCCTGTCTGGAGTATGCCCAAACGCATTCTTCAAACCCCCAACCGGTCGCGAAGTCCGTACCACCAGGCGCCTAGCGCGGTGAGCGGAACGCGAAACGCGCGGCCACCGGGGAAAGGCAGGCTCGGCAGTGACGCCCAGATATCGAAGCGATCTGCCTGGCCAGCCACCGCCTCACCCAGGATTTTGCCGAGAAGATGGGTCGTGGTCACGCCATGCCCGCTGTCGCCATGCGAGAAATAGACCGTATCTGACAGCTTGCCGACATGTGGAATTCGAGTCAGCGTCAGCGCGAAATTACCGCTCCAGGCGTACTCGATGCGGGTCTTGGCCAACTCGGGAAACGTCTTGATCATGTTGGGGCGGATGATACAGGTGAGGTTTGCGGGGTCTTGGCCGCCGTAGCCGATGCCGCCGCCATAGAGTAGGCGGTTGTCGCTGGTGCGCCTGTAATAATCCAGCACGTAATTGGCGTCTTCGACGCAATAATTCGCCGGCAGCATCCGGTCGAGCAGTGCCGGGTCTAGCACTTCGGTCACCATCACCTGGCTGGACACCGGCATCATGCGCTCTGTGATCTTGGGCAGTAGTTTGCCGAGATAGGCGTTGCCGCAAACCAGCAAGTAGCGCGATTCTACACGGCCACCAGCTGTGCTGACCACGGGCAGCTTGCCGCTGAGATCAATGCTCAGCGCGCGGGAATTTTCAAAGATGCGCACGCCGAACGCCTCCGCCGCGCGGGCCTCGCCGAGCACGAGATTGAGCGGATGGATATGACCGCCGCGCGTGTCGATCATGCCCCCGACATAGCGGTGGCTGCTGACATAGCGGCCAATATCTGCCTTGCCGACCATTTCCAAGCCGTCGATATCATAACTCTCGCAGCTTTTCTTGATGGTATCGAGCTCGCGCAGTTGCCTGGTCGTGAAGGCTGCAAAAAAGCCGCCGTAACGAAGGTCGCATTCGATGCTATATTTTGCCACTCGCGAACGGATAATATCGCCACCCTCACGGGACATCAGCGCAAGCTTGCGGGCGGTGTCGGGGCCGAAGCGGCGCTCGAGCGTGTCGAAATCGCGGCTGTAGCCATTGACGATCTGGCCGCCATTGCGCCCGGAGGCGCCGAAACCGATGCGCTCGCTTTCCAGCACAACGACGCTCATGCCCTTCTCGGCAAGTTCGAGTGCAGCCGAGATACCGGTGAAACCGGCGCCGATGATGCACACGTCGGCCTCGATGGCCTCGTCTAGACTCGGACGGACCGTCTTGTCATTGGCGGTAGCGGCATACCATGACGCGATGTGGCCGGGATTTTCCTGAGTTGCTAGAGCGTTCATTTTCAAGTCGTCCTGATATAGGCGTCATATTCGACGTCTGTCACTCTAACGGCGAACTCCTGCAGTTCCTGCCGTTTGGTGGCAGAGTAGAGCTTTCGGAATTCAGGACCAATGGCGGCGAAGGCAAAGCCGGAACTCGAGAAGGCCTCGACTGCCGAGTGCCAGCTACGCTGAAGCGGCTCGATATCAGGGGCATGATCGTCACCGGTCACGGCACCGCCGGGATCACTCCGTTCAATCATGCCCATGTAGGCGGCCTGCAAGATCATAGCGAGCACGAGGTAGGGGTTGGTATCAGCCCCGGCCACACGGTGTTCGATGCGGGTCGCCGACCGGCCGGCGGTGATGACACGCACAGCAGCCGAGCGATTGTCTATGCCCCACGAGGCATAGGTCGGCGCGTGTTCGCTGGGCGTGAGCCGGCGGAATGAATTGGCATGCGGCGCAAAGATTGCGGTGCTGTCCTGCATATAACTCAGCAGCCCACCGACGGAGTGCATCAGTGCTGCCGACGGGCCGTTCTCGTCCGCATAGATATTGTCGCCTTTGTCGTCGATCATCGAGAAATGCACATGCATTCCGCTCCCAGCTTGCGTGCCATAAGGTTTTGCCATGAAGGTAGCGTCGAAGTGGTTCTTGCGGGCAACCCCTTTGACAATGCGCTTGAGCAGCACCGCATTATCGGCGGCACGTAGCGCGTCGGGTACATGGTTCAAGTTGATCTCATATTGTCCCGGACCATTTTCACGCAGAGTGGTGTCGGCCGGCACGAACTGCTGGCGGCAGACGGCGGCGATTTCGCTGAACACATCTTCGAAGTCTTGCAATTCAGCAATCGACAGCACCTGGGTCTGGCCAGTGTGCCAGCGGCCTTCGCGGGTGTTGGGCGGCCGCACCGGATCCAGTGCCGAACGGACCGGATCGATAAGGTAGAATTCGAGTTCGGTCGCCACCACAGGCCTCAGCTTCTTGCGCTCGAAGCGGGCAAGTACCGTTTTGAGCACTTGGCGGGGATCGGCATAAAAGGGCTCGCCGGCGGCATCCAGCATGCTCAGTATCACCTGGGCCGTTGGCCGCTTAAGCCAGCCGACACGCGCGAGCGTCCCGGGAACGGCGCTGCAGATCCCGTCCGGATCGCCGGTACCTTCGGCAAGGCCAGCCGCATTGACGTCCCTGCCCCAGATGTCGAGCGCATAGACAGAGCGCGGCATCGCCATACCCTTGACCAGCACCTCGACTGCGCGTTCGCGGGGAATCCATTTGCCGCGCGGCACGCCGTTCACATCGATGACGAAGGCTTCTAGCACCTCGATATCGGGGTTGGCCTCCAGGAAATCGCGTGCGTCCTGTTCATCTATCATGATTCACCATCGGGCTTTGACCGGCGGCGGCTTGGCGCACCGGCCGGCTAGCCTCAAATTGCTGTCTGTATCTCGGAGTGTCGTGCCGCGTGTCGCGCGGGCATGCTTCAAGAGACGACAATCGGTCCTTCATCGACTTTCATGGACCAGCGCATCAAAGCCCCTGTCTGCAAACCCTAATCGGCCTGCTCACAAATATGATCATATTAATGTCCTATATGATCAGCATTGTAAACCACATAAAGTGCCTGCAAAGGCCTTTTCGCTGTGCTATTCCGAAATTGTCTCCGAGGCGACGGATGGCAGTGGGGATGGGTATGGGGATTAGGTGCAGTTGACGGACACCAAGCAGATTTTGATCATTAGCGACCCCAAGCTGAAGGGCGAGTCCACCAAGAAGTGGGTCTATCGCTCGCTCAGCCGCGCTATCATGAGCGGCCGCTTCCCGCCGGGCCTGCCAGTGACGATCTCCGGCCTGTCGGACAGCCTTGGCGTCAGCACCATGCCGGTGCGCGGCGCACTCGACCAGTTGATAGCAGACGGAGCTTTGGAATATCTCGACAACAGGCGCGTTCGCGTTCCCGATATCGGGCCGGATCGCTTCGACGAGCTGATCGCCGCCCGCGTGGCGCTCGAGACAGTCGCCGCCGAAAGGGCAATGCATTTTATCGACTTCCTCAGGATCGACCGTTTGGTGGCACTCGACAATATGATCGACCAGGCCTATCAGGCCGGCGACATCGAACTTGGCATCGAACGCAACTTCGCGTTTCATCGCTGCATGTACGAGGTCAGGCCGTCTTTCGTCCTGCTGCCACTGATCGAATCCGTCTGGCTCAGGATGGGGCCGTTCATGCGCGAGGCGGTCGCCCATCTCCAAGAGAGCTACCAGGTAGACCGGCACGTCGAAGCCATCGAGGCGATCAGACGAAAGGATGCCGTGGCGCTGAAAGAAGCTATCACCGCCGATATACAGGACGGATCCGGACACATCGGCCGTCAGCGTCTGCGAGACGTTGCGACCACGGCCGCCGAGCAACAGCGCTGACACGCCTACCGAAACCCGAGCGAAACGCTCATTCCACCGCGTCCATCGCCGCGCTGTGCTGGGACAGCACCGCCAACGCCGTCAGCCGGATTAGATGATTGAGCATCAACGGCAGGATGGTGAGCGCGACGCCGACACAGTCGAACAGGATGCCGGCCATCGGCAGTCCTGTTGCCAGCCCTCATGGGTTCTCGCGTCGATGTCCCATACGCTCCGGGGGTCAAAATGTTAAATCGGCATTAATCGACTAAGCAACACCTTCCCACCGGCAATCAAAACGTCGGTTGACGACGGGCTTCTACATCCCGATCCCGTGCATTGTGCCACCAAGCATCTACGCCAAGGCATTGAGAGCGACCATTTCCGAGTGAAGAAGAACATACCGAAGAACGGCGGCTTCCAATCCTTCCACACCACACGGCGAACGATCGCGGGTTTCGAGGCGATGCTGTGGTTGAGGAAAGGCTTTGGATTTTCCGGTGGCTGGACTGTCAAGGACCAGAGCGATCTGCTTGCGTCCCCTTCGGGCTGCAAAAGGTTAACAAAGTATAAAATCCACACCGTTTAGGGGATAATCGCGACCCGCGAAAATCTTTGCGGCAAGCCCCTCCAGAGAGAATGAGAAAATCAATCTCAGAGCTTCTGTTGCTCGATCGCGCTGAAGCGCAGTGCCCTTCCATCGGCCGCAGCCAAGGTATGCATTGCCTTCTCAAGGGCATCGCGATCATCGACACCACGCAGAAGACGGCCAGCAAGCACATCGAAACGGCCTGCAGCGATATCCGCGATAACCAGCGCGGCGCATGACGGAGCGATATCGGCACCATCTTCGAAAAGCTGCTGGATGCCAGGCAAATAGATTTTCCCAGCCTCCGAGAACAGCTGCGTTTCGGTCATCGCGCTCCGTACGAGCCCGGGATCGACGGCAAAGGAGAGCACTCCATGTCCGACTGTTGTGTCGTTTAGGCACTCCGTCAGACGCATGATAGCTGCTTTACTAGATGCATAGCCCGAGCCATGTGGGAAGCTGTTACCTGTTCCCCCTCCGACGAGGTTGACAATCCGGCCCTTGCCGCGCGCTAACATTGCCGGCGTTGCCGCGCGGCAGGTGTGGAATGTTCCTCGCAGATTGATCTCCACATCCTGCCACCAGACAAGAGGATCACAATCCCATACGGGACCGTAAGCCTGGAAAGAGCCGTGATTATTGACCAACGTATCAATTGGACCCAACTCAGTTGCGATACGGGCAAACGCCCTTTCCACGGCGCTATGGTCGGTAACGTCGGTCGGCAAAGCGATCGCTCGTCCGCCCTCACCTTGAATCAGCGAGACTGTTTCCTCGATCTCGGTAGCTGTTCGCGCAAGCACAGCGACCTTGGCGCCCTCCCGCGCTTGTTGGAGGGCGATCTCCCGTCCAATTCCTCTACCGCCACCCGTAACGACCGCTACGGTATCCCAAAGTCGGGCCATTTTGTTCTCCTAAGGTTACAGCAAACTATCGGTTCAGCTCGCCAATACTATGTAGACGCTGGGGATGATGATCAATGCTTGCGCAGGTATGACCTTCCTCTGGCTCACATTTTATGCCGCAGCTAACAATTCCAAGAGCGAGCAGTGTCGCAAATGTCGAACCACCTATCGGTGCGAACTGGGGAAGCAGGCTGGTGAAGAAAACAGCCATCTTAGGATTGCCAAGATCGCTGATGAGCCCCTGCCTGAAGGCCATCCAAGGGCTTACGCGGCTATGCGGGTGGCTTTCCACCGCGATCCCCGAACCTTGTTCCGCCGGCCAAAGAGCTTCGCGTAACGCTAAGCTGCCCAGATAGACAAGATAAGCGGCCCCCAGATACTTGATCGTAAGAAATAGTGGTGCCGAGGCCTCTAGAAGAGCAGCAAGGCTGACGCTGCTTCCGCAACTTCGGCGTCGGCGGTGATTTGGCCTATGATGCTCTCAACCGCGTCGAAACCGTCCTCGCCATTCGCCCTCACCGCATCATCGTTTGGGTTGGGGGAAACGATGCGCTTGCGATGGTGTCGCCGCAAGCGCGGCGGCTGTTTCGAATAATGAAACTCGCCCCCGCATTTCGTCGCAGAGGCAATTTCAGGAGAGCTTGAGCGCAATTGTTCACAGGACGAGGTCCGCTGGCGCACGCGTGGCCCTGTGCTTTCTCGCCCCGATTGGAGAGGCCAGCTTCCGAGCGGTCCTTCCAGGCCGCCCTCAACGCCGCAATTCAAGAACTCAGCGCCATCGTCCAGCAGCTGGCGCACGCGCAAGGCATCGCCTACGTGCCGAACTTCGAAGTGTTTCAGGCCGCGATCAATGCCGATCCGGGCCGCGCCCTCACAGAATTTCGCTTGCTCCCAATGTATCGGGACTCGTTTCGAACCCTGGTTCTACGCATGTCTCCTGACGAAGTAGGACGGCTAAACAGCTGGAAATTTCACAGCGACGGCATCGATTTGAATCGCCGCGGGGGCATGATCGTGGCAGACCTTATTCAATCCCACCTAGCTAGGACCCCTTCTCGAAGACTGGTCGCCTTGATGAGATACGAATGGTCGGCTCGCGAAAACGCCCCCATCGTAAGCCATTGATAAGAAGCAAGATACCAGAAGTGAAATCGGTGTATTGCACTGAATCTGCTCTGAATTATCAACTCGAGTGGTAAGCTAAAATTATGGAACTTTCTTCCAAAACGGCCTCAGGTTTCCCCATCGTCAGGTTCTAATTCCGTGATGCGACCACGTTCAAGGCGCAGGATACGGTCGGCCGCGTCTAAATAGCGATCATCGGGCGAGATGACGATTACGGTTTCGTCTCGTGATTTCATATCAGGCGAAAGCTCGGCGTAGAAATAGCAGCGGAATGTCGGATCCTGCTCCGCAGACCATTCATCCAGCAGCACAATCGCCGGGTCTTCAAGATAGACTTGTATCAACGCGAGGCGCTTGCGGTACCCGGTGGACAGATCAGTGGTCGTGAATTTGCTGTTCCAAGGGTTACCTTGATGGTCAACTTGAGCTTGTTCGCTCGCAATGTCGCGGCGTCATTGTACTTCGTTAACGTAGCGATGATCGTTCGTCAGCGCCCTGTGAGTAGCTATCAGAACTGGAACGGCCGACTGATCGTAGGAAACTTCGTCAATGACGAGCAATGCCGTCGGCGTCGAGAGATCAAGCCAGCGAGCATCCTCCTCGCCGGAAATATCTGCCCATATCTGCTCGCGGACGGCAGATATGCGGATGCCATAGCGATCCAGCAGATGCAGATAGAACAGTGGCGGTATGTCCTCGCCGCGTTCCGGAAAATCCGGCACGCGACCCAGGGGCAGCACGAGCGTCTCGTGCATGACGGGCCGATCGGCGACGCGGCGGACGCGATGGAAACGGATCACTCCGGATTCGTCCGCGATCTGCAGCTTCTCGGCCTCGGCGGTCGTCGCCTTGCCGCGCTCCAGCGAGGTGATTTTCGTCGTCGACCTCTGAAAGGTGCCGTCTTTGCCATGGAGACGAAAATATTGGAAAAAGAAACGAAGGCTATGCTGCGGGGTGCGCCCGGTCACGACCGTGCCGGTCTTGCGTCTTCGGCTGAGAAGCCCTTCGTTGGTCAGATCCAGAAGGGCGCGGCGGATGGTTCCAACGGCCACGCCATAGGTCTGCGACAAGGCGATTTCGCTCGGCAGGACGGTGCCGGGCTCCCAATGGCCCAGCATGATCCCCTCGCTGATTTGGCGCTTCACAACCTCGTACAACGGCAGCGCAAGATCGGCGCCGCGCTTCTGTTCTGATGAAGAATTAGGCAAACCCACCGCTTAATTGCCTTTTCTTTGGAGTTGACTCATTCGCGCATTCTTTTCACTATTACTATATAGTTTATAGGAATGCGCAAGGCGGCGTCCTTGCCCGCGAGCTGGAGCGGCAATGAAAAACGGATCGGATAGGCCGCAGGATCGGCTGGGGTCTGCGATGAAGGCGATCGAGCATGGCGTCGATGCCGCCGTCGGCGATCTCGCGCGGATGATCGCCGTCGATACGTCGTTCCCGCCGGGGCTTGGCTACGACGCCTTTGCCGATCTGATGGAAGACCTGCTGTCGCCCATGGACTTCGCCTGCCGGCGCGAGACGGTTCCCGAAGAGCTCTGGCGGGTGGAAGGCGGCCCGGCGAGCGGCGCCCGGACAAATCTCGTCGCCGAACGCGAGAGCGGCAAGCCGGTCTGCGGCCTCTACTATCACGTCGATACGGTGCCGGTCGCACCCGGCTGGCAACGGGATCCGCTTTGCCTCACCGTCGAGGGCGACAAGCTCTACGGCCTTGGCGCAGCCGACATGAAGGGCACCATCGCCGCCACGCTGCTGGCCTTGCGGGCGGCTTCGGCGGAAGGCGTCGATTTCCGCTACGATCCGATGCTGCTGCTCTGCACCGACGAGGAAGGCGGCCTTTATCCCGGCATCCGCTATCTGGCCGAACAGAAGATGCTGAAGGGCCATATCCTGAACTTCAACGGATCGGCGGCGCCGCGCATCTGGGCCGGCTGTTTCGGCATCTTCAATCTGCAGCTGACGATCCGCGGCCATGCCGTGCATGCCGGCGAAGGCAACCGCACCGGTGTCGGCATCAACGCCATCGAAGGCGCGCTGCCCGTCATGAACGCGCTGATGGCGCTGAAGCCGATCGTTTCGGCACGGGCATCGACGCTGGCGCCGCCGCCGCATGCGACCGGTCCGCTGCGGCCGCAGCTGACGCTGTCTGCCGTTCAGGGCGGCACCGCCGGCGGCCAGGTGCCCGCCGAAATCAAGATCCTGGTCAGCCGCCGCTATGCGCCGGAGGAACGCTACGAGGACGCTCGCGCCGAAATCGAAGCTGCCGTTCGCCAAGCCGTGGCCCAGACATCGGATCTTGGCCTTTCCATCGACCTTGTCGGACACCTGATACCCACCGCCGACCCAGACGGTCCGCACTGGCCGCGCTGGGAGAAGGCGCTGTCGGACGGCTTCGGCTACCGGCCTGACGAATTTCACAAATGGGGCGCCGCGTCCTGTTCCGACTTCGGCTACGTCCAGAAGGCTGGCTTCGGCCCCGAAGTGCTGCTTGGCGGCCTCGGCCGCCCGGAAAGCTGCATCCACAGCCCGGAGGAGCACACGACCCGGCAGGACATCGTCGCGCTGGCGAAAAGCATCCTCGCCTATCTTGCCGCCGATTTCGCCGCCGATCTCATTCCAGAAGACCGATACCACGAAGGGGACTATCCATGCTTAAGATGAAACGACGCCATTTCCTCGCCGGCACCGCCGCGCTGCTTGCCGCGCCGGCGATGCGACCAGCTTTTGCTGCCGCGCCGGTCAAGGGCGGCACGCTGAAGGTCTCGATCGACCAGGCCGTCAGCGTCCTCCATCCGCTGCTGACGCGCGTCAACCCGGAATACCTGGTCAGCGAATTGCTCTACAGCAACCTGACGCGCCTTAAGGTCGACATGTCGCTCGAACCGGATCTCGCTGAAAGCTGGATCTCCAACCCCGACCTGACCGAATGGACCTTCAAGCTTCGGTCCGGCATCAAGTTCCATGACGGTTCGGCCTTCACCGCAGCCGACGTCGTCGCGACGTTCAAGGCCATCCTCGATCCGAACAACGCCTCGCCCGGCCGCAACAATGTCGGCCCGATCGCCTCCGTGACGGCCGTCGATCCGCAGACGGTCAGTTTCAAGCTCACCAGCGCCTATGCCGACTTCCCGGTAGCGCTTGCCTACACCAACGCCCGCATCATCCCGGCGGCGATCGCGACCGGCGACTTCAAGAGCCTTGCCTCGAAGGCGGTCGGAACCGGCCCGTTTAAGCTCGTCTCCTACGAGCCCGACCGGCTGATCGTCGTCGAGCGCAACGAGGCCTATTACGATCCGGCCCGGCCCCATGTCGATCGTATCGAAATCCAGGTTTATCCGGATCTTTCGGCCGAAGGCTCAGCTCTCATCTCCGGCGATATCGACATCATGTCGAGCGTCCAGCCGACCGAATTCCTGCGCATGAAGGACAGTGACGGCGTCAATGTCCTGCGGGTCCCGTCCGGCCAGTTCTGCAACATCAACTTCGGCTGCGACACCGCCCCCTTCAACGACGCCCGCGTCCGCCGGGCGATTGCCTTGACCGTCGATCGCCAGGCGATGGTCGATTTCGTAACCGAAGGCTTCGGCACGCCGGGCAACGACACGCCGCTCAACGCCTCCTACCAGTTCTTCAAGGCGATCCCGGACCGCAGGAAGAACATCGGAGAGGCAAAAAAGCTGCTGGCCGAAGCGGGTCATCCGAACGGCCTGGAAGCAACGCTGATTGCCTCCGACAAGCCGTCCGTGCGCACCCAGCTCGCCGTCGCACTGCGCGAAATGGCCAAGGAGGCGGGCATCACCATCAACGTCCAGACCATGCCGCATGCCACCTATCTCGACCAGGTCTGGAAGAAGGGCAGCTTCTACGTTGGCTTTTACAACATGCAGCCGACGCCTGACGGCATCTTCAAGCTGCTCTACACCTCCGACGCCGCCTGGAACGAGACGCGCTGGAACAACAAGGATTTCGATGCGCTGATCGCCGCGGCCCGCATAACCGACGACAAGGAAAAACGCACCGACCTCTACACCAAGGCGCAGGCGCTGATGAACGAAGAAGTGCCGTCGATCATTCCCGCCTTCTTCGACGTCCTGGCCGCAAAGCGCAGCTGGGTCGAAGGCTTCCAAGCGCATCCGCGCGCCTCGGTCTTCCGCCTCGACTACGCCTCGCTGACAGCCGCGGCGCCGAAACGCGGCTGATATCAACCCCGTCGGATGCGACCAGGGCCGCGTCCGACCCCTCATTCCCAAGGAACTGGGCCAGTGTCCCCGAATTACCTGCTCAAGCGTCTGCTGATGATCGGCTACACGCTGATCGTCGTCTCGCTGCTCGTCTTTGCCATCACCCAGATCCTGCCCGCCGATGCGGCGGTCATGATGCTGGGCGAGAATGCCACGCCCGAGGCGCTGAGCGCCCTGCACCGATCGATGGGCCTCGATGCGCCGGTATATGTGCAATATGCCAGCTGGCTCGGCCATCTGCTGCACGGTGATTTCGGCACATCGCTGCGCACCGGCCAGCCCGTCGGCCCAACGATGTTCTCGGCGCTCGGGCGTTCGCTGCTGCTCGCCTTCCTGTCGATCGGGCTGATGCTGATCATTGCCATTCCGCTCGGCATCATCGCTGCCGTCCGGCGCGGCCGCATCGCCGATATGCTGGTGAGCCTCGTTTCCTATCTTGGCGTGTCCTTGCCGGAATTCGTCACGGCGACAGTGGCCGTGCTCGTGCTGGCGGATTGGCTGAAATGGCTGCCGCCGACCGGCTATGTGCCGCCGACCGACGATTTTCTTGGCGCCGTCGCGCATCTGGTGCTGCCGGTCTGCGTCATCTCCGTCATTCTCATCGCCCATGTCTCGCGCATGGTGCGCTCGGAACTGGTCGACGTGCTACACACCGACTACATTCGCGCCGCCCGCCTGAAGGGCCTGTCGCGCGGCACCGTGCTCTGGCGGCACGCGCTGCGCAACGCCTTGCTGCCGACCATCACCATCGTCGCCCTCGATGTCGGCTACCTGCTCGGCGGCGTGATCGTCGTCGAGGAGATCTTCGCCATCCCAGGCATCGGCCGGGAATTGATCGTCGCGATCCAGGCTCGTGATCTGCCCGCCATCCAGGCCGGCGTGCTGATCATGGCCGCCACCTACTCCGTCGTCAATTTCGTTGCCGACATCCTCTACGCCTGGCTCGACAAGAGAATCCAGTATGATTGATTTTTTGAAACGCCTTCTCGGCACGCCGCAGGGCGGCCTTGGCCTCGTCATCGTACTGCTGGTCTTCCTGGCCGTGGTCATCGGTCCGATGGTCGCGCCGCACGATCCGGAACAGATGTCGATCCTTGCCCGCTATAAGCCACCGAGCGCCAGCTACTGGCTCGGCACCGACCAATATGGCCGCGACATCTTCAGCCGGCTGCTGATAGGCTCGCGCGCTACCGTCGTCATGGCCGTCCTGGCAACGCTCGCCGGCACCCTGGTCGGGGCACTGGTCGGCACGGCATCGGCCTTTGTCGGCGGCCGCGTCGACGAGTTCATCATGCGCACCGTCGATGCTGTCATGTCGATCCCGAGCCTGCTGTTCGCGCTCCTGGTCGTCACGCTGCTCGGCTCGAGCACGATCAATGCGCTGGTCGCGGTGGCGATCGCCTTTGCGCCCGGCATGGCCCGCATCACCAGAAGCGTCGCATTGCTGGTTCGCAAGCAGGATTACGTCAGCGCCGCGATCGCCCGCGGCGAGAGCTCTGCCTTCATCATCCGGCGTGAGATGCTGCCGAACGTCATCGCGCCGATCGTAGTCGAGACGACCATCCGCATCTCCTTCGCCGTCATGCTGTTCGCGACACTGAGCTTCCTCGGGCTCGGGGCCCAGCCGCCGGCGGCCGAATGGGGGCTGATGATCGCCGAGGCGCGGCAGTACATGCACCTCAGCGCCTACATCCTGATCTGGCCGAGTGTCGCGATCGCCATCACCACCATCGGCTTCAACCTGCTCGGCGACGGGCTGCGTGATGCGCTCAACCCCCGTACGTGAGATGACCATGACCAACACACCGGTTCTTGCCGTCCGGGACTATTCCCTGGACTACCAGACGCCCAAGGGCACATTTCACGCGCTGAAATCGGTCAATCTCGAGATCGGCCGCGGCGAGATTCTCGGCTTGGTCGGTGAATCCGGCTCCGGCAAGACCTCGCTTGCCTGGTCGATCATGCGCTACCTGTCGAAGAACGCCCGTGAGGTCTCCGGCGATATTCTTCTTGGCGGCGAAAGCCTGTTGAAGACATCGGAAGCGGTCATCGAAAGGATGCGGGGACAGCGCATCAGCATGGTGTTCCAGGACCCCAGCACATCGCTCAACCCGACGCTGTCGCTCGGCACGCAGCTTTCGGAAGTGCTCGTGCGCCATCGCCGGCTGACGAAGCAGCAGGCCTGGAAGGAAGGCGAGGCCTTGCTTGCCCGCGTCGGGCTGAAGGCGCCCGCCGAAATGATGCGTCGCATGCCGCATGAAGCGTCGGGCGGCGAGAAGCAACGCGTGGTGATCGCCTCGGCCTTTGCCTGCAGCCCCGAATGCATCATCTTCGACGAGCCGACGACGGCGCTCGACGTCATCACGTCGAAACAGATCCTCGATCTCTTCGTCGAGCTTCAGGCAGAGACCGGTGTCGCCTCGCTCTATATCTCGCACGACCTGGCACTCGTCTCGCGAACGGCCGGCCGCGTTGCCGTCATCAGGCAGGGCGAGATCGTCGAGCACGGCCCGGTCGCCTCGATCTTTTTGGCCCCACGCGAAGAATATACACGCGCCCTGATCGCCGCCGTTCCGAATCCGTCCCGGCGCCTGGTGCGAGCGGCGGCCAACGTCAGCACCGAACCGCTGGTGCGCGTCGAAAACGTCAGCGTGCATTACGGGCGAAAACCCTTCCTGTCGTCGCTAACCGGCAAGGCCTTCCAGCAGGTCAAGAGCAACAACAGCATATCGCTGACGATCGATCCGGGCGAAATCCTCGGTATTGTCGGAGAATCCGGCTCTGGCAAGTCGACGCTTGCCAAGGCCATGACCGGGCTCAATCCGTTTGAAGGCAAGATCTGGTTTGCCGGCCGCGAAATCCGTAGCGTCAAGGACATGTCGGCGGCCTATCGCAAGGACGTGCAGATCATCTTCCAGCATCCCGATGCCTCGCTCAATCCGCGCCACAAGATTTCGGAAATCCTGTCGCGACCCCTGAAGCTGTATGGCGATGGTGGCGATATCGCGCGGCAGGTCGAAGACCTGCTGGTGAAGGTGCGGCTGCCGCGCAGCCATGCCGATCGCTACCCGCACCAGCTGTCCGGCGGCGAAAAGCAGCGCGTCGCCATCGCCCGTGCCTTCGCTTCCAGGCCGCGCGTCGTCATCTGCGACGAGATCACCTCGGCGCTCGATGTCTCCGTTCAGGCGTCGATCGTCGAACTGCTTCTCGATCTGCAGAAAGACAACGGCACCGCCTACCTGTTCATCACCCACGATCTCAATCTTGTCCGCCAGATCGCCCACCGGATCGCCGTGATGTACCGGGGCGATCTGGTCGAGATCGCCCCGGCCGAGCAGATCGATAGCCCCAATCGCGCCGACTACACGCGCCGTCTGATCGCAGCCGTGCCGCTGCCGGCCGGCGCCTCCAGAATTTCAGTTTGAAGGAGCATGATAATGGACCCGAAGTCCCTGCTGGACCGGATCGACGAAAAAGCCTGCCTCGATTTTCTCTCGAAGATGGTGCAGCACAAAAGCCACTCCGAGACGGAAGGCGAGCGCCAGCTGGCGCGCTACATGGTCGAGCAATTGCGGAAGATCGGCGTCGAGGCCGAGCTGCAGCCGTTTGACGAAGACCGGCGCTACAACGCCATCGGCCGGCTGAAGGGTGTGGGCGGCGGCAAGAGCCTGTTGTTCAACGGCCATCTCGACACCAATCCGGTCACCGAGGGCTGGACCGTCGATCCCTATGCCGGCCTCGTCGACGAGAATTTCATCTACGGCATCGGCGTCTCCAACATGAAGGCCGGCGACGCCGCCTATTTCTGCGCCGTGAAGACGTTGCTCGACGCCGGCGTCCGGCTGAAAGGCGATGTCGTGCTGACCTTCGTCGTCGGCGAACTGCAGGGCGGCGTAGGCACGATCGCCGCCATCCGCAGCGGCGTCACCGCCGACTATTTTATCAACAGCGAGCCCAGCGACCTTGTCGCGGTGACGATGCATGCGGCGGCTCTGAGCTATGTCATCGAGCTCACCGGCGATACCCGGCATCTGTCGAAGCGCGAGGAAGCAGTCGATGCCATCGCCGCCGCCTGCGACATCATCCCACGCATCAATGCCATGACCTTCAGCGGCGCCCGAAGCGAGGTCCATCGCTCGATCAACCGCGGGCATGTCGGCGTCGTGCACGGCGCGCTCGGCCGCGATCTCGAAGAATGGCGGCCGCCGCAGGTGGCCGACTTCGTGCGGTTGCGCGGCTCCTGCCGCTATGCGCCGGGCCAGACACAGGAAGGCGTGCTCGCCGATCTCGACCGCGAGATGCGCGGGCTGGAGGAACGCTTCCCCGGCCTGAAGGCGAAGCTGGTGCCGGCGATGATCGAAGGTCGCCCGCTGATGCCGCCCTTCGAGGTCTCGCCGGACTCGCGCATCGTCAAGTCGATCAATGCGGCTTACGAAGCAGTGCGCGGCGAGAAGCAGCCGACCGGCGCCATTACCCCGACCCGCTTCTACGGCACGGATGCCGGCCATCTCTATCACGAGCTCGGCATGGAAGGCATCATCTGCGGCCCGGGCGGCCGCTACAACACCATGCCCGACGAGCGGGTTGACATCGTCGACTATCTCGACATGATCCGCGTCTACATGCTGACCATCCTCGACATCTGCGAGCAGGCCTGATGATGTTTTCCAAGGCTGAATTCGCGCGGCGCATCGGCCTGGCGCGCACGGCGATAGATGCCGCATCCGCCGATCTCCTGCTCGTCGACAGCGGCGAGCTTCTGGCCTGGCTGACGGGTTACACCCTCTCCGAGACCATGTATCGCGCGGCTTTCCCGCGCCGGGATGGCGACGCCTGGTTCACCTTGCGGGCGCTCGACGAAGCGTCCTGACGGGAGAAAAGCTGGATCTCCGACATCTGCGGCTTCAAGGATGCCGACGACGCAATCGCCAGTGTTGCAGAGAGCGTTGCAGCGCGCGGTTATTCCAGGGCGCGCATCAGACTCGACACGCGGTCGTATTCGATGAGCGCCGACACCTTCCAGCAGCTGGCGGCATTACTTCCGGAGGCTTCGCTCTTCCCGAGGTTCTGTCGCAAACTTTCCGTGGGTTTGCCAGCGGGTTGATCTCGCCATAGATCTGGATTGAAGATTAGTTCCAAATGAAGGTCGATTTCAAAGGCAGTCACTACCCCAAAGACGTGGTTTTATACGCGGTGTTTTTCTACGTCCGATATGCAGTGTCCTATCGTGATCTGGAAGAGATTATGGCCGAGCGCGGCGTCGCCGTTGACCACGCGACGCTGAACAGATGGGTCGTAAAATATTCGCCGCTTATTGCCTGCCGAGCCCAGCGCCGCAAGTCGACGACCAGCCGTTCCTGGCGAATGGACGAGACCTATATCCAGGGCAAGTGGACCTATTTCTATCGCGCTGTCGATAAATTCGGCAGAACCCTTGATTTCATGCTGTCTGAGCATCGCGATGAGGCTGCAGCCAGCGCCTTCTTCGCCCGCACGATCGAGAACAATGGTTGGCCCGAAAAGGTCGTCATCGACAAGAGCGGCGCGAACCTGGCAGGATTGCAAAACGTCAACTGGCTGCTGCTACAGCATGGATGGTTTTGGCTGGTCGAGATCCTGCAGGTCAAGTACCTCAACAACATGATCGAGCAAGATCACCGGTTTATCAAGAAGCTGACTCACCCCCTGAAAGGCTTCAAATCCTTTTAGTCTGCGTCAGCGACACTGGATGGCATCGAGGTGGCTCACATGATCCGCAAGCGGCAATTTTCAACCAGTGGCCAATTTGCATTTCAGCAATTCGCTGCGCTCGCCGCATAAGTGTGTCGAGCGATAGCCCATTTTGTAGATTTTGCAAAAATTTGCGACAGAGCCCCGTAACATCCATGATCCGGAATTCCGCGCACTTACCGATCCTGAATCGATTGTAACCGGGGCAAATTTCCGGGCACAATGCTGATGCAATACCGATCCGGGACCCGATCGTGGCCTTCGAAGCTGGTGTAGCGAGGCGCTTGATCTCAGTCCAAGATTACAATTCGAAGAAGCTTCCGGCGCCGATCCTCATATAGCGTTGGATCTCATTGCATCCACGAGGGAAACCATTCTAGCCTTTGGAGGCAACCGTCCCATCGGACCTTAGTATGCAGGCTCCCACCGTTCGCGCAGGGTCTTTCAACATCGTCGCCGACAGGCGCGCTTCCCTTAGGCCATATTGGTCCCACCGTTTTCCTTCCAAAATTCGTCTCCTAAATGCGTTTCTGTTTTGATCACCCGCATCGCTGGATCTGTCAAAAGCGATCTGAGGGGCCGTTTAACCCCGGCGTACCACGAGCTGGGGGAGCGGCGGAATACGAGGCCATGACATGGATCGGCCAAGCCGATCTCCAAGATAAGTGAAGAACGAGACGCCCAGTTTCATGCGCGTCTTCATCAGACCAAGCAGAACGTCGCGAGCGCGGCGGCCGTTTTCACTCATCGTGCCGCCGGCGATCTCGCTGGACGGATATCAAGCACGTTCATGTCTCCAAACGATGTCCCTCATGGCGGTTACTCGGTCAAATCGATCTTTCGCATATCCCCTCGATGCGAAATCGAATAACATATCTCTCTCTATTACAGATGGCCAAAGAGAGCATTAGGGATGTCTATGCAGCCGATCTATTCTGGGCTCACGAGGGCAGTTGCCTTAGCCATTCTGATAATTTTTCCCGCTGTTTTCTTTGTTTCCTGCTCGACAGCCGGCGGAACTGGCGGTCAATCTCGTCCGGTAACCGCGAGCAAATCGACGGATCCCGCCAAAGACAAAGCAGCCGAGCGTCGGCGATGGTCTGAGAGAGTCGAACGAGATAATCAGCTAGATCCAAGCGGGTCGGCACCGGGTTCCTATGGCTCTTTCGGCCCTCGTTTCACTTGGTGAGCATTAGATTTTTCAAACTGCTCTGTTAATGTCCAAACCCGATTGAACGGATTTCGTTCAACAATGAGTGGATACTCGTGCCGTGGCGGATAGACTTCGCGCACCACGGTCGAAGAGGCGTCACGGGGCGTTGAATTTCACCGTCACTCCACGCTGCCGAAAGTAGGCCTGCATAAGTTTTCTGCCAGAACGATTGTTATGCACGAGCCTAGCCGGGTCGAATACGGCTTCCCTCAAACCGGCCCGCGTCAAGGCTGCCTTGAGATTCCCGATATGCAAGTCGATGTCGGCATTGTCCGCCTGGAGCGATTCATAAATGCGGTTGATTGCATCTGCTACGGTCGGCTCGCTCACTATTACACTCCTGTTGTTGTTTCGGTGGCGCTTACCACATTTTTCGGTTTGAACTTATTGTAGTGAAGCATGTCCACGTCAATGAGTGACTGTAAACTGGCTCGGAACGCTGCCCCCGTTGAAAATCCAGACAACGATTTGAAATTAATAGCAAAATCAGGTCATCTGTGGGGCATGACAACGTTGACGAAGGCTTTCATTATAGGCCGACTAATTCACGATCTTAAATTTCTGCTTGGCTATCTTGTGACGCCGGTCGGCATTGAACTTGTGCGGCATCAAATACGTCCCGGGAACAAAAACAGCCGCCTGATATCGGCAATCCCGGGATCGATGCAACAAAGTCAAGGCGAATAGCTTCTTTTTCCTTGATTTCTGCATCCGTCAAACTATGAAAGTAGTCATATATAGTCACAAACAGGAGGATCATGCAATGTCAGTTGTGAGCCTGAAAGATGCCAAGGCGGGCTTCTCCGCCTATGTCGAGGAAGCCGCTAACGGCGAATTCGTCACCGTCACCCGCCACGGCAAGCCCGCCGCCGTGCTGGTGTCTGTCGAGGCTGCCGAAGCCGCGAAGAAGGTCTTGAAGAAGGCCCGCCCGAACTTCGGCGAATTCCTCATGACCTTTCCGGGCGGCGTCGAGCTTGAGCGGAATCCGTCGCCCTCGCGTGAGGTCGATCTTTGAGCGGCTTCCTTCTCGATACGAATGTGATTTCTAAATTCGCTCCCGACAAGCCGATGCCGAGCGCGGCCCTCCAAACATGGATGGTCGAGCAAGGCGCAAGCGATGCACTCTATCTGTCCGCGATGACGATTTCAGAGGTGGAGAAGGGCTTGCGGCAGCTCCACCGCAAGGGGGCCACGGCCAGAAGCATACGGCTCCACCAGTGGCTTGAGAGCATCGTGACGATGTTCGATGACCGTATCCTGTCGTTCGATACGACCGTTGCGCGGATCGCCGGCGCGATCGAGGACGCGGCCATTGGCAAGGGCCGTCGTCCGGGGCAAGCGGACGTCATCATTGCGGCCACCGCGGAAGCCTATGGGCTTACCGTCGTCACTGAGAACATGAAGCATTTCGGGCCGTTAGGCGTGAAGATCGAGCGTCCCGCCTTGTAGCCCCAGTCGGCCCGAAGCTGTGATTTTGGCCAACTCGAAGAACGTTGTGGGAATATAGTCTGCGGGATTGACCTGAGAAGCGCCCGCTCGTGACATTGCGCTCCGATTTGAGGAGCGTTGCAATGAGTACGGGTATTTCGAGTTCGGATTTTGTCGGCCAATGGAGCCTGAGCTTCGCCGACATAGATTTCATCAATTCCAAACCGGCGGTAACAAAGCTTGGTCTGGCCGCGCAGTTGAAGTTTTTCAGCGCTCGCGGTTTTTCGTCCAAGCCGATGAACTGTCCGGCTATGATTTCGGCGGGAGAACTGCCCGTCGGCATTGCGCCGAGATTTTACAATATCTCGGATTTCGCCGCATGACGCGGGTGGACCGGGAAACGCTGTCTTTCTGGATTATCGACGAACTTTGTCCGTCCGGACAGCCCGTCAGCGGTATGCTTGAGGGGGTGTTCCTCTCGCGTCGGGATCGCAATATCTATGGTCCCTCGGCCAAGGAACTGGAACGGCTGGTTCGCTCGCAACGCCAGCAATATGTGGACGGTTGGCTTCATGAGGTGCGCGCCGCGCTTCCGCCTGAGACTGTTGCAGCGATGGAAAGCTCCCTGGCTGACGCGGAAGGACCGACGGGCTTCAATGCGATGAAAGGCGATGCAGGTCGGGCAACGCTAGACAACATTCTGGAAGTCACCGAGCGGCTGGCGTTTATCCGAAAGCTCGCTCTTCCCTGGAGTTTTCTCTCGAACATTAACCCGGCGTGGATTGAACATGTCGTCCGCCGCGTTTCCGGCGAAAAGGCATCGGAGATGCGCCGCCACACAGAGGCTTGCCAGCTTGCGCTTTATGCGGTGTATCTGATGGCAAGGGAAACGGCGATCACGGATGCAATGGTCGAACTGCTCCTGGGACTGGTGCTTCTGGCCGGGCCGCGCCGTTTCATCGGGGGCATGATGCCGCTCAACAGCCTCTGGCGGAACCGCTGGACCGGCAGTTGGAGGCGCATTGTTGCGCTAGGCGCACCCGTCAGTCTGGGCTTTATCGGAATGGCGCTTTCAGCCGCCAGCGTGGTTCTCGCGTTACGGCTTGTAGGCAGCACCGATTACGCCAAGACCATTGCCGCCTACGGGATCATGACACGCATTTTCGGCTTTGCCTTCCTGCCAATCATGGCTATCGCGATGGCTATGCAGAGCATCGTCGGCAACAATGTTGGTGCGCGTCTTTACATCCGCTCGGATGCGGTCCTGCGGATCGCCGCAGCAACAGCATTGTTCTACTGTCTTGCTGTTGAGGTTTTGCTGCTGAGCGAGGGCGCAGTCGTCGGAGCAGCCTTTGTCGCTGATCCAGCTGTCATCGGCGAGGTCGGTCGAATGCTTCGGCCCATGGCTGCGATCTATCTTTTTTCCGGACCAGTTCTCGTGCTTGGGCTTTATTTTCAAGCCATCGGCCAACCTGCCCGCGCGGCTCTTCTGACCATGGTCAAGCCTTTTGTACTCTTGCCTGTATTGGTCGCGGCCGCTGCGGCAACGTTGGGCGCGGATGCAATCTGGTTCGCCTTTCCGCTGGCCGATGGCGTGGCCGCAATAGTCGCAACTCTTGTGCTTGCCGACGCCCTGAAGGCGCGGGGAGACGCCGGTATCGGGCTGAAGGCCGTGGGGAACCCGTCATGACAGTCAGACACATTGCAGAAGCTAAGGCGCTCGCAAAATCTCTGAGAAACGTACTTGCCGCCGAGTGTACGATTGTAGGTCATGCCCAAGCGCTGGTGCTCATCGCCCGGCAGAACTGTGCGCGCGACTGGAACACGTTGTCCGCCCGCCTTGGCGAGGCTGCTCCCTCTCCTTTCCATTTGCGCCAAAGAGTGCAGGGGCGCACCCGCTTCAGGAGGACTTTTGCTAGCGACATTTGCGGCACGACTTTGAGCGCGATTTCAGTTCGCGATGTTTCAAGTGAAAACTCAGGAATTTTGCGAAGGGTTCTCGGCATGGTCGCTGACATGGAACTCAAGTTCATCAAAGACATGCAACGAGCGGGCATTGACGCGGCAAAAGCTGAAGGCATCTACAAGGGGCGGAAAAGGAATGTCTATGACGCCGAAATCCGCCAGCGGATCGCTGCTGGCGCGACCAAAGCCGCCGCTGCCCGCGACTTGAACATTTCCAGGATGACTGTGTACCGCGCCTTGGAAGGTCAAGGCGCGCCGTCAGATTCTATGTGATCACGGGTTCGCAATCTGTTCTTTGAGTTGGCCAAAATCGCAGCTTCGGGCCGACTGGGCATATGAGAACGATCCGAAGCACCTCGCCAGTTATTATGTGACGGTGGAGACGGATGGCGGAAAGCAGCACACCGTCTGGGGCGTGGATCTCGAACGAGCCTTGGCAGAGGCAGCGCCAGAGATCGGTGACAGGGTCGGGCTTGAGCATGTTGGATCGGAGACGGTGCGATTGCCTGACGGGCAAGTCGTCGAGCGGAATGCCTGGAAGGTTTCATCGTGCAGACGATCTCGCTTTCCGGCAGTTGGAGGAGAGGCTCAGTCGGGCCGGTCTCAAGGAGACGACGCTCGACTATGTCAGCGATTTTGTCGAGCGGCGGGGGATTGCCGAGCAGTTCGGGGTTCGCAGTGAGATCGAGGTTGGTGCCGAAAAAGGGGTGCTGCGGCCTGGTGTCGATATCGACAGGCCGGCGCCGCTGGTGCCGGCGATCACCCGGTATGATCGGAGTGTCGAGGCGGTTGCCCGTGAGAAAGCCATGCCAACATTCGATCGTGCCTGGGAGGTGGTGGGTTCCCTCATCAAGCTGACATTTGCGGACGCCGATGCGTTCACACTCAGGTTGCGCAGCGCCATCCTTGATCAGAATGCTGATGACAAGGTGTTGGAGAAGGCGATTGCTGATCAGCCGGAGCGGTTTGGGGATTTGCTCGGTAAAGCTGGTTTGTTTGGGGATAGCAAGGAACGCAAGGAGGCTCGTAGCAATTCGAAGTTCGTCGCCTCGCATGTCGGTTCAGCGGTCGTGACATGGCGGCGTCGCCTTGGCGAGGAGATCAGCGCCGAGCAGTGGCAGCGTGAGAAGCGTGAGAAGCGTGATGTAATCGAGGTTCCGGGGCTGACATCGCGCAGTGCCGAGACCCTGGCGGAGGTCGATCGGGTTCCGGTGGCCGAGCGAAATGGCTGGATCGAGACGTTGCGATCGACGCCAGAGGGTACGCAGGCGCTTACGGAGGCCAAGGTGGTCGGTGATGCGCTCCGTCAGCGGTTTGGGCATTCGGATCCGCGCAAGTTCAGCGTTGAGCTTGAGCGCGATGCGTCACTTGGATCGCAGGCGGAACTGATCAAACAGGTTGCACGGACCGTCGAGCGGGTGCGTATGGCGGAGCTCTCTCGTGATCATGCGATCAAGCAAGAGTTGGCGCGTAACAAAGGGCTGGGGTTGCAGAGGTAGTGGAGACGCCAATCGGAAAGAGGCCGATCGGAGCTTCAATTTTGCTTCCTAACCGGAGATTAGTGTACAGCCGTCACAGTAAGGCGGAGTCCTAAAACGGACAGCATCTTGGTAACGGTCTCCATTTGCGGCTTTCCCTTCTTCGAGAGCGATCGATAGAGGCTTTCTCGGTTGAGGTTAGCTTGCTCAGCCACGGCGCGAACACCCCCCTCCTGCGCCTTTGCAACATGGCGCAGGCCTTCCTGGAACAGCTCCATATCGCCCGTTTCAAGAAACTCGGCCAGATAGAGGGCCGCGTTTTCTGGATCGCGTAGGAGTTCATCCCGGAAGCTGAAATCAAATGGTCGGCTTGCTGCGGTCATGCTTTTACCCTCCGGTTGTAGTCAGCAAGATATTCCTTTGCTTTCGCTATGGTTTTATCCTGCTCCTGTTTTGTTGAACCGGCCAGCAAAACGACGATTTCCTAGCCAACAACTGTGTAGAAAATGCGAAAGCCTTGGGCGTATTGAATGCGCATCTCGCACAAGCCCCTGGCTCCGACGATAGCTTTCCAGTCTCCGAAGTTGCCGCCAGCTGCCCTAGCAATTCGAGCGAAGAGAATGGTTTTGGCTTTGGCATCCTTGAGATTTTCGATCCACTCCTGAAACGGCGCATCGCCGCTTTCTGTCTCGAATACCCTGATCTCATATCTTTCCATCGTATCAGTGTAGCCGGAAAGCTACACTGATGACAAGGCCCGATTTAATAGCGGAGCTGCTCCTGGAAGACTTTCGCTCCTGCTGGGCTTTGGTGCATCGCTCCCGGCACGAATGGATTCTGCTCTTTGATGCTGTGACTATGCCGTTGTTGTCTTGGACCGGACGGACTTCGGGCGTGCACATGCCAGCATGCGATTGAGGACGGTGCAACCGATGGCGACTTCGGTCTGTTGCGCGCGGAATGAGCGTGCTCGCAGTCGGTGTCCGATCATCGACTTGTAGCGGCCGATCGCGGCCTCGACCAAGGACCGCTTGCCGTAGCCGGTTGCAGCTTGCCACTTTATCCGCCCGTCCGTGTTGATCGCCTCTACGTGCCGGTCTCGCTAACCGGCGATCCCTGTATCCGAGCGGTCGATCGCGTTGGCCCGAGGTGGAATGATGACGGCGACATCGGTGCTGTGCCGGCTGACGGCGTCATAGGTCGGGTCACCGTCATAGGCACCGTCGGCTGTAAACTTGCCAATCGGACCGTCGATTTGGTCAAGTAGTGGTCCCACTTGTGAACTGTCGCCCATGTCTTGGCCGGTCATGACGTGAGCGATGATGTCGCCGCTATCAGCATCCAATGCCAGATGCAATTTGCGCCAGCCCCGACGGGATTTGGCACCGTGCTTCTCCTCGATCCACTGGCCGGCGCCGTAGACTTCGAGCCCGGTGCTGTCGATGAGGACGTGAACAGGTCCCTTTATCGAAGCGCTGCGGCTATCCCGCCTGCCAGCCGATTGCCATGTCCGTGCACGTCGGCTCAATGTCGTGTGATCGGGCACGGCGAGATCCAGTCGCATCAACCTCAGCGCCGATGTCAGCAAGCCCTCCGTTTGGCGCAGCCGTAGGCCGAACACCAGGCCCAGTGTGAGGGCGGTCTCGATCGCCAGGTCGGAATAGCGCGGCTGGCCACCACGCGTCTTCCGCTTCGGCGCCTGCCACGACGACAGCGCTTCCTCTGTCATCGACAGCGTCAGGCTCCCGCGCCGGCGAAGGCCTGCCTCATATTCCGACCAGTTCGTAATCTTGAATTTCATCTTGCCGATATGATGACGGCGGGAAGCATTGTGTTTGAAAGGCATAGGTGCAAGAGACCGGTTATTGCGTTCGCCGATCACCTAAGCCAACGCCATTAACGATCCGCGCACCAACGTCGCAGGTTAAAGGTCCGCGATAGAAATTGCCATCGGCTTCTATTCAGGAATAGACCACGCGCAATTGCTGCTTGTGCAGGAGGCGGTGGCTCATCATCAATTATTTGAGCAGCTTGATGGTCAACACACCGTCGCTGCTGCCCGATCACGCGAATCGGAGGACAGATTTTCTGTGACAGCCACAAGACAGGTTTTGGCTGCCCGCGAGCAATAGAATATATTGCTATCACTCACAAAAATCCGCTATAATGAGTTATAGAGAGGACGCCTATAACTCATGAGATGGAATTGGACACAGACAGGCTGGCCGCAATTCATATATGACGATGCTCAGCTCAAACCACTCGAAACCCGATTTCTTCTTTCGTCGGGGGAAGTGATCGGCGCCGTCCATCATATCAGTGATGAGGAACGTAATCTGCTGCGTATCGAGCTCTTAAGCGAGGAGGCAGTGAAAACCTCCGAGATCGAAGGCGAAATGCTCGATAGATTGAGCGTGCAATCTTCGTTACGCCGGCAGTTCGGCCTCGATACGGACAATCGGCCGATAAAGCCGCAAGAGCGCGGAATCGCGGAAATGATGGTCGATGTGTACGATTCCTGGTCGGGCCCCCTCGATCACGCAACCCTGTTTCGCTGGCACGGCATGTTGATGACGGGAAACCACCATATTGGAACGATCGGCGGATACCGGACGCATGACGATGCCATGCAAATCGTGTCCGGCCGTCTCGATAATCCAACCGTCCATTTTGAAGCCCCACCATCAAGAGAAGTGCCGGCGGAGATGGCGGTCTATCTGGAGTGGTTCAACAGATCCGCGCCCAAGGGTGCAATCCCCCTGCCAGCTCTGACGCGGGCCGGCATAGGCCATTTGTATTTCGAAAGCATCCATCCATTTGAAGACGGGAACGGCAGGCTTGGCAGAGCGCTTGCGGAAAAATCGCTTGCACAGAATATTGGGCAACCGAGCCTGATTGCGCTTGCCTACACAATCGAGCATGGTCGCAAAGTCTACTACGACCAGCTCGAACGGAATCAACGCACGCTCGATATCACCGATTGGCTGGTTTATTTTGCCGAAACCATCCTTGAGGCACAACAGACCACCCTGAAACGTGTGGCCTTCTATATCGGCAAGGCGCGATTTTATGACCGGTTCCGCGGGCAATTCAACGAGCGCCAGGAGAAGGCCATTTCTCGCATGTTCCGCGAAGGCCCAGCAAGTTTTAAGGGCGGGTTGAGCGCTGAGAATTACATTTCGATCAGCCGGACCTCGCGAGCGACTGCCACACGCGATCTTCATGATTTAGTGGAGAAAGGTGCGCTCACGCGCAGCGGCGAGCGGCGGCACACGCGCTATGCCCTGAACCTGCTGGCGATTAATGGAACGGAATAACCACCAGCGAGAGGAGGTCATCAGAGCCTCAGCACGCAACGATGTTACATGAGGTGTGCGTTTCGCGGGGCCGCCCCGTCCAGAGATGTTCACAAAGGACCCTTTTCTCACGCATTCCTATCTGTACAAACGCCACTAAAACGGGTCGAAAAATCAATGGAGAAAGTGGCGAACTCCAGTCCCCTCCCCTGCAGCAAAGGCTGATCGGACATGTCCGCGTTTCGACGGACGACCAGCCCGCCCGCGAACTCGAGGCCTTCGCCAAGGCGATCGCGTCGGCGGCGCCAACCCCTCCAAAGCGCATCGTCAACTTAACGAAGCATCGACGTCGATGTGAGATGACAGGCCATGACAGACCGAGACCCGCTCTACCGCCGCCATCGCTTTATAAAGGCTTGAATAATCGGGCGGAGAATTCCCACCAGCCAGTCCGGCGACGGGAACGGATCATGAAGCGCTTCAAGTCACAGCGCCATTTGCAACGCTTCGTTTCCATCCACGATCCGATTGCCAATCTGTTTCAAATCCCCCGCCACGCCGTCTCCTCCAGCCATCATCACGAACTGCGTTCAGAGGCGATGAGCCTGTGGACGAAAATCGCTCGGGCATGAACCGCCATAGTGCAAGCGGCCACGA
>NZ_JBFRFF010000042.1:0-50678 GCF_052114685.1 Rhizobium sp. 2YAF20 | reverse complement strand
CGTCATACGCCGTTCTTCACCAACTATCGTCCGCAGTTCTACTTCCGCACGACCGACGTGACCGGCATCGTCTCCTTGCCTGAAGGCACGGAAATGGTCATGCCGGGCGACAACGTCACCGTTGCCGTTGAACTGATCGTGCCGATCGCCATGGAAGAAAAGCTGCGCTTCGCCATCCGCGAAGGCGGCCGCACCGTTGGCGCCGGCATCGTAGCGTCGATCGTCGAGTAAGTATCGGCTGGGCCAAGCCCGGTTCAAGGTCGGGGACACCGCCGGTGTCCCCCTCGATTTTTGAAACCGGTGGCCCGCCTAACAACTAAAGGTCATTTCCGTATCTGTACGCAGATGCCGGGATAACAAGAGCAAGGATAAAGTCGAATGAACGGCCAGAATATCCGCATCCGCCTGAAGGCGTTCGATCACCGGATTCTCGATGCCTCAACGCGCGAGATCGTATCGACGGCGAAGCGCACCGGTGCAAGCGTCCGGGGCCCCGTTCCGCTTCCGACCCGCATCGAGAAGTTTACGGTCAACCGGTCCCCGCACATCGACAAGAAGAGCCGCGAACAGTTCGAGATGCGCACGCATAAGCGCCTTCTCGACATCGTTGACCCGACCCCCCAGACGGTGGACGCGCTGATGAAGCTCGACCTCGCCGCAGGTGTCGATGTTGAGATCAAGCTCTGAGACCTCTGGTTCTCGAGCTGAGTGAGAAGGATTGAACCGATGCGTTCAGGTGTGATTGCACAGAAGGTGGGAATGACGCGCGTCTATAACGACGCCGGCGAGCATGTCCCGGTTACAGTATTGCGTATGGAGGGCTGCCAGGTCGTTGCCCAGCGTACGGTTGAAAAGAATGGCTACACCGCCGTTCAGATCGGTGCCGGCCAGGCAAAGGTCAAGAATACGTCGAAGGCCCTTCGCGGTCACTTCGCAGTGGCAAGTGTCGAGCCGAAGGCCAAGCTGCAGGAATTCCGGGTAACGGAAGACAACCTGCTTGACGTCGGCACCGCGATCAACGCGACCCACTTTGCGGCCGGCCAGCTGGTCGACGTAACGGGCACGACGATCGGTAAGGGTTTTGCCGGCGCGATCAAGCGCCATAACTTTGGCGGTCTCCGCGCCACGCACGGTGTGTCCGTTTCGCACCGCTCGCATGGTTCGACCGGCTCGCGCCAGGACCCAGGCAAGGTGTTCAAGAACAAGAAGATGGCTGGCCACATGGGCCAGACGCGCGTCACGACGCAAAACCTTGAAGTAGTTTCGACCGACGAAGATCGTGGTCTGATCCTCATCAAGGGTGCCGTCCCGGGTTCCAAGGGATCCTGGATCATCGTTCGCGACGCCGTCAAGTCGGCAGCGAAGTAAGGGAGCCGGACCAATGGAATTTAACGTCAAGACCCTCGAGGGAAAAGACGCTGGGAAGGTTTCCCTTTCTGATGCGATTTTCGGCCTCGAGCCGCGTGAGGACATCCTTGCACGCGTCATTCGCTGGCAGCTTGCCAAGAAGCAGCAGGGCACGCACAAGGCCCAGGGCCGCGCCGATGTATGGCGCACCGGTGCCAAGATGTACAAGCAGAAGGGTACGGGCCGCGCTCGCCACCATTCTGCTCGCGCTCCGCAATTCCGCGGCGGTGGTAAGGCTCACGGCCCGGTAACCCGCAGCCATGCGCATGACCTGCCGAAGAAGGTTCGCGCCCTCGGCCTGCGTCACGCTCTGTCTGCCAAGTTCCGGTCTGAAGATGTCATCGTCATCGACGATTTCATCGCGACCGAAGCCAAGACCAAGCTTCTCGCCGGCACGTTCGATGCGATGGGCCTGACCAACGCGCTCTTCATCGGCGGCGCCGAGCTCGACAGCAACTTCAAGCTCGCAGCCAAGAACATCCCGAACATCGATGTTCTGCCGATCCAGGGCATCAATGTTTACGACATCCTGCGTCGCGGCAAGCTCGTGCTTTCCAAGGCTGCGGTAGAGGCTCTAGAGGAGCGTTTCAAGTGACGGATATTCGCCATTACGATGTGATCGTTTCTCCTTCGATCACCGAAAAGTCGACGTTGGTTTCCGAACATAACCAGGTTGTCTTCAACGTTGCCAAGACCGCGACGAAGCCTGAAATCAAGGCTGCCGTCGAAGCGCTGTTCGGCGTCAAGGTCACGGCCGTCAACACCCTGCTTCGCAAGGGCAAGACCAAGCGGTTCCGCGGTTTTGTCGGCAAGCAGAAGGACGTGAAGAAGGCCATCGTGACGCTCGCCGAAGGGCAGTCGATCGACGTCTCCACCGGTCTCTGAGGAATAAGAAAATGGCATTGAAAACATTCAATCCGACGACCCCGAGCCAGCGTCAGCTGGTCATCGTCGACCGCTCGCACCTCCACAAGGGCAAGCCGGTTAAGGCTTTGACGGAAGGTCTGACTAAGAGCGGTGGTCGTAACAACCTCGGTCGCATCACTGCCCGCTTCATCGGCGGCGGTCACAAGCGCACCTACCGTCTGGTCGACTTCAAGCGTCGCAAGTTCAACGTCGAGGGTACTGTCGTACGCCTCGAGTACGACCCGAACCGCACCGCTTATATCGCCCTGATCTCATACGCCGATGGCGAGCAGGCATACATCATCGCTCCGCAGCGTCTTGCTCCGGGCGACAAGGTGATTGCCTCCGATAAGGCGGTTGACGTGAAGCCTGGCAACACGATGCCGCTCCAGTTCATCCCGGTCGGTTCGATCATCCACAACGTCGAGATGAAGCCGGGCAAGGGTGGCCAGCTTGGTCGCTCCGCCGGTAACTATGTCCAGCTCGTCGGCCGCGATCAGGGCATGGCGATCCTTCGCCTCTCCTCCGGTGAGCAGCGCCTGGTTCCCGGTTCCTGCCTTGCATCGATCGGTGCGGTTTCGAACCCGGACCATGGCAACATCAATGACGGCAAGGCCGGTCGCACCGTATGGCGCGGCAAGCGTCCGCATAACCGCGGCGTCGTCATGAACCCCGTTGACCACCCCCACGGTGGTGGTGAAGGCCGTACCTCGGGTGGTCGTCACCCGGTTTCGCCTTGGGGCAAGCCGACGAAGGGCAAGCGTACGCGGTCCAACAAGTCGACTGATAAGTTTATCATGCGCTCGCGCCACCAGCGCAAGAAGTAAGAGAGGAAGTCTCCAATGGCTCGTTCAGTATGGAAAGGTCCGTTTGTTGACGGCTATCTTCTCAAGAAGGCTGAGAAGGTTCGTGAAGGCGGACGTAGTGAAGTAATCAAGATGTGGACACGTCGTTCCACGATCCTGCCGCAGTTCGTAGGCCTGACATTCGGCGTCTACAACGGCAGCAAGCACATTCCGGTCAGCGTCAATGAAGACATGGTCGGACACAAGTTCGGTGAATTCGCTCCGACCCGCACCTATTATGGTCACGGCGCGGACAAGAAAGCGAAGAGGAAGTAACAATGGGCAAGGCAAAAGCCGAACGCCGGCTGAAGGACAACGAAGCGCAGGCAATCGCCCGCACGCTTCGCGTCAGCCCGCAGAAGCTCAACCTGGTGGCTGCATCGATCCGCGGCCTGAAGGTAGAGCGCGCACTCGCCGAGTTGGAATTCTCGCGCAAGCGTATCGCAGGCGCCGTCAGAAAGACGCTCGAATCCGCGATCGCAAACGCTGAGAATAACCATGACCTCGACGTCGACAGCCTTGTCGTCGCCGAAGCCTATGTCGGCAAGTCGATCGTCATGAAGCGCTTCCACGCACGTGGTCGCGGTCGTGCATCGCGTGTCGAAAAGCCTTTCTCTCATTTGACGATCGTCGTTCGTGAAGTGCAGGCGCAAGAGGAGGCCGCATAATGGGTCAGAAAATCAATCCAATCGGTTTTCGTCTTGGCATCAACCGTACATGGGATAGCCGCTGGTTTGCGGACAATGCCGAATACGGTCAGCTTCTTCACGAAGATCTGAAGATGCGGAAGTTCGTCATGAACGAGCTGAAGCAGGCCGGCATTTCCAAGGTCGTCATCGAGCGTCCGCACAAGAAGTGCCGCGTGACCATCCACTCGGCTCGCCCGGGTCTGATCATCGGCAAGAAGGGCGCAGACATCGACAAGCTTCGCAAGAAGCTCGCCGACATGACGAATTCCGAAACGCACCTCAACATCGTTGAAGTTCGCAAGCCGGAAATCGACGCGGTTCTCGTTGCCCAGTCGATCGCCCAGCAGCTCGAGCGTCGCGTGGCTTTCCGCCGCGCCATGAAGCGCGCTGTTCAGTCGGCCATGCGTCTTGGCGCCGAAGGCATCAAGATCACCTGCGCCGGCCGTCTCGGCGGTGCTGAAATCGCTCGTACGGAATGGTACCGTGAAGGTCGCGTTCCGTTGCACACGCTGCGCGCCGACATCGACTACGGGGTCTGCGAAGCTGTTACCGCTTTCGGTATCTGCGGCATCAAGGTCTGGATCTTCAAGGGCGAAATCCTTGAGCATGATCCGATGGCTTCCGAGCGTCGTGCGATGGAAGGCGACAGCCAGGGCCCCGCAAGCCGGGATAGAGACCGTCGCCGCGAAAACGCTTAAACGCGCGCGTGGCAGTTAAGTTCGGAGAATAGATAAATGTTGCAGCCAAAGCGTACGAAGTACCGGAAGCAATTTAAGGGCCGCATCAAGGGCGTCGCAAAGGGCGGTTCTGACCTGGCATTCGGTGAATTCGGCCTCAAGGCCCAGGAACCGAACCGCGTCAACGCCCGCGAGATCGAAGCGGCTCGCCGCGCGATCACGCGCTTCATGAAGCGTGCCGGTCGTGTTTGGATCCGGGTGTTCCCTGATGTTCCAGTCACCAAGAAGCCTACCGAAGTCCGCATGGGTAAAGGTAAGGGCGGCGTGGAATACTGGGCATGCAAGGTCAAGCCCGGCCGTATGATGTTCGAGATCGATGGTGTCAGCGAGGAAATCGCTCGCGAGGCGCTTCGCCTCGGCTCCGCCAAGCTCTCGGTTAAGACGCGCTTCGTTCAGCGCATTGCAGAGTAAGGATGAAGCTCATGAAAGCCGCAGACGTTCGCGCTCTCAGCGCAGACCAACTGAAGGAAGAGCTTGCCAAGCTGAAGAAGGAGCAGTTCAACCTGCGCTTCCAGAAGGCGACCGGCCAGCTTGAAAAGTCTTCGCGTGTCCAGGAAGTCCGTCGTGACATCGCACGCGTGAAAACCATTGCCCGCCAGAAGGCGGCAGAAGCCAAGGCCTGAAGGACCAAATAATATGCCAAAGCGCATTCTGCAGGGCGTCGTCGTCAGCGACAAGAACGAGAAGACCGTAGTGGTTCGGGTTGAGCGTCGTTTCGCACACCCACTGCTTCAAAAGACCGTTCGCCGTACGAAGAAGTACAAGGCACATGACGAGGCCAACCAGTACAAGATCGGCGATACCGTATCCATCGAGGAATGCGCGCCGATCTCCAAGGACAAGACCTGGACGGTAATCTCTGCCCAGTCTAAGTAACGGATTTTTGCTCAAGCCCTTGCGCTTGGGCGAAATATCTGTATGAAGCACGGAATTGGAAGCAGGGACGCTCGTGTTCGAGCGTTCTTTTGCTTTATTGATGACCCGCGCAGGCAAACGATCGTTCGAAGAGCCGGGTAAATTCAGCCAAGACTATAGTCCATAAGCCGGGGTAGGGGGCGTCAAGCCCAACCATTCCGGTAAACAAGAAGGCGACCTGATATGATTCAGATGCAAACAAACCTCGACGTGGCGGATAATTCCGGCGCACGTCGTGTCATGTGCATCAAGGTGCTGGGCGGCTCGAAGCGCAAGTATGCCTCGATCGGCGACATTATCGTCGTTTCGATCAAGGAAGCGATCCCGCGCGGCCGTGTGAAGAAGGGTGACGTGATGAAGGCGGTTGTCGTTCGTACCGCCAAGGATATCCGTCGCGCGGATGGCAGTGTCATCCGCTTCGATACGAATGCAGCAGTTCTTATCGACAACAAGAAAGAGCCGATCGGCACCCGTATCTTCGGACCGGTTCCGCGCGAACTTCGCGCCAAGAACCACATGAAGATCATCTCGCTGGCTCCTGAAGTACTGTAAGGAGCGGAAAAGATGCAAAAGATTCGTAAAGGCGACAAGGTCGTCATTCTTGCCGGCAAGGACAAGGGCCGCACCGGCGAAGTTATGCAAGTGATGCCGAAGGAAGACCGCGCGGTTGTGCGTGGCGTCAACGTGGTCAAGCGCCACCAGCGCCAGTCGCAGACCCAGGAAGCCGGCATCATCAACAAGGAAGCCCCGCTTCACCTGTCCAACATCGCGATTGTCGACAAGGACGGCAAGCCGACCCGCGTCGGCTTCAAGGTCGTGGATGGCAAGAAGGTCCGCGTGGCCAAGCGTTCGGGAGATGTGATCGATGGCTGAGGCAAAATACGAGCCACGGCTCAAGCAGGAATATATCACCCGTATCCGTCAGGCGATGCAGGAGAAATTCTCCTACGCCAACGAGATGCAGATCCCGAGACTTGATAAGATCGTGATCAACATGGGTGTGGGCGAAGCAACGGCGGATTCCAAGAAGCCGACCATTGCAGCAGCCGACCTCGCAGCGATCGCCGGCCAGAAGCCGGTCATCACCCACGCACGTACGTCTATCGCTGGCTTCAAGGTCCGCGAGAACATGCCGATCGGCGCCAAGGTTACGCTGCGCGGCGCCCGTATGTACGAGTTTCTGGACCGCCTTGTGAACATCGCTCTCCCGCGTGTTCGCGACTTTCGCGGCCTGAACCCGAAGAGCTTTGACGGTCGTGGCAACTTCGCCATGGGCATCAAGGAACACATTGTGTTCCCTGAGATCAACTACGACAAGGTTGATCAGATGTGGGGCATGGACATCATCGTTTGCACGACGGCGACCAAGGACGACGAAGCACGGGCTCTCTTGACAGAGTTCAACTTCCCGTTCCGTCAGTAACCGTAACGACGAGCGTAGAAAAGGAACTCAGATATGGCGAAGACAAGCGCAGTTGAAAAGAACAAGCGCCGCCGCAATATGGTCGCCCAGCAGGCCACCAAGCGCGCAGCGCTGAAGGCCACGATCATGAACCAGACTCTTTCGATCGAAGAGCGGTTCAAGGCTACCCTGAAGCTCGCATCGCTTCCGCGCGATGGATCAAAGACCCGCGTGCGTAACCGTTGCGAAGTCTCCGGTCGTCCGCGTGCTTATTACCGCAAGCTGCGCATGTCGCGTATCGCGCTGCGTGAACTCGGCAATTTCGGCAAGGTGCCGGGCATTGTCAAGTCGAGCTGGTAAGGAGACGCCCAGATGACAATGACAGATCCATTGGGCGATATGCTCACCCGCATCCGTAACGGCGCTTCCCGCCGCAAGTCGTCGGTTTCGACGCCTGCGTCCAAGCTCCGTGCACGTGTTCTCGATGTCCTTCAGTCCGAGGGCTACATTCGTGGCTATTCCCTTGTCGATTTCGGCAATGGCAAGTCGGAACTGAGCATCGAGCTCAAGTATTATGAAGGCGCATCGGTGATCCGTGAGATCGGCCGTGTGTCTAAGCCGGGCCGCCGGGTTTATGTCTCGGTCAAGTCCATTCCGCAGGTCGCGAACGGTCTCGGCATCACCATCCTTTCGACCCCGAAGGGCGTGATGGCCGACCACCAGGCTCGTGAACAGAATGTTGGTGGCGAGGTTCTCTGCTCGGTCTTCTAAGACCAGCAGAAATCTCCCCTCGAAACAGACAGGTTTGAAAAAATGTCTCGTATCGGTAAGAAGCCCGTTCAGGTCCCTGCAGGAATCACGGCCTCGGTTGATGGCCAGAAGGTGACTGCTAAGGGTCCGAAGGGCGAACTGTTCTTCGTCGCAAACGACGAAATCGGTTTGAAAATCGAAAATAACGCTGTTGTGGTTACGCCGCTCAACGACAGCAAGGATGCTCGCGCAAAGTGGGGCATGTCCCGTACGATGATCGAGAACATCCTCAAGGGTGTTGCTGAAGGTTACGAGCGCAAGCTCGAGATCAACGGCGTCGGTTACCGTGCCGCCATGCAGGGCAAGAACCTGCAGCTCGCGCTCGGCTTCAGCCACGACGTGATCTATGAGCCGCCGGTCGGCATCTCGATCGTTGTACCGAAGCCGACGGAAATCGTCGTTTCCGGCATCAACAAGCAGCAGGTCGGCCAGGTTGCCGCGGAAATCCGCGAATACCGTGGCCCGGAGCCCTACAAGGGCAAGGGCGTCAAGTATGCCGGCGAGCGGATTGTCCGCAAAGAAGGCAAGAAGAAGTAAGGATCACGCGAAATGGCTAGCAGGAAAGAAGCACTTGCACGTCGTGCCAACCGCGTGCGTCGTCAAATCAAGTCGGTGGCCAACGGCCGTCCGCGCCTGTCTGTTCATCGCTCGTCGAAGAACATCTACGCTCAGGTCATCGATGATGTGGCCGGCAAGACGCTTGCGTCCGCCTCCACCCTCGAAAAGGACGTGCGTGGCTCTTTGAAGACCGGTGCCGACACAGCGGCTGCCGCAGTTGTAGGCAAGCTCGTTGCAGAGCGCGCCTCCAAGGCCGGCGTCAACGAGGTCGTTTTCGACCGCGGCGCCTTCATCTATCACGGTCGCATCAAGGCACTTGCCGAAGCTGCCCGCGAAGGTGGACTGACCTTCTAATTTGATTTCCGGCCGGATCAAGCATCCGGCCGGCTTTCGGCCTTTTCAGGCCATCACCGGGATCGCATAGACGCCATAAAGGCGCTTTGTGGTCCTTCTTTTAGTTTGCCGATTGCACCGGAAAAGAAAAAGGAAAAGGACAATGGCACAAGAAAAAAGAGGTTCTCGCGACGATCGCCAGAACCGCGAGGAGCGCGACAGCGAGTTCGTCGACAAGCTCGTCGCAATCAACCGCGTTGCCAAGGTAGTCAAGGGCGGCCGTCGCTTCGGTTTTGCTGCTCTCGTCGTCGTTGGTGACCAGAAGGGCCGCGTCGGCTTCGGCCACGGCAAGGCACGCGAAGTGCCGGAAGCCATCCGCAAGGCCACCGAAAGCGCAAAGCGCGATATGATCTTCGTGCCCCTTCGCGATGGTCGTACGCTGCATCACGACATTCACGGCCGTCATGGCGCCGGCAAGGTTCTGCTGCGCTCGGCCAAGGTCGGTACCGGCATCATCGCCGGTGGTCCGATGCGCGCCGTTTTCGAAACGCTCGGCGTTCATGACGTCGTCGCCAAGTCGACTGGTTCCTCGAACCCATACAACATGGTTCGCGCTACCTTCGACGCTCTGAAGCATCAGGTTCATCCGAAGGACATCGCAGCTCAGCGCGGCATCAAGTATGCCACCCTGCAGGCTCGTCGTACTGCCTCCGGCAATGCCTCTGAAGAATAAGGGGAGTTTGACCTATGGCCAAAGCGACCAAGAAGACCGAAGCAAAGACCGTCACGGTCGAGCAGATCGGCAGCCCCATTCGCCGTCCTGACGTTCAGCAGAAGACGCTGATCGGCCTTGGATTGAACAAGATGCACCGTCGCCGCACGCTGGAGGATACTCCTTCGGTTCGTGGCATGATCCGTGCTGTCCAGCATCTCGTTCGCGTCGTCGACGAGAAGTAAGCCGGAGGTATTCGTTATGAAATTGAATGAAATCACCGACAATGATGGTGCGACCCACAACACCAAGCGTGTTGGTCGCGGTATCGGCTCGGGCAAGGGCAAGACCGGCGGCCGCGGCGTCAAGGGACAGAAGTCCCGTTCGGGCGTAGCGATCAACGGTTTCGAAGGCGGTCAGATGCCAATCTACCGTCGTCTGCCGAAGCGCGGCTTCAACAACATCTTCAAGTCGGACTTTGTCGTCGTCTCGGTTGCTCGCCTCCAGGCTGCAGTCGATGCCGGCAAGCTCGATGCCAAGAAGACGGTTGATGCGGCTGCCCTCAAGGCTGCAGGCGTCATTCGTCGCGTCAAGGACGGCGTTCGGATTCTCTCCGACGGCGAACTGAAGGCGAAGCTGACGCTTGAAGTTGCAGGCGCGTCCAAGACCGCAGTCGAGAAGATCGAAAAGGCTGGCGGTTCCGTCAAGCTTCTTTCGACGCCTGTCGAAACTGCCGCAGAATAATATCACTTATAAGTCGCCCGGGGTGCTTCACACCGGGCGATTTTGCTCCCATATGTGAGCCTCACGAATCTGTTTAGCGCATTGGCGTCGCACAGATGATAACGGGAACGAGGGTGAGGTATCCGATTGCGCAGCAATCCGCCAAAGCCCGGCTTTTGAACAATTTACTAACTGATTCCGGACCCGGCCGATTTTGCCGGAATTGGTAGTGCGGAGATTTGCATGGCATCTGCAGCGGAACAACTGGCGTCCAATCTCAATTTTTCGACCTTTGCCAAGGCAGAGGATCTGAAAAAACGGCTCTGGTTCACCCTCGGCGCTCTTCTCGTCTACCGTTTGGGTACGCATATTCCGCTTCCGGGCCTCAATCCACAGGCCTACGCGCAGGCCTTCCAGGGTCAAGCCGGCGGCATTCTCGGCCTCTTCAACATGTTTTCCGGCGGCGCCGTCCAGCGCATGGCGATTTTTGCGCTCGGCATCATGCCCTATATTTCCGCCTCGATCATCGTTCAGCTCATGACCTCGGTCGTGCCGGCGCTTGAAAATCTGAAGAAGGAAGGCGAGCAAGGCCGCAAGATCATCAACCAGTACACCCGCTACGGCACGGTGCTGCTCGGCACGTTGCAGGCCTATGGCATTGCGATCGGCCTGCAGAGCGGCAATGGACTTGTGGTATCGCCAGGCTGGTTCTTCGTCGTTTCGACTGTCATCACGCTGCTCGGCGGCACGATGTTCCTGATGTGGCTCGGTGAACAGATCACCTCGCGCGGCATCGGCAACGGCATCTCGCTGATCATCTTTGCCGGTATTGCCGCAGGTCTGCCGACGGCACTGGCCGGTACGCTGGAACTTGGCCGCACCGGTGCATTGTCGACCGGCCTTATCCTTGCGGTGCTGGTCGTCGCCATCGGCGTCATCGGGCTCATCGTCTTCGTCGAACGCGCCCAGCGCCGGTTGCTGATCCAGTATCCGAAGCGCCAGGTCGGCAATCGCATGTTCCAGGGCGATACCTCGCACCTACCTTTGAAGCTCAATACGTCGGGCGTCATTCCGGCCATCTTTGCATCGTCGCTGCTGCTTCTGCCGGCGACACTTGCGGGCTTTGCCAACACCGCCGGCATGCCCACCTGGGCAACGTCCATCGTTGCGGCACTCGGCCATGGCCGTCCGCTCTACATGGTGCTTTATGCGGCCATGATCGCCTTCTTCGCCTTCTTCTATACGGCCATTGTCTTCAATCCGAAGGACACGGCCGACAATCTGAAGAAGCATGGCGGCTTCATTCCGGGTATTCGCCCCGGCGAACGCACGGCGGAATATATCGACTACGTCCTCACCCGCATAACGGTGATCGGCGCGATCTACCTCGTCTTCGTCTGCATACTGCCTGAGATCCTCGTGTCGCAGACGGGGATACCGTTGTCCCTTGGGGGGACTTCGCTTTTGATCGTGGTTAGCGTAACGCTGGATACGGTGGCACAGATTCAAGGTCACCTGATTGCACAGCAGTACGAAGGCCTGATCAAGAAATCGAAGTTGCGTGGAGGAAAGAGGGGGCGATGAGACTTATACTTTTGGGGCCACCGGGAGCAGGTAAGGGGACCCAGGCCCAGCGTATCGTGGAGAAGTACGGGATACCCCAGCTCTCCACCGGCGATATGCTGCGGGCCGCGGTTGCTGCCGGTACTGAAGTTGGAAGGCGCGCCAAGGCCGTCATGGATGCCGGCAAGCTCGTCTCCGATGAGATCGTCAATGCCATCATTTCCGAACGGATCGATGCACCAGACTGTGCCAAGGGCTTCATTCTTGACGGCTTCCCGCGCACGCTCGTCCAGGCGGATGCGACTGAGGAGATGCTGAAGGCCAAGGGCTTGGAGCTTTCTGCCGTCATCGAAATCAGGGTGGACGACGTGGTCCTCGCCGATCGCGTGTCGGGCCGCTATACCTGCGCCAACTGCGGCGCGGGTTATCACGACAGCAATCTGAGACCGAAGGTCGAGGGTGTCTGCGACCGGTGCGGTTCGACGCATTTCAAGCGACGTCCCGACGACACGCGCGAGACCGTCGTCACGCGCATGCAGGCTTACTACAGGGAAACGGCACCGCTGATTGGCTATTACTACGCCAAGCGCAAGCTTCATTCCGTTGACGGCATGGCCGATATCGACCATGTCACTGCAGAGGTCGAATCCGTCCTCGGCAAGCTCTGACGCTTGGTCGTTTCGCCAAGGCGAGACAGCGATCGGGCAGGGCACTAAAATGGCGTGGAGGCCTTTCGTCCGGTGACACCGTCCGGACGGCGGATGCGCCAAAATAAACTTGGCGGAACGGTTGCTTTTTTTAACTGATTCCGCTAAACACCGCGCCAACTCGCGACATCTAATGCGATCGGCGCGGACTTCCCTCCAGGGAATTCCGGGTTCGGTCGCTTTGACATGTTACGGACCTCTATCTGAACAGGTGGCCCTTCCGGGTCGCATAATGAAAACCTTTGCCGCATGGCAAATGGAACGCAAGGAGAATAGGCGTGGCACGTATCGCTGGCGTCAACATCCCGACGGCAAAGCGCGTAGTTATTGCGCTGACCTATATTCACGGGATTGGACCTAAGTTTGCGCAGGAAATCGTTTCGAAGGTTGGTATCCCGGCTGAGCGCCGCGTCCATCAGTTGACGGACGCCGAAGTCCTGCAGATCCGCGAAACCATCGACCGTGACTATCAGGTCGAGGGTGACCTGCGTCGCGAAACCTCGATGAACATCAAGCGTCTGATGGACCTCGGCTGCTATCGCGGCCTGCGTCATCGCCGCGGCTTGCCGGTTCGCGGTCAGCGCACGCATACCAATGCCCGCACCCGCAAGGGCCCGGCAAAGGCTATCGCAGGCAAGAAGAAGTAATATCCGGGAAACCGGATGGGGGAGGCTGGTGGTTCCACCGGCCTCTTTTGAGTTTGGCAAGGGGCCTGTCGGGTCGCTTGCCGGTGGAGCCGCTGGAATTACGGCGGTGCAGAGATCAACGAAAGGAATACCATGGCCAAGGAAGCCGTCCGCGTTCGCCGTCGCGAGCGCAAGAACATCTCGTCGGGTGTCGCTCACGTCAACTCGACTTTCAACAACACGATGATCACCATCACCGACGCACAGGGCAATGCCATCGCCTGGTCGTCTGCTGGCGCAAAGGGCTTCAAGGGCTCGCGCAAGTCGACGCCGTTCGCAGCCCAGATCGCTGCTGAAGATGCTGCCAAGAAGGCGCAGGAACATGGCATGAAGTCGCTGGAAGTCGAAGTCTGCGGCCCGGGTTCGGGTCGTGAGTCCGCTCTGCGCGCCCTTCAGGCTGCTGGTTTCATGATCACGTCCATCCGCGACGTGACCCCGATCCCGCACAATGGTTGCCGCCCGCGCAAGAAGCGTCGCGTCTGATCGTCGCCAATCACAACACCGGTAAGCGCTCAGCGTTTGCCGGTGCTTCTCAAGCTCGGTTGCCACGATTGGATGGTGGCAACGAACGGAAGGCAAGAATATGATTCAGAAAAATTGGCAGGAACTGATCAAGCCGAACAAGGTCGAGTTCTCCTCGAGCGGTCGCACGAAGGTAAACCTCGTTGCAGAACCGCTGGAGCGTGGCTTCGGCCTGACGCTTGGCAACGCGCTTCGTCGCGTTCTGCTGTCCTCCTTGCGCGGCGCCGCTGTTACGGCCGTGCAGATCGACGGCGTATTGCATGAGTTCTCCTCGATCCCGGGCGTGCGCGAAGACGTGACGGATATCGTGCTGAATATCAAGGAAATCGCCATCAAGATGGATGGCGACGATGCAAAGCGCATGGTCGTGCGCAAGCAGGGCCCAGGCGTTGTCACTGCTGGTGACATCCAGACGGTTGGCGATATCGAAATTCTCAATCCAGAGCATGTCATCTGCACGCTCGACGAAGGCGCTGAAATCCGCATGGAATTCACCGTCAACAACGGCAAGGGCTATGTACCGGCTGAGCGCAATCGTGCGGAAGACGCTCCGATTGGTCTCATCCCGGTCGACAGCCTGTATTCGCCGGTCAAGAAGGTGTCCTACAAGGTTGAAAACACCCGCGAAGGACAGGTTCTCGACTACGACAAGCTGAACATGGCCATCGAAACCGACGGCTCAATCACCGGTGAAGATGCAATCGCTTTTGCAGCGCGCATCCTGCAGGACCAGCTTGGCGTCTTCGTCAACTTCGACGAGCCGCAGAAGGAAACGGAAGAAGAGACAGTCACCGAGCTGGCCTTCAACCCGGCCCTTCTCAAGAAGGTGGACGAACTCGAACTGTCTGTTCGCTCGGCAAACTGCCTGAAGAACGACAACATCGTCTATATCGGCGACCTCATTCAGAAGACCGAAGCAGAAATGCTCCGCACACCGAACTTTGGTCGCAAGTCGCTGAACGAAATCAAGGAAGTTCTCGCTTCTATGGGTCTGCACCTCGGCATGGAAGTGCCGGCATGGCCACCTGAGAACATCGAAGATCTCGCCAAGCGTTACGAAGACCAGTACTGAACCTAGCAAAGGCAGGACGACTGCCTTTCCCCGTCAAACAGCAGGCCCCGATTAAATCGACAGGGTGCCTGCATGTGCCAGGAAACGGCAGGCCCGAAACAACAGGGTGCCTGCGATAGAAGGAGAATAGCAATGCGCCATGGTATGGTAGGCCGCAAGCTGAATAGAACTGCCAGCCACCGTAAGGCAATGTTTGCCAATATGGCGGCTTCGCTCATCCTGCATGAGCAGATCGTAACCACCCTGCCGAAGGCGAAGGAAATTCGCCCGATCGTCGAAAAGCTTGTCACGCTCGGCAAGCGCGGCGATCTGCATGCGCGTCGCCAGGCCATCTCGCAGATCCGCGACGTTGCTGTCGTAACGAAGCTGTTCGACGCGATCGCAACCCGCTACGCCACCCGCAACGGCGGCTACCTTCGTATTATGAAGGCCGGCTACCGTCAGGGTGACAATGCCGCCATGGCCGTGATCGAGTTCGTCGAACGCGACACCTTCGCCAAGGGCGCTGCCGACAAGGCTCGCGTTGCTGCTGAAGAACAGGCTGCTGCTGCCGCTTAATAGCGCTGGCGGACGGCAATTTGAGAAGCCGGACGAGCGATCGTCCGGCTTCTGGCGTTTGCTGTTGGGAGCGACTAGGCTCGACGCTGTGAGGTGATCACCGCCCTCAGCACCCATCGGCGATCTTTCTTGAGGTCCGGATCGAGACTTTGGATCTCGGCGAAGTGATGGGACTGGCGCAGAAATGTGCGGTTGTCCGAGGCGGAGAGTTGTGCCGCCGCCAGACGTTTCTTCATCGTCTTGCCTGCACGCAGATCCTCGATATCTGCCAGAGAGAAGGATTGTTCAAGTACTTGACGTGCTTTGTAGAGAAAGCTCCGAACCGCCTCTTCACAGACGAGGTGGACGTTTGTGCCCGAAACCCTCCAGAAGCCTTGGATATCGTTGTAAGTCACGTCGCCTCGCTCGAACTCCCTGAAGGGCTACAACCCTATGGCGGTCATTTTCCTCAGATGCGTCCCGGCAAAATGAGACATTGCTTCATCACCGGCGACCTGGGCGTCGGGACGCAGATATCTTGCCAGTTCGCGGAACGTCTTGATCGTGTCGTTGAGTTTCCATCCAAGCAGATCAACGGATCAGAATAGAAAAGCTACGCCATCGGTTATATGCAACCTGTGATAACGGAGTGGTTGGCGCAAATCTGCACCTATGCAAGGACCTGCGTGCCGTCTCCCCACCCACTACCCTTGCGGCGTACCGGATTCGGCCTACCTGATAGTGACAGCCCGGCGCGATTGGATTAGGACAATCCTTAAAAAGAGACGCTGTCCTTCCGCCCTCGGAATAGGTCCGCCGCAGGCAGCGCCCGAATAATCAAGACGTCGAGGAAGACACCATGCCAGACTATCGTTCCAGAACCACGACCCATGGCCGCAACATGGCAGGCGCGCGCGGCCTTTGGCGCGCGACGGGTATGAAGGACAGCGATTTCGGCAAGCCGATCATTGCGGTGGTGAACTCGTTCACGCAGTTTGTCCCGGGCCATGTCCATTTGAAGGACCTCGGCCAGCTCGTGGCGCGCGAGATCGAGGCTGCCGGCGGCGTCGCCAAGGAATTCAACACCATCGCGGTCGACGACGGCATCGCCATGGGCCACGACGGCATGCTTTATTCGTTGCCTTCGCGCGAACTGATCGCCGACAGCGTCGAATATATGGTCAATGCCCATTGCGCCGATGCCATGGTCTGCATCTCGAACTGCGACAAGATCACGCCTGGCATGCTGATGGCCTCGTTGCGTCTCAATATCCCGACGGTCTTCGTGTCCGGCGGTCCGATGGAGGCCGGCAAGATCGTCATGCACGGCAAGAAAGTCGCGCTCGATCTGGTCGATGCGATGGTCGCGGCCGCAGATGACAAGATCACCGACGAGGACGTCGCGGTCATCGAGCGTTCGGCCTGCCCGACTTGCGGCTCCTGCTCCGGCATGTTCACAGCCAATTCCATGAACTGTCTGACGGAAGCCCTCGGCCTGTCGCTACCCGGCAACGGCTCGACGCTTGCCACCCATTCGGACCGCAAGGAGCTGTTCCTCGAGGCCGGCCGTCGGATCGTGGCGCTCGCGAAACGCTACTACGAAAATGACGACGTAACGGCATTGCCCCGTACGATTGCCAGCAAGGGCGCCTTCGAAAATGCCATGGCGCTCGACATCGCCATGGGTGGATCGACCAACACCGTCCTTCATATTTTGGCGGCTGCTCACGAAGGCGAGGTCGATTTCACCATGGACGATATCGATCGGCTGTCGCGGCGGGTTCCCTGCCTCTCCAAGGTTGCGCCGGCCAAGGCTGACGTTCATATGGAGGACGTGCATCGGGCCGGCGGCATCATGGCGATCCTTGGCGAGTTGAACCGCGCCGGCCTGCTCAACGCTGATCTGCCGACAGTCCATGCCCCGACGCTCGGCGATGCCCTGGCACTCTGGGACATCGCCGTCACCGACAACAAGGCGGCGCTCGACCTCTTCAGCGCGGCACCGGGCGGCATCCCGACCCAGGTTGCCTTTAGCCAGAGCGCGCGCTGGGAAGAATTGGACCTCGACCGCGAACATGGCGTCATCCGCGATGCGCAGCATCCATTCTCCAAGGACGGCGGCCTAGCGGTTCTCAAGGGTAACCTCGCGCTGAACGGCTGCATCGTCAAGACGGCGGGCGTCGATGAAAGCATCCTGAAATTCTCCGGCCCGGCGCGTGTTTTCGAAAGCCAGGACTCGTCGGTCAAGGCGATCCTTGCCAATGAGATCAAGGCTGGCGACGTCGTCGTCATCCGCTATGAAGGACCCAAGGGCGGCCCCGGCATGCAGGAGATGCTTTATCCGACCAGCTATTTGAAGTCGAAGGGCCTCGGCAAGGCATGCGCGCTGATCACCGACGGCCGGTTCTCCGGCGGCACGTCAGGCCTGTCCATCGGTCACGCCTCGCCGGAAGCGGCCAACGGCGGCACCATCGGCCTGGTACGGGAAGGGGACATGATCGACATCGACATCCCCAACCGGACGATCAGCCTGCGCGTCGACGACGAGGAACTGTCGATCCGCCGCGCCGATCAGGACGCGATGGGCTGGCATCCCGCGGAAGTGCGCAAGCGCAACGTCACCACGGCGCTCAAGGCTTACGCCGCCTTTGCGACCAGCGCTGACCGTGGCGCGGTGAGGGATCTGACCGGCCGTTGATCTGTCTACCCTCCTTTTGATGGGGAGGGTCGGTCCGAAGGGTCAGGTGGGGAGATCTTTTGTGACAGCCAAAGCTCACCCCACTCGCGCGTTCCGCGCGACCTCCCCATCAAGGGGAGGGTAGGCAATTCACATCGGCCGGTTCAGATGCTTGTACGTCTCATCCAGCTGCTTCAACCTGACCTCATAGGATGTTTTCAGACAGGCAAGGTCAGCCCCGCATTCCTGCCGCTTCTTGAGCCATACTGTCTGTTCGTCCTGCAAGGTGCCGCGCGAGCCCATGGCCAGCAGCCCGGATAGGAGGTCGAAGGTGGTTACCATCTTGACGTCGGCATCGTTGAGCGATCTCGTGTCGCAAATCATCTTCTCGTCCGGCTGCAACGCTTTGCCATCGCAATCAAAGCTCGCGGCCCGGGCAGCACCTGATGGTCCCACGACCGGTATGGCTACGGTTGCCGCCAAGGCAGGCATTATCAAATAGCGAGCCACCGATGCTATTCTGTTGGTGAAAAGAAACATGCTTTCGCTCCAATTGGCTTGTTGCCGCAAAATGCGCCAGCAACAGAAGTGTTCGCCAGCCGCCTGTCGCTCGGAGACTGTGCAATAGACCTCGAACGGCTATGCGGAATCTAAATGCCCGAGCGCCCGCTTTAGTTCAAAGATCGCATCGGTAGACTGATCGTGGTTCTTGATCTTCCACGGTTCCGCCCTCTTTTCTTTCTAGCGTCTGACGCTAAAACAGTGCCCTCCACGACATTTCAAAGGGAATATGCATGCCAGGCTTGTTGATACGCGCCTCGATCTCGATACTCGCATTCGTCGCGGTCTTTCCTCTTTCGGCTGATGCGCAGACGGCCAAGGTCTTGCCTCAAAGCCAGATGGAAATGCAGCTGTCTTTCGCGCCGCTCGTCAAGCAGACGGCGGGTGCCGTCGTCAACGTCTATGCGGAGCGGGTGGTCCAGCAGCAGTCTCCTTTTGCCGGTGATCCCTTCTTCCAGCAATTCTTCGGCCAGCGCATGCCCAACCGCACCGAGAAGCAGTCCTCGCTCGGCTCGGGCGTCATCGTCGAGGCAAACGGAACCATCGTCACCAACAACCACGTCATCGACGGCGCGGACGATATCAAGGTCGCGCTTTCGGACGGTCGGGAGTTTCCGTGCAAGGTCGTGCTGAAGGATGAGCAGGTCGATCTCGCTGTGTTGAAGATCGATGTGAAGGAAGAATTTCCCGTGCTGCCGATCGGCGATTCCGACGCGGTAGAGGTGGGCGATCTCGTGCTGGCGATCGGCAATCCCTTCGGCGTCGGCCAGACGGTGACCTCGGGCATTGTCTCGGCGCTTGCCCGCAACCAGATCAAGAACCAAGTCGGCTTTTTCATCCAGACGGACGCCTCGATCAATCCCGGAAATTCCGGCGGCGCGCTGATCGACATGAAGGGCAACCTTATAGGTATCAACACCGCGATCTATTCGCAGAGCGGCGGCTCGAACGGCATAGGATTTGCGACGCCCGCCAATCTCGTCCGCGTCTTTCTGGCCGCCGCCGATCGCGGCGCCAAGACGTTCGACCGGCCCTATATCGGCGCCTCGTTCGAGCCGGTCACCTCGGAAGTGGCCGATGCGCTGGGCCTGAAGAAGGTGCGCGGCGCCCTCATCACCAAGGTCATGGAGGACGGTCCGGCGGCAAAGGCGGGCCTGAAGCCAGGTGAGGTAATCACCGCACTCAACAACATTCCGGTCGAGCACCCCGATGCGCTCGGCTATCGCCTGACGACGGCAGGCCTTGGCGCGACCGTGTCGCTGACGATCCTCGACAACGGCAAGGAACGCCAGGCATCGATGACACTTGCAAGCGCTCCGGAGACGCGGCCGCGTGAAGAAAAGGTCATCACCGGCAGCAATCCTTTCTCCGGCGCCACGGTCGCCAACCTTTCTCCACGGGTTGCCGACGAACTGCATATGCCGACCGATACGGTTGGCGTCGTCGTCGAGAACCTGAAAGGCAATTCCCCGGCCCAACGCCTCGGTTTTGCCCCCAAGGATATCATCATTTCCGTCAACGGCACCGTCATCACCACGACGCAGAATCTTGTGGCTGCCCTCAGCGGGGAGCCGGAAATCTGGCGCGTCGAAATCGAACGGGATGGCCAGCGGATAAGGCAATTCTTCCGATGAGCGATGACCTCTTCGCCCCCAAGATCCCGGAGGAGGTCGCGGCCAGGCGACCTCTCGCCGATCGCCTGCGCCCGCGTTCACTGTCCGAAGTGACCGGCCAGCCGCATCTGACGGGCGAAGACGGTGGGCTGCGTCGGATGATCGCGAGCGGGTCGCTCGGATCAATGATCTTCTGGGGCCCGCCGGGCACGGGCAAAACCACAGTGGCGCGACTTTTGTCCGGTGAGGCCGGGCTAGCCTTCGAGCAGATCTCGGCGATCTTTTCCGGCGTCGCGGACCTCAAGAAGATGTTCGAGACAGCCCGCATGCGACGAATGGACGGCCGCCAGACGCTGCTCTTCGTCGACGAAATCCATCGTTTCAACCGCGCCCAACAGGATAGTTTCCTGCCGGTCATGGAGGATGGCACCGTGATCCTCGTCGGCGCGACGACCGAGAACCCGTCGTTCGAACTCAACGCAGCCCTTTTGTCGCGGGCCCGCGTTCTGACTTTCAAGGCCCACGACGAAGAGAGCCTCGAGGAGCTGCTGACCCGCGCGGAGACTGTCGAAGGCAAGCCGCTGCCATTGAGCGACGACGCAAGGGCGAGCCTGATCCGCATGGCGGATGGTGACGGTCGGGCCGTCCTGACGCTTGCCGAGGAAGTCTGGCGAGCTGCCCGCAAGGACGAGACGTTTGACACGGAAGCCTTGACGCAGATAGTCCAGCGCCGCGCACCGGTCTACGACAAGGCGCAGGACGGTCACTACAATCTGATATCCGCGCTTCACAAGTCGGTACGCGGCTCTGATCCCGATGCCGCCCTTTATTATCTCGCCCGGATGTTCGATGCCGGCGAGGACCCGCTTTATCTCGGCCGCCGTCTTGTGCGAATGGCGATCGAAGATATTGGTCTTGCCGATCCGCAGGCGCTGGTGGTCTGCAACGCAGCCAAGGACGCCTATGATTATCTCGGCTCGCCGGAGGGGGAGTTGGCGTTCGCGCAGGCCTGCGTCTATCTGGCGACCGCGCCGAAGTCCAACGCAGTCTACACCGCGTTCAAGGCAGCGACGCGCGCGGCCAAGGAAAACGGTTCGCTTCTGCCGCCGAAGCATATTCTCAATGCGCCGACCAAGCTGATGAAGGGCGAGGGCTACGGCGACGGCTATCGCTATGATCACGATGAGCCGGACGCCTTTTCAGGCCAGGACTATTTCCCGGAGAAAATGGGTCGCCAGACGTTTTACGATCCGCCGGAGCGCGGGTTTGAACGGGATATCAGGAAGCGGCTGGAGTGGTGGGCCAAGCTGCGGAAGGAACGCGGCTGACATATGCCGGAGAGGCCGGTGCCCCGAGGCAGATGCCCTCAGGACGCCTTCTGAATCCGTGGCGGCACGGACTTCCCGATCATTTTGACACTCGACTCGACCTGGCCATTATGGCCTTCCATGTCGACGACGACATGCCAGTGGCCGCTCTCCGGCACGGTGAGCCGGATTGGCGATTTCTTTGCGACGCCGCCGACGAACTGATGCTTCAGCGTCTCCGTGAAACGCAGGAAGTTTGTCGCGTTCATCAGTCGGACGTTGGCGACGGCAGACAGCTTGATCTCGATGACAGTCCCGGCGCGCTGCTCCTGCAGATCGTAGTGGCTGTAGCGGAATGCTGGCTTCGACATTGCACTCTCTGGCTTTGATGTAGCGGAGCTGCATCTTACCAAGGCCGCGGTTAAGGAAGCGTTTGGCCGAGTTTCCGAGCGAATATCGAAGCGAGCGACTTAATGCAGGTTCGCGGCAATAGGTGCCGCGCAATCGAGATCGAGTGTGACGCCTTCGGGCGCGCGGCAGATGTCGGCCGGATTGCGGTTGCATTCCTCGGCGGCGAAGTGAAGGGCCGCTGCTTCATTGGCGAACAGGCCGCCAACCAGGCCCTGCCTGTCCTGTACGATCCATCCGCCATGTCCATCGCGGCCGACGATGAAGCGGGCCGGCGCTGCGACGGTGGCAAGGGAAGAGCGGCGTTGGAATTGCTGTGTATTCGGCATGGTGGTTATTGTCCTCAAAATCATCTGACGAAGCTCGATCAGCGCCCGAACCAGTGCATCAGCAGCTGGATGAGGCCCGCCGTGGCAAAGACGAAAGCCAGGCGCGGCGCGACTGCACTGGTGCCTGAGCGCAGAGAATGAGGGTGGTCTGGATGATTTCTGGCAATGGCTATCGCCCGCCTGGTTTGGAGTGGTTCGGGGGAAGGCTCGTAAGCGGTAAGACGCGGCATTGCATATTCCTTTCAGTGCATCACCGGCACCTGGTCGAACGATGTGACGCTGGTGTCTTGTGCAGAAATCTATGCATGGTCGGATAGCGTTTCCATTCGGCGGGTCGGCAAAAAATATAAAAATGTCATAGGGATAGGTGGCGCCTGGCCAATTCGGGGATGAACGCCGTCGCAAAATGTCTCTCATCGGTGATATGAGCCGACGTCAGGGCGCTGAGGATCATTGCCTCGGTCGCAGGATCGATGCCGACAAGTGGCAGGCGAACATCCGCACCCATTCCTCGCACGATACTGAGCGCATGCTTGACCACCGCCGGTTCGCACTCGCGCGACAGCGCCTGGAACAGGGGGCGCAGCCGTTCGCCGAGGATAGATACCGCCGATAGATTGCCGGCGGTCGCGGCATGCTGCATGGCGCAGAACAGCCGCGGGACGACGTTTGCAGCCGTGGAAATAGTGCCCTGCGCGCCGGCAAGGGTCGACGCTGCTGCCGTCAGATCATGGGCGGAAAACCAGGCGATATTGCCGGGCAGCTCAGATCGCCACGCGGCGATGCGGCTGATGTCTCCTGTTCCGTCGGCAATGCCTATGACTGACGGTATCGCCGCAAGGGATTGCAGCGTCTCGAGCGTCAGATCGACTGCCGTATGGGACGGCAGATTGTGGACGATCAGCGGCAGGCTCGTGCTGGCGGCAAGCAGTTCGAAATGATGGATGATGCCCTGCTGCGTCGGTTTGGAATAATAGGGCAGGGTGACGAGCGCCGCGTCCGCGCCCAGCTCCGCTGCCTCCTGCGTTTCCTCGATCGTTGTCGCGGTAGAATTGGTACCGCTGGCCACGATGACCGGCACCTTGCCGCCAGCCGCTTCGACGCAGACGGCGATTACGCGAGCCCGTTCCGCCATGGTCAGCACGTCGCCTTCACCGGCGATGCCGCACGCCATCAGGCCATCGATGCCGTTTTCGATCTGCCACTCGACGTACGCCACGAGCGCGGCCAGATCGAGCTCGCCGCTTTCGAACGGCGTCACAAGCGAAGAAATTGCGCCGCCGATCCGCCGGATCGGCAGGTTGCCTCCCAGATAGGTTGTCATCATCGGACAGGGGCCGCGCTCAGAGATACGACAGAATGATGTAGAGCTCGAGGCTGCCGAGCGCGACGCCGAACATCATCATGATGCAGGCCGTGCGTCGCTCGCGCATCTGGCGGTCGCGTGAGCGCCTGTGGGCAGGTACCGGCAGGGCTCGGCCGCTCCGGCTGAGGGCCTGGATGGATTGCGAACGTTCCGGCGTCATCGAATGGAGCACGGCATCACCTCTTCAGTAGATGAGAGAGGCTACTGCCGGCGCGGATAGGAAATCCATTCCTGGCAAGAGTCGAAAAAATAGGAAAAATATAAAGGCCGCGAGCGCTAACGCCCGCGACCTCCAAACGTCGAGATGAGGTATCTCAGCTGGCTGCCTTGAGGGAGCTGATGATCGCCTGCAGTTCTGCCCCGTGCTTTTCCTGCGTGCCCTTCGAACCCCAATAGGTGATGACCAGAAGCTTGTTGGCGCTTGGCGCGAGCAGGGACAGGCCGACATTGACGCCACCGTCGCTGTCGGTGCCATCCCAGTCGAAATTGGTCATGCTCATGCCGTTGACCATTTCGTCCGATTTCTTCTGCGTCGAACCGTCGATCTTGACACCATTCTTTTCGAGATAAGCAATTGCGTCGTCGATGACCTTGTCAGTGGTCTTCGCGTCAGCGACATCGATCGAAATATAGATCGCCGAATCGTCCGACGTCGCGTCGATGCCGGTTTCCGTCTCTTTGGGACCCCAGCTATCCGGAATGGTGATCGAGGCAACCGGCTCATCGCTTGGGAATTTCAGGGTGGCGGCGTATGATACCGCCGGAAGAAATGCGGCGATCAGAGTTGCCAGGACTAGGTTTTTCATACAATTCACCTTTGGGTAGGGCCTCGGCTCGGCAAGCGCCCGGAATGCGGGGAAGGGGTTGGCGACCTGGACGATAGTGCAGCCTTCCGTGTAACGCTCGCCCGGGCCGGATTGGCTTGGCGACGATCGTCTTGTTAGGCCGCCGCAGCTCTATCCCGGCAGAAGCAATCATTATCCAGTAACGCTGAATAAATTTCTAAATCAGAGATAAAAATTTCGGTGATGCCTGGCCTTTTCTGGGCCGATCCACCGCTCCGGTGCTCCGGATGGCTTCGACCGCAAGTGGGTCGAGAAGTTCGGCAGCGTTCAGGGGTAAAATGATGCCGCGCAAGAATAAGTTGTTGCGGAGTGTCGCAAAAAAATGCGCATAATGGGCTATCAATTGGTGTGGGGTGGTATGCAATGAGATACGTCGATTTCAGGGTTGTTTTGGGAAGGCTGTGGGTCATTGCAGCTGCAACGTTGATGGTTATTGCATTCAGTGGGGACATCGCTTCCGCTCAACAGTCGCCGGCACCCGACGCTACCCAGAAGAAGATCGACCAGCTGACAAAGCTGCTTGAGGATCCCGACATTCGTGCCTTGCTGGCGTCGCGATCGACCGCGCCGCCGGACACGGAAATGACCAACATGTCTGCCAGCGATTTGACCAGCCGGCTAAACGCGGTTCAAGAGCATCTCTTTGCCGTCAGGCAGGCAATCCCGCTTATCCCGTCCGAGTTCGCGCGGGCCGTCGAGACCACCAAGGCAGGCGTGGACGGTCGCCGCCCCATTGGCGTATTCCTGTTCTTTTGTCTGCTGGTCGCAATCGGCCTTGCCGCAGAATGGTTCTTCGGCCGTATCCTCAGGCGCCTCTTTGCCCGCCGGCCGGCCGCGCAGCAGGACGGAGCCCCGGTAAACGGCTTTCACCTGCTCGGCCACCACCTCTTTGTCCAAATTGCCCCACTGGTCGTGTTCGGCCTTGCCAGCGTCGGCCTGTTCCTGAGCTTCAGCTGGCCGCCGCTCCTTAGCAGGTTGATCGTTCCGACGCTGCTCGGCCTGATCGCCGGCCGGGTCATCATCCGCCTCAGCAAGGTACTGCTCGCCCCATACGCTGACGCAACCGGCTTGCAGCCGTTCCGTCTCGTGCCGATCGATGACCATGCGGCCAGGTTCTGGTTCACGCGCGTCATCGTTTTCACCTTCATCTATGTGGCAGGTTGGGCCGCCGATGGTATCATGGGCGCTCTGGGCTTCCTGCCGCCGGTTCAAGCAGCCCTTGACTATCTGTTTGGCATCGTCCTGCTGCTTGCCGCCATCGAAATCGTCTGGAACCGTCCGCGCCCGGCCGAGCGTCCCCATCGCGGCGTCCTCCATTGGCTGCTGATCTTCTGGTTCTGCGTACTTTGGGTGCTTTGGGTCACAGGCCTTGCGATCACGCTGTTGCTTGGCATCTACTTGGTCCTGGTGCCGGCGACATTGAAGCTAACGACGTCAATCATCCGAAATGCCTTCGGCAGAGGAGATCCGGGATCTCCGTCAGGCCGCACGATCTACGAGGTCCTCGTCGAAAGGGGGGTCAGGGCGGCCGTCATCGCGGTCGCCGTGTCCTGGGTCGTTCTCGTCATGCGTTTACACCCCATCCCGATGATGCAGGAGGATACGGTCGCCAGGGTCATTCGCGGTGTTTTGGGCGGTGTCGTCATCCTACTGGTCGCCGATGTGCTCTGGCAGATGGTCAAGGCCTTCATCAATCATCGGCTGGAGGTAGCAAGCCATGTGGAAGGCGATGCTGCCACCATGGCGAGAAGCGGCCGGCTTCTGACTTTGTTGCCGATCTTTCGCAATTTCCTCGCCGTGCTGATCGGCGCCATCGCCATCATGATGGCGCTTTCCGGGCTCGGTGTCGAAGTCGGGCCGCTGATCGCCGGCGCCGGAATTTTCGGCGTCGCCATCGGCTTCGGTTCGCAAACGCTGGTCAAGGACGTGATCAGCGGCATCTTCTACATGATGGACGATGCCTTCCGTGTCGGCGAATATATCCAGAGCGGCAGCTACAAGGGCACCGTCGAATCCTTCAGCATCCGCTCCGTCAAGCTGCGTCACCACCGGGGGCCGATTTTCACTGTGCCGTTCGGCGTCCTCGGTGCCGTCCAGAACATGTCGCGCGACTGGGTGATCGACAAGTTCCTGATATCCGTCGGCTACCAGACCGACATCGTCCTCGTTAAGAAGCTCGTAAAGGGAGTAGGGGCGACACTGCTGGAGGATCCGGAACTGGGCCCGATGATCATCGAGACCGTCAAGATGAAGGGCGTCGAACAGTTCGGCGACTATGGCATCAACCTGAGCTTCGCATTCATGACCAAGCCCGGCCATCAATCGGGCGTTCGCCGCCGCGCCTATGCGATGATCCGCGAAGCCTTTGTGGCCAACGGTATCGTCTTCGCATCTCCAACGGTCCAGGTCGCCAACGAAGAACACGCGGCCGTGGTCGCAGCGGCGACGACGAACAACATTATCGCCATGAAGAAGGCGGCGGCGGAAAGCGCCGAAGGCGCTGGAGGCGCCTGAGGGAAAATGGCCCAATATGCGATTTCCGGCGCAGGTCAGCACCACGGCCTGTGATCGTCGTGGTCGCTGGTCGGCTTAGCCAATCAATTCGATGCAGTGTCGCCGTTGCCTATGACCTTGGAAGCCTCGATGGTCGGTGAACTATCGCCCGTGATCTTCGAAGCGAACAGGGCCCCGGCCGCTGCAATGATGACGAGGATGATCAAGCCGTATCGACGGAATTGCATGACGAATTCCTCCCTCTTCAACCCGGGGGAATTATCGGCCCAAATGCACAATTCCACAATATGCTAATATTGTATGGCGCTATGGCGTTCCCGCCCCGGATCGCTGGGTTTCCCGATCAAGCTGTGTCACTAACGCCAGGATCGTCTCAGACGTCGGCGTCGGCACCTTTGTCAGGCGGCCGAGCGACACCACCATGCCGACGAGCGGCGTAATCTCAAGCGACTTTCCGGCCAGAAGGTCCTGCAGCATGGACGTGCGAACCGGCCCGATCGCCTTCGATTGCTCAACGCGTTCCGCGATGGAAAGGGCGAATTTCGCGCCCAGAGCCTCGCCGACGGACCGCACCTCGGTCATGACCTGCGCCACCATTTTCGAAAGGCCCGGATCGAACATGATATCCGTCATCAGAGCCCGGGTGAGGGCACTGATCGGATTGAACGCCGCATTGCCGAGAAGCTTGTTCCAGATCTCGTTGCGGATATTCGGCGATATGGTGTTGTTGACGCCGGCCTCCATCAACAGCGCGGAGATCGCTGCGATATCCGCAGTGTGTTCGTCCGACGGCTCGCCGAGGACATAGCGCCCGTTATTGCTGAGCTGGATTGAGCCGGGATTGATGACCTCGGCGCCCTGATAGGCAACACAGCCGATCACCCGCTCCGGCCCCAGCTGCCGCCAGAGGACGCTACCCGGATCGAGTTCTTCAAATTGGGTTTCGGCGTGGCTGCTTTGCCGGTCCCGATGAAAATACCACCACGGTATGCCGTTGAGGATCATCATCACGCGCGTTCCCGGATGCAGCAAGGCGGCAATACCGGAAGCGGCGGCGGCGAGTTGATGTCCCTTCAGCCCCGTGATGACGAGATCTTGCGGCGGCAGTTCGCGCGCATCGTCGGTTGCGGTGATCCTGGCCGTGACCGGGCTCGAAGCGCCAGCTTCCCAGACACGAAGACCTTGCGCACGGATGCTCTCAAGGTGCGCGCCGCGGGCAACGACCGAGATCTGAACCCGTTCGCCCAAGCCCATAGCCAGCTTCACCGCGATGGAGCCGCCAAGCGCACCGGCGCCGTAGATGCAGACATTCTTGATTGCATGCGCTTCCATCACCTGGTCTCCGCCTTCGATCCCCGCGACGATAGAGGTAGCATGGGATGGCAATTTGGCCAGGGGTTTCCTGCCCTTCCTCTAAAATGAGAAAGAGCGGCGGCACGCCGCAATGCTTGGAGGGTTATGAGGGACAATCATTGCCGGTAGCGGTCACCTGTCGTCGTCGTCCGACGAGGGAACACAGTTGCTGACCGGGCAGCTGTTGCTGTCTTTCGTTGGGATATAGGTTCTGTCGGCGTAAAATCCGGTGTCACATAATGCGCTGTCGGAAACGAAGCGGTCATATATCGGCAAATTGTTCCGGCCGGTATATCGCAAGATCACCGCGCGCTCGCGACCTACGAGTGCACGCGCCTGCGAACACGTGTAGGACATCGAGTTATATCGGTTGATCGCCAGCGCCGGCGTTGTCATGGCCGAAACGGCCAGCAGTCCAAGGAGAACGATCTTCTTCATCGCGAAGTCCTCATGTTGGTCCTGACGACAGATCTAGGGCAAGCGCGACGTTCTGCAACTGTGGATGGATAGATTGAGCCGCACGCGATTGTGATCTGGTGGGGTGAGCGGCTCACGGCGACCAATCCCGGCGAGATGTCTTTGCAATGTCTACTAACGCAAATCGGCCCGGAACATTCCGGGCCGATCCGTTGCTAGTATGGTAATTTAGTGCGTGGGCGCGTCACAAAAGTCAGGCAGAGCGTCCAAAAACTCGTCGGATAGCTGATTATCCGGCATCTTTCGGCGCGCCGCACGATACGAATCCAGGAACTCCTATTGTCCACCCGGATATAGCGCATCGAGGTATTTAGGGGATATAGCGCCCATTTTTGCTTCAAAAATGTGCGAATGGCGGCCGTTCACGTCCGAACAGCGGCGAGAAGGCCGGGAACGCCGACGAGTGTGATGGCTCTTCGGATGTTATAGGCGAGCGCCGTCAGGCTGAACTCGCCCCGAACGTTTTCCAGCCGTCGCATCAGGAACGCACCCTGATACATCCATTGCTTGATCGTGCCGAACGGATGCTTGACGCTTTCGCGCCGCCGGTCGAGAACGTCAAGTCGCGCCGCCAACCGTGCTGCCACGCGATCAAGGGCGGCCTCGTTCTCAAGTCGCGAGACACGGCGATAGGGGTTGTTGGTGCAGCGTGGCTTGAGGGCGCAGCCCTTGCAGGCGTCCCTGTTGCAGTAGTCGAATTTCACGTTCTCGCGCGACTTGCTCTCGTAGCGTGACGAGAGAACCTGTTCGGCTGGGCAGATGTAGACGTTCTTGTCCGGATCGTAGCGGAACGCCTCCTTGGTGAAGAAGCCCTCGCGTGCGGCCGGTCCCCGGATCGGTTTGGGAACATTGGCGCTGATGCCGGCCTTCTCACAGGCCTCGATGTCCTCGATCTTGAAGTAGCCACGATCGGCGACCGCCTCGATTTTGTCAACGCCGAGCGTTTCCATGGCAGCTTCGACCGTCGTCGCCAACAGACCCATGTCGAGGACCTGGTTGCACACTTCCTGTTCGGCGATCAGCTTGTGCTTCACATCCACGGCGAGCTGGATGTTGTAGCCGACGCCGACCTTCGTCATGCGCGCCATGGCGCGAGCATCCGGATCGGTCAGCGAGATCTGGTCCTCGCCGGTCTTGTCCAATTCATACAGCAGCGCCTTGTAGCGATCGCGCTTGCCTTTGATGGCTGCGATCTTCTCCGACCAGAGCCATTGCCGTTACCCAGCTTCTCTTCGTCGGCATCGCTTTCATCGAGCCGCTTGATGTAATCGGCGAGCTTCTCGTCGGCCTCGCTGATGAACTTGGTCAGTGCGCCACGGGTGAAGTTGCGATCCTTGTTGTTGACCGGTTTGATCCGCGTGCCATCGACCGCCAGAAGCTCTTTCCCGAACAGATCGAGCTGGCGGCATAGGATCACGAACTCCCGGAACACCTGCCTGTATGCAGACCGGTTGATCCTGCGGAAGGCGGCGATGGTGCGGAAGTCCGGCTTCAGGTGGCGCAGAAGTCAGATCACCTCGATATTGCGATGGGCCTCCGCCTCCAGCCGGTGGCTCGACCGCACCCGATTGAGGTAACCGTAGATGTAAATTTTAAGCAGATCGGCAGGATCGTATCCAGGACGGCCAGTGTCTTTCGCCGCCACTCGTAGAAACCCGGCCGAAACAAGATCGAGACCATCGACAAAGGCCTCGATAAAACGAACCGGGTTGTCCGGTCCGACATAGTCGTCGACCGCTTCGGGCAGAAGCAACAATTGCGAGCGGTCTGTTCCTGAAAGATGTGCCATGGCAAAGTCTACCACGAGCATTGATGCAGGTGAATCGAACAGGCTGTAATCGGAGGATATTTTGCCACTTAATCGATTGATGATTTACGCGAGGAATGTTGAGGAGACCGCGCAGTTCTATGAGAGGCATTTCAGCTTCAAAGCCATGCAACTGCCCGGTGATCGTATCATCGAACTGATAGCGCAAGACGGTGGAGCAAATATAATGCTGCATGAAGCAGCCAAGGGACAACGAAGTGGCCAGTCCGTCATCAAACTGGTGTTCGACGTCAAGGATGTCGAAGCATTCCGCGTCCAGTGCGGCAAAGCCGGCCTGAAGTTCGGCCCAATCCATGAGGCCGACGGCTATCTATTCGCCAACGCAAAAGATCCATGCCAAAACTCAATCCAAGTTTCCAGCAGAGCTTTTCGGATCGACTGCTGAGGAGTTTTCAGAAGGTCTGCACGTTTTTGCCAAAAGCCAATTGGTTTCAATGAGCGATTTTCCTTGAACAGCATTTGTGTGTCACCTAGGCGCATTAGGATGTCAGAGATGACATTCCGGGCTCTGTTCAAGGCACAAAAAGACCCGCCGAAGCGGGTTGTTAGATCTTAGTAGCGAAATGGGTTAAAGCCCGAGGTCGGCTTTTCGATAGACGCGTTCTATGCCGCCGAAGTCGAAGACGGGGAGCACGCCTGCAACGCGTCGCTCGGTCTTTTCCCAGTTTGATCGTCCGCGTCAGGCGGCAGATTCAGACACGCCATCGCGCCCGAAATTGGCGTCGGCTTTGTTGCGTGATGCGTAATAAGCTCTCTTCTGCTCATACATGCAGGCGTCAGCGCGCTTGACCACACTCTCCATCGTTTCAACCGGCTCGCTCGTGGCAATGCCAATAGACACGCTGAGGGGAGAACTGGAATAGAACTGATTGTTGATCTTTAGAAGCTCGTTGATCGTTTCAACCATGACGCTCGCGGCATGCCGGTCCGCCCCCGGCATCAATACTGCGAATTCATCGCCCCCGATTCGCGCGGCATGGTTCGGCTGTGACACGACACCATTGAGAACCTCGCCGAAGCGACGCAACAGCGCATCTCCGGCATCGTGGCCGATTTGATCGTTCGCGTCCTTCAAGCCGTTGAGATCCATCACAATTGCTGAAACAGGCCGGAGTGACTTTCTCTCAAGCCGGTTCAATTCATCCATGTAGAAGGCACGATTGTGTAGCCTGGTCAGTACGTCGTGCTTGCCGAGATATTCGAGATAGGCCTCGGCCTTCTTGCGCGCAGTAATGTCGGTCAGCGCCACCTGAACACGAGACCAGTTACTCTCGTGCCCTGGGAAAACAGAGAAATGCAAGAGGATGTGGCGCTCGGAGCCATCGAGCGCATAGTTGACGACCTCTCGGTGGTGAAACAGATTGCCGTTCCAAAGTTCCATAAGCTGCTCGCGAAAGGGCTTTTCCATATCGCCACGGAAAATATCGCCAAGACGTTGCAGGAGCGTATGGCGATCGGGTGCACAAAATAGCTCGAGCGTCGCCTGATTGACATCAATGACGCGGATCTCGCTCATGCATTGGCTGACGAATTCCGGATGCACATCCGTGAATGTGCGAAAGTCGACAATGCCACGGTCGCGGACCCCCTTCAAGGAGCGTCTTGATGGTGCTGAAGTCCTCGATCCACAGAGAGATCGGCGAGTGATCAAATATTCCCTCGGCGTATCGCCTGTTGTCGCTCTCCGCCCGCCTTGCTTCTTCGCGCGAGGTGACGTCTTATGTCGTCAGCAATAACCTCGCAAGAGAGCTTTCGTAGCCAGGCAGCACGGCCCCGCGCAATTGGATGTCCAATCGTCGGTCGGACAGCGTATAGTTCACCGTGCTGCTCGAAAACTCGGTGTGGCCGTCCCACAGGTCGGCCAGTTCGTTGATGTGCGTATCTAGCATGTCGTCTCGAAAGACACTGGAGAGGTTGGCGGTCAAATGCGCGATATCGTCGGCTTCGAACAGCTCCAACGTTTTCCTATTCACCCGCAGGACACGGATGCGCTGCGAGCAATCGGCAGCGCGCGCAAGGTCCTGCTTTAGGAATTCCCGAATGTCCGCTATGCCGTCGAGACGCCACTGGTCGAACAGCGCTTTCACCCCGCTGAAATTCTCTATCCACATCGAGATCGGTGCCAGATCAAAGACGTCGGATTCGAACGCATTGGTCATCTCGGATCCCGTGATTTGTGGTTGGATCGTTCAATATTCGTTTGCGGACAAACGAATGCTGAACCCAAGGATGCGGTATCCTTAGGCCGAACCGGTAAACTATAGATTGACACGGCGAGAGCCTTGCTGCTGATCGGCCTCGGAGTGAAGTCGCTGGGGGCTTAAGCGCCTGCGTGCTCGCATAGCCAGCAGTGCCGGGACTGGCAAGGCAAGACTTCGCGTCGTGGTATTCGCCAGCCTTAAGATCCTGACCGACATGGAGAGGGTGCTGCAGAAGCCCTCTTGGGGACGATGCCGGGCTGGATGATCGCGCTGACGACAGGAATATGAAAGGCGACGTAGCCAGATCGTCGAATCCATGCAACCACTTCGTTTGTGACGTTGACTTAACGAGCGAGTTTCGATGCCTGTCTACCTTTCCACCGGGTTGATCTTTGCGACCGCCGCGGTCTGCGAGATCGCCGGATGCTTCAGCTTCTGGGCCTGGCGTCGGACGGCACACTCCATCTACTGGCTTGCGCCGGGGCTCTTTGCGCTCGTCGTGTTTGCCTATCTGCTGACGCTGATCCCAAGCGAGGTAGCCGGACGAGCGTATGCGGCCTATGGCGGCATATACATCGTGGCGTCGCTGCTGTGGCTCTGGGCAGTCGAAGGTCAACAACTGGACAGGTGGGACTTGTCGGGCTCGGCATCGGCGCTGATCGCATCCGCAATTATCCTCTTCGCTCCGCGTGGTATCTGAGACCCTTGTAGAGTACTTAGCGATGCTTTGCAGGCAGCTCGGCTGCGCGACTCGTCTCGCGAGATTTCAGCAATCCGCCATTCGATTGCTCGGCCAGTCATCGTTCAGACGACGATGCGCCGCATCGGCACGCAGTCGAATGTAGCAGGACGGCCGTCGGCAAAAAGGTCTACGGCTCCGATCTCGGCGAGAGCGACAAGGTCAGCAGACCGACCTCGTATTGCCCAACGGCACAGACTTCGGACTACGTTTCCGACACATTGCTTCGCAATTCTTCGAGCCAGACGCGAGCGTTGCCATCCGACGGTGCCCGCCAATCCCCCCTCGGCGACAAGGAGCCACCGCTAGTGACCTTGGGGCCGTTCGGCGAGGCCGAACGCTTGAATTGGCTGATCGCGAAGAAGCGATACAGAAATACCTCCATCCACCTTTTGATGGTGGCGAGATCGTATGCGTGTCGTCGGTCCTTGGGATAGCCTGGCGGCCAAACTCCTTGCGCAGCGTCGCGCCAGGCATGGTACGCCAGAAAGGCGACTTTCGAGGGACGAAGCCCATGGCGCGTCAAATAGAACAGCGTGAAATCGTGGAGTTCATATGGGCCGATCGTCGCCTCCGTGCCCTGCGAAGCATCCTTTGAACCTGAGGGGATAAGCTCCGGAGAAATGACTGTACCGAGAACGAGCAAGAGGGTTTGATTGGTTTCTTCGTTGAAGGATTTTGAATTGGCGACCCAGCGGATCAGGTGCTGAATGAGCGTCTTCGGAACGGAGGCGTTGACATTGTAATGGCTCATCTGATCTCCGACGCCATATGTCGACCATCCCAGCGCAATCTCGGACAGGTCACCGGTGCCGAGTACGATCGCCTTTCGCTGATTAGCAGCGCGGAATAGGAAATCGGTGCGCAGGCCTGCCTGGACGTTTTCGAAGGTCACGTCGTAGATCGGCTTGCCTTTCGAAAAGGGATGGCGGAGATCGGCCAACAGTCGATTGGCCAACGGCTTGATATCGACCTCCTCGGCGGTGACGCCCAGACTGCGCATCAGGGCCCAGGCGTTCGACTTGGTCGCTTCACCGGTTGCAAAACCGGGCATCGTGAACCCGAGGATATCCGACCGTGGCCAGCCGAGGCGGTCGAATGCCTGAGCGGCGACGATCAGTGCATGCGTCGAATCAAGGCCACCCGAAACGCCGATGCAGACACGACGAATCCCAGTGGCCTGAAGGCGCTTCATCAGCCCTTGGACTTGGATGCTATAGGCTTCGTAACAGTCCTGGTTGAGACGGGCAGGATCGGCGGGCGCAAACGGAAAGCGCGGTACCGACCTCCAGAGGCCTATGTCTCCCGGCGGGGGCTCGAAGCGGAAGCCGATCCGGCGAAAGCGGAGTTCAGGCCAGCCTTGCGCAACGGCCGCGTCATTGAAAGTACCTGTTCGCAATCGCTCGAGCTGGAGCCGATCCACGTCGATGTCGGCAATGACCATCTGAGACTGCATCGGAAAGCGGTCTGTTTCGGCCAGGAGCGAGCCAAGTTCATAGATGCACGCTTGGCCATCCCAGGCGAGATCAGTCGTCGACTCGCCAGGCCCCGCTGCCGAATACACGTAGGCCGCCCAGCAACGAGCGGACTGGGTTGCGCACAACAGACGCCGGATTTCCGCCTTGCCAATTGTGATGTTGCTGGCGGACAGGTTCGTCAGGATCAGAGCGCCAGCCAGCGCCGCGTGGTCGCTCGGCGGCGCTGGCGCCCAAACGTCTTCACACAGCTCGGTATGGAAGACGAAGCCCTCGACATCCTCGGCGGCAAACAGCAGGTCGATCCCGAACGGCGCCGAAGCACCTGCCACGTCGATGAACATATCACGCAGGTCGCGGCCTGATGCGAACCAGCGTTTTTCGTAGAACTCCCGATAGTTCGGCAGATGGCTTTTCGGGGTCACGCCCAGGATGCGACCGCGATGAATGGCGACCGCGCAATTATAGAGCCGACCCTCTCGTCGGAGCGGTGCGCCGACCAGCAAGACCGGGGCAAGTTCGGCACTAGCTTCGACCAGTTGACCGAGTTCCCGGTCCACGCGCTCCAAAAGCGCCGCCTGGCCCAGTAAATCATCGATCGCATAGCCGGAGAGCCCAAGCTCGGGAAACACCATCAGAGCGACTCCCTCGTCGGAGCCGCGCCTGGCGAGCTTCAAAGTCTCTGCGACGTTGTATCTAGGGTCGGCAACCTCGCACTGCGGCGTACAAGCGGCCACACGAACGAATCCTTGATCGTACGATGAATAGAAATTCACGGCGTTACCTTCCGCGTCTTGGCGCACATGCATTGCACTATGGCATATCTACGGGTCGTGGCCGAGATGCGCGCGTGTCATCAAGTAACCGGCTTCAATTCGACGGAGCCTTCATTTTCATGAATATTCCGCTTGCATCTCTAGTGGCTAGAGCTTGTAGCGTGCGCGAATACGCAACGAGAGTTTCTGCGATGTCCCCTCAGCACGACCATGGCCATCGTCACGATCATGACCACGGACATAGCCCTGGTCTCGGCCATGCTCATGCCCCCGCTAATTTCGGCAAGGCCTTTGCGATCGGAGTTGGTCTGAACGCGGCCTTCGTGATCATCGAGGTCATCTACGGCCTTGCCATCAACTCAGTATCCCTGCTCGCCGACGCCGGGCATAACCTGTCCGATGCGCTCGGGCTCGGGGTTGCATGGGCGGCGGTGATCCTTGCCAAGCGAAATCCCAGCAAGCGCTTTACCTTCGGCCTCGGCGGCACCTCGATCCTTGCGGCGTTGTTCAACGCGGTGTTCCTGCTGGTTGTGGTCGGCGGCCTGACTTGGGAGGCCATCCAGCGTTTCTGGCAGCCGGAGATCGTCTCTGGAAAGACCGTGATGATTGTCGCTGCATGCGGGATCGTGCTCAACGGCGTTTGCGCCTGGCTGTTCTCCTCCGGGAGCAAAGGTGACCTTAACGTCCGGGGCGCGTTCATGCACATGGCGGCCGACGCGCTGGTGTCTCTCGGCGTCGTGGTCGGCGGCCTGATCATTCTCCTCACCGGCTGGCACTGGATCGACCCGCTGATGAGCCTGGTGATCAACCTGGTCATCGTCGCTGGAACATGGAGCCTACTCACCGGCTCCATCACCATGAGCCTCAACGCGGTCCCGGAGGGGATCAACATGGATAAGGTTCGCCAGTCGTTGCTCGACATCCCTGGGGTCGCTTCGGCCCATGATCTCCACGTCTGGTCACTGAGCACCACCGAAACCGGGCTGACCTGCCATTTGGTCACGCCGGACGGTCATCCGGGTGACGAGGTTCTCGCGCATGCGGCAGCGGAACTGAATGTGCATTTCGGCATCAGTCACGTCACGCTGCAGCCGGAACTGAACGAACCCACAGCGGCGCACCTCGCCCAGATGCATAACCATTAGCCGATCGAGTTTGCTCCCGACTTGATGTGAAAGAAATCAAGTGTTTGACTGGTTGCCGCCGGTGACTTCAAATACCAACGCATTTGGAGACTACGTATGGTTGCCGACACAAAACTCGATAAGCAAACGATTGAAGACGCCTTCGATGCGATTGCGGAACTGGCATCGCAACGCGGCATTGAATTGGACATGGCCGTCTAGGGCGGATCATGCCTGGTTCTAGCCTCCGACATTCGTGCCGCCTCGGAGGACGTCGACGCTGTTTATCTTAATCACCAGGAGCAAGCGAGAAGGATCGTAGATACGATCACTCGACGTAAGCGTCTACGGGACAGGGCCGGGGATCCGCCTCGGCACTTGCTCCGCCCGGACTACCCGGAGGCGCACAACAACCGTGGCGTCATCTTGAAACGCGTGGGTGACCAAACCGCCGCCGAAGCCCATTACCGGGAGGCGGTTCGTCTATAGCCGGAATATCCGCAAGCACACTACAACCTTGCGATATTGCATGAAGAAACCGGCCGGGCGGAGAAAGCGGCTGTCCTTTATCGGCAAGTTTTGAAGTGCAGACCTGACTACGTTGATGCCCTTCTGCGTCTAGCCGGCCTGTTCGATCGGTGGGGCGATCGGTTCGAGGCGTATCATCATTTTCAAGAGACGCTACGGCTGCGCCCTGGCTTTGCCAAGGCCCACAACAATTTCGGCGTGTTTCTCGAAAAGCATGGCGATGCAGACGAGGCTGAATCGCACTACGGACTGGCGCTACAGGCGAGGTCGGATTACGCCGAAGCTCACTACAACTACGCCATGCTTCTCGAAGGACGCGATCTCGAGAGGGCTCAGTCTCACTATCGTGCCGCCCTCAGATCGTCGCCGGATTATGCGAAGGCCCACAAAAATCTGGCGGTGCTCCCCACGAGCAAGGCATGCTCGCGGATGCAAGATCACACTATCTAACCGCTATAAGATTGCGTCCTGCCGATCCCCACACGCATCGGAACCTGTCTCTTCTGCTGGCGGCGATGGGCGAGGACGAGCAAGCTGATCGATATGCCCGGAAAGCGAAGGAGCTTGCTGCGGGTTGATCTTGCGAGCGGGGAGGTCCTGCGGTGTCGCAGGCAAACGGTTCTGGTGGGAAGTAGGCGGGCGAGCCCACCACTGCCATGCGCACGTCCGGGCCTATCGGAGCCGCGATCATGTCCTTTGCGACCTGCTCGCCGAGACGGACGCCGGCATCGAAGCGTTCCGCCACGATGTCGGCCAGCCTGTAGTCGACGATGATCTCAACTGTCACGTCGGGATTGTCCGGCAGAAACCGTTCGAGTGCGGGAGCGAGAACCGAGATTGCGGAGTGTTCTCCCGCGGTGGTCCGAACCGTGCCCGTCGGGCGATCGCGCATCTCGCTCAACGCGGCCAGCTCGGCCTGGATCTCCTCGAACCGCGGACCTGCGGTGTCCAGCAGCCTCTTGCCTGCCTCCGTCGGAGACACCCGCCTCGTCGTCCTTGTCAGGAGCCTCATGCCGAGGCGCTCTTCAAGGCTGCGGTTCGCCTGGCTGAGCGCCGAATGGGAGACGCCCGGTTTGACTGCGGCTCCTTTTGTGAAGCTCTCCTCGCGCGCGACTGTAACAAAGGCGTCCCTTCGTCTTTCCAATCCTTGCGAGCGCCTCTGTGACGGAGGCATCAAGCCGTTCCGGTGGAATGATGGGGGATCGTTTCGCGACCACTATACCCAGCATTGGCTCCGGGTCGGCGTCCAACGAGGGCAGATGGGCAGCGCACGTGGGATCGACAGCAGCCGCGATACCGGCAGCGCGAGCTTGTCTGTTCAGCCCTCAATCAACGTCCAAGCTGTCCGAAATGAGATACCTACGGATCGATCTGTGCTATCTCACGGGCCGGCGGAACATGCGAACACCTCCTGCGTTGCGGTAATCGAGGAGAAACTCATATGTCCGTTCCCATCGTGCCCCCGCTCGATAATCCACCATCCGATCCAGACCGCATTCCAGGGGAAGAGCCTCTCCCCGATCCGGAGCCTGATCAGGGTGCTGTACCGGTCAGCCGGTCGTCGTCGCACTGTCCCACGTGGGGACTGCTGTGCAACGGCGTTCGTCTGCAGTCGGAGGGTCGCAGGTGAGCGAAAACTGGAAAAATGGCTTGCGTCTGCAGCTCGAGGACTTCGTAGACTCTTTGGTCGTCAAAGTTGCGACGCAGGCCGACGTCTACGACGCGATCGTAGAAGAGATCGGAGATCTTAAGACTGCCTACGACCGCGATCCCGACCCCGGGTCGCCTAGGCGCCGAGGCCGAAGAACCGTCGAACGAGTGGCCGGGGGCGTTGCCGTGACAGCTAGCCAATAAAAAAGGCCGGGGCGAAACCGCACCGACCTTTCCAACATCGCTCTTCACACCAGTGCCAGTACATCCGTGGTCAAAAGTAGTCGAACGACTTCGGCAGTCGCGAACGCTCCCGCGGAGCACTCACCAGCAACGCCGATGAGCATTAAGTAAGCTCTGAATGTGTTTTATTCAAGCCGTTCACTTCGGGCGACGATAACCGCGTCGGGCGGTTCTGCTTTGAAAAGGACTTCGGCGAACGACCTTCAGGGCGATCGGCCGATCGCCCGAGACTAATGCACTTGATGCCTAGCAGCTATGACTTGCTCCGTGGGTGACCAATCACCATCTGCCATTCACAGCCAGTTGACTTCATCGAATTATCAACGCCGCGATCTGTTGGTCTGCGCGAGGAGACGATCATGCATGGCATATCGAAGACCTTGTATGAAATGACGCTAGCCGAGCGGACGAGCCTGCTCGACACGGTAGCCGACGCGCTGGAAGCGACGGCCGAGGAGGCGGAGGACGAGGGCGACGCACGCTTCGTCTCAAATTCCATGTGCGTGGCAAACACCATCCGCGGCATGAACGTCTGGCTCGGGCCACGTGATCTGGCGGCAGCCGAACTCCTGCTTGAGCAGGGCATCATGCTCGTGCATCAATTTTCGAACCGGAAGACCGCCGCCACTCTCCACTGACCGCGAGGTGTCTAGCCCGCCGCGGTGCTAGTTCCCCAACGAAGTTTCTATGGCGGCGACCGGCGAGCATGACTGCTTTCATGCCATCTTGGCAGTGTGGCAGATTGAGGCCTTCGTATAACCCTTCCAAGCCGACGATCGCTGAATTCCCCGCCCGTGCTGCAGCGCGGAACATTTCCGCCAGACGAGCGTTCGCCTAAGTCTGCCCCTCCCTGCGCAGACATCTCGAGAAGGCCAGGTGTCACCCCGTGTCCCCTCACAGCGACACCTGGCCGCCCCGCTCACAGATCAATCGCGTCCCTGTTCGCCTATAGCGCGGGCGTGACGGCCTTTAGGCCAGCGGTTTTCGCTCCCGCTTGGCATCCTCGCGGCCAAATTGGATACCGCGTGCGGCCCGTACCAGCTCAAGTAGCTTTTGTTCGTCTCTGACGCCTTGGCGATAGAGATGGATGGTTATGGCGGCAATCCTGTTGGCTTCCTCCGAGCCGGGGGCACATTTCTGCTCGTCGCATACGGTGTTGTGGACCGATTGGCAGACGCCAAGATCTCGGGATGTCAGGGGTTCGTCGGTTGGCTTTATCCTCTGGTCTCTCATCGTTTCATCCTCCAAGTGGAACGACAAAAGAAAAAGATAATTCCGGATTTTTCGGACTTCAATAGCCCTAAGGGCTACCACAAAAATCAGCAATTTCCGTCGAGCCGAGCCGAACCGGCTAGATGGCGCGAAATAGGATCATCGCCGGATAGCTGATCGCGGCCAGGACAATCAGCAGTGAGATGCCAGCCTTCACCAATCTGATACGGCGCGCTCGCGCACCGCTCCAATTGTAATTCACGCCTTACCCCCGTCATACTTCCCATCGCAGCGCCGAACCTAGCGTTTGGCGTCGCGGTTCCAAAGGGCTGACGATGTTTCACACATAAAATCAATCGGGCGATTTCCATGGGCGACATTGTCACCGCTCAACGCATTCGCGCCCTACGAAGGGGCAGGTGAAAGCAATCTAAATTCCGTCGTCGTATCGCTTAATCAATTTGGCGCGACGTTCGGGCTGGATAGGCCGCGCCGCCTGGCACAACTGGTACAACCCTGTCGATGCAGAGCCGCTGAGTGGAGATGGCATAACGATAGGTTGGGACGACAACTTCGGTCGCGAAGCGCTGGTCTGGAAGGTCGCGCCCGAGAGGGGTGAACTGGGCGCGGATTCAAACCTGCCGGACGATGGCGCCGATCACGTTGACGAGAAGGCGCGCGGCGGCCTGGGCCGACAGGCCGCCAATGTCGGCGGGAGGATAGAGCTCGACAAGGTCGAATCCTGCGATCCTGGCGCGTCTGCCCAGGCCTGCAATCAGATTGATCACCTGCGTGTAGGTGAGGCCACCGGGGGTACGCGCCGCCACGCCCGGCATAATACTCGGATCAATGCTGTCGCAGTCGAGGGTGACGACGACCCGCGCGTCTTCCGGAATATGCTGGAGAGCGGATTCGACGCCACGGGCGTGAATCGCTTGAGCGGTTACAAAGTGGCTGCCATAGCGTCGCGCTGCTTCGATGTCGGTGATGCGCGCGCTACCGACACCGCGTAGGCCGACTTGCACGATGCCGGCGACATGTGGCATCTCGCTCGCTCGACGCATCGGGCTCGAATAACCGTAGCGTTCGCCTTGCACCTCCTCGCGCCAGTCGATGTGGGCGTCAATCTGCAGGATCCAAACTGGCCCGTCGTCCGAAAAGCCTGTGAGGAAGGGAATGGTCACGGAACAATCGCCGCCGAGCAGGATCGGTACGGCTTGCAACGTTAGGGCCTCGCGGGTCCTCGTCTCGATCCGGGCCCGGTTGCCGGCATTGTCATTCATAATGGTCGGGATGTTGCCGACGTCGATGCAACAGACCGGCTTGGCGTCGAATAGTGGGCCGCCGAGATCGAAATCCCAATGCTCGACGAGCGCGGCGTCGTTTTGGCTCGCAGCGCGGATGGCGTCGGCGGCCAGAGTGTGGCCGCTGCTGTCCTTGCCGGGATAGGTGGTGCCGTGACCGGCTCCGAAGATCACAACGTGGGGCATACAGCCATCGGCGAGGCGATCGGGAAAGCCGAGAAAGGGCGGAGAGGCGGTCACTTCTTGATGGTCCTGATGAGGGCTTGAGCTGAAATTTCAGTGTTGAGGGTGCAGGATGGGGTCGCTAGTTCGTCAAAAAGCGCACTTCCGAAAATCGCCAGAAACTCCTGCGTTGTGAAGCATGGGTTGCATACTTTATCAAACTATTACCTCGACAAGAGCGACTGCAATTGGCGGCGCCAACCAGTCACTGCGATCGCATCCTCCATGGCGCCCTGGCATCTCAGGAACCGGTCGGGATTTCGATCCGCCGGTGGGGAATGGATGCGGCTCATTCGTAAGAGATGTCGTTCGCTTTCGAACCGTCAAGGCGTCCGTCTTGTCTGGATGGCCGACATCACCATCTTGAGTCCGAATTCGACTGGAGTCTCGACATGGAAGACGCCGCTGACCTGAAGTACGACCTCACGATGGAGACGATGGAAATCCTTCCGCCTGAGCGGGAAGACGCAGGAGGCGTCGCTTGCCTCTGCTGCGGATGTGTCCGAGCGTCGTTGGACGAGGATGGCTGCGGCATTTGCGAAGAGTGCCTCGCGCCGTGAACGGTACCAGCGCTTCCGTCACGCCGGGATTCGAGCAGGCACTTGCTGGGCTTCCAGACGGGTACGTCGAGGGGGACTTCCAAGAACGGCAGTGGGGATCGACCATCCAGCGTTCCGACGACGGTCGGCGTGTCTGGCTGTACGCCGAGGAACTCGGCGGCACGGACCTCGTCTCGTTCAACCTCTACGTCCTCTCCGAAGGGCGGTCGGTGTTGAAGCCGTGCGAGATGTCGTCCGAGAAGGTGACAGAATTCGTTCTTGGGTTTGTGCCAGGCGCCCGTTCCGGCGAGTAGCAGCCGAACGAGCTACGCGCAAAAACTCTGGAGCCCGATTACGAATGTTCAGTCGCGAAACCCAGGCGCCTTCGAAGGCACCACGTCCGGGAACAGAAGGACGTCGCCGGCGTTTGCCAATCGAAGGAGACCATCCATGACCGAAGAAAAAAAGATCGTGGAAGTGACTGTGACCAACGACGGCGGAGAACAGGTTCCCGTCGGCATCATGAATGCAAAGCAGGCGCTATCTCTTCCCGAGGAAATGGACGTCACCGTTTCTCATCCCGATCCCAAGGCCGGAGCAACTGACGAGTTCATCGATCGGGACGAATTGCGGACCCTGACGGAGCCGTGGATAGAGCCGGTCGGCACTCGGTTCCCTGCGCCCATAAGTGAAGACACTGCGGATCGTTTCGAGGAAGCGAAGGCTGCCGCTCGCGACGTGTTGGACGAAGTCATTGCAACGGCGAACGAGGCCGGCTGGGCAACGCGGGAAATTGTCGTTGCTCTGATCGAGGCCGCGCGTTCGCTAGAGGAGGCGAATAAGGCCGATCCGGATCCGGCAGACGATCCTGTGGCAAGCGACGCCGTGCTGGAACAGATCGGGCATGGCGAGCAGTTCGATTGAATGCTTTTTGTGTATCCTCGACATGAGCGACAACGCCAAACCACGGCACGAGCACAACCGCTCCAAACCCGCCGCGGACGTCTCGTTCCCCGACGACCGGATGACCGTGGAACACTTCCGCGTCCGCTTTACACGCGCGCTGGAGCGACTCCCGCAAGGCATGGTGGTGTGCATAGGCGATTTTTTTCAGGTAGCGATGGCGTGTCGCTAATTTGGCAAGATAATCGCGTGGGACATGATACAAAGATTGCTAATCTAGCTGTAGTCACTGTTTCCATGCTGGCCCCCGTTAGTGCGGCGGCAAGTAGCACTCCAACGAATGGCGCGGAGTTTGCCACCCCCGCCAATCCATCGAGTAGCCCATGGTTCGTCATTCCGTTAGCTCCGTCCGATCCGCGTGCAAGTCTAACAGTCGGAACAATGAGCAGGATCTCACCCGATCTTGGTGACTGGACGCTTCAGGAATACGAGGGCGTATTACGCCGCGCGCCCCTTGCCGATTACGAGAAACGGAATGCTCGATATCCCTTGCCGCCAGCGTTCGAATGAGCTGGCTCGGTTTGTCTGAACAGTCCCCGCCCGATCAGGAAATGAGGGTGAGAAATAAAGGACGCCGCCCTTCAATAAGATGAATGGTATGAGGCGGATGCTTCTAACGGTTCGCCTCATCTCTCCAGCCTTGGGCGCCTTGTTTCCGAAGTGGCGCGCAAGGTCCACTCATCCTTCGACCGTCGAACATCAGGGCGGAAGCATCCCAAGACAGGCGAAATGCGAATAGCACGGATGTCCGAGCGACACAATTCAAGCGCCTTACCCTTTGCCGGGGCGCTGATGTTGGCCGGATTGCGCCATGAGCGGTCATCCGCGGTGCTACGAACTCCATATTTCCTGCGTTGCCAGACAACGATCCTGGAAATATCAATGTTCCGACAGTCGCAATGGAAATCTCCGTCGAATTCTTGAGGTCGATGGTTCTGCCGCGTCTATCGAAACGGATTCAGGGAAGATATCATGAGAGCCAAATCTTCGGAAATGATTGGCTCGTCAGTAAAAAATCGAAATCACGCATGAAGCATCGTCCTGGCATTCTCGCTATTTCTCTCGCTGTTGCAGTCGTAATCATGAGCTCATTCGTCAGCCGCTCTGCTTTGGGGCTGGTCGTTAAAGCTTGCGAGATGAACTCTATCCTAACAGGATCGCCATATCCGTGCCTCAAAGTAGTTCAGGCGCAGGATCCGCTGTCCTCCTACGCCGTTCTTCGCGAACCGACCGACAAAGAGAGAACCATTCTTGCGCCGCTAGCCGATGTGGCCGGCATCGAAGACCCTCGCGTTCTGACGGCGGGAGCGCCTAACTATTTTGACGCAGCGTGGAGAGAGCGATCAGCCGCAATCGGCCTGCTCGGATGGAAGGTTTCACCACAGGATTTTGCGTTAGCGATAAACGCCGCCAGTTGGCGCACACAAGATCGGCTTCATATCCACATGGGATGCGAGACGCCTCGCTTTCGCGCTCTGCTGAAGACCCATGCGGCAGAGATTGGAAGCGTCCGGTTTACAAACTTGAGGACCAATGCCCGTTGGTGGGCAACGTTCCATACGGCCGATGATTTCTCAAATTTGAACCCGTTGAAGGTTGTCGCAGACGGTGTTGATGGAGCCCGCTCAAATATGAAAAACGTGGTAGTAGGCGTCTTTGGCGCCACATTACCGGACGGGCAGCATGGCTTCTATATTCTGGCGAGAATAATCGGAACCAACAAATCCCGCGGGTCCGCGGAGGATATGATTGATCCTAAGTGCCAACTCTAGGGGCGGTCGCATAGAGATCGTATCTTCCAGACGTCCAAATTTGCCTAAGAGCCTGATCGAAAATTAAGAATTTTGACGAAGCGTTTTTAGCCGGAGATTCTCGGGTTTTTGAGACGAGCGAAGGGGCTTCATTATCTTGCGAGCTGACGCCCCGCTGTGCAACATCGACCCAACGGATATCGGATCATGTCCGGTGCGACAGAGGAGATACGTCATGTCGGCTTCGGCATCGGTGCGCGGCGCATTGCTGGGATGGTGGAAGATCACGTCTTTTCATGTCGAATTGGAAGATACTGGCGAGTGCGTGGACATTTTCGGCGTCGACCCTCTCGGCCAAATGGTAATCACCAATGACCGGATGATGTCGATCCTCACATCCAGAGGGCGCACCGACAAAGACGCCGCAGCGCTCTTCGAAACGATGATGGCCTACTCTGGCTCGTGCCATGTCGAGGACGAGGGCAGGCTCGTCATAAAAGTAGACGCAGCGTGGCATCCGGCTTGGGTCGGCACTGAACAAGTTCGATTCTTCAGTGTTGACGGCGATACTCTGTCAATAACCACGGCTTGGCAAACCCATCCGAAGTTCCCTGGACGAATGGCGCGCGGCGTGCTGACGGCGCAAAGGTTATAAGTGTCAATCCAGGTATGGGGTCCGCGCGCGGGTCGGCTCGCTATCTCTCTGACCGCGAGGCGAGGAGCAGATCCCGCCGGGCGCTCCGAAAGAGCCTTAGGGCATTTTCCACGCGGCTATGGCCGATCATCACTGGTGGTCTACCGAAGAGCTTCAACAAGCCACCGAGATCATTTTCCCCGACGGTCTTTTGGAATTGGTTAGCCGTATATGACCGCAACGGGGGCCGACTGCGGAAGACTGTCGGCGATGACGCGGTATATTACGCAGTCCCTCCTCCTGTTCGGAAGCCGGAACAATGCCGGCGGCAACGCTTAAAAATAGCCAGAAAGCATTTTTCAGAAGGCTTGTGACTTTCGCGCGCTGCACCTAAAACATCCCGCTGTTTCAGCAGGCAAATTTTCGCTCCAATGTTCAGATGCGCAGCCGCCCTAAAGGCCCTCCTGTTGCACCGGCAATGAGATTGACATGACAACAACGGCTCCCCCCAAACGTATATTCGACCCGATGATGCCGCGGACGGGGCACTATCGGCCAATTCCCGATACGGAAGACAAGGCGTTGACCGCCTGGCTGCAGGGGCAGTTCGATGAGATACTGTCGCTGTCGGAAGCACCGCCACGCTGTCCGCATTGCGGAGGCGGCGAGACGGTGCTTGCCACGCGCGCAGCCCATCCGAAACCGGTCCTGCCGGTGTTTCGGTGTGTTGCCTGCGACGTGCATTTCCGCCGCACCACCGGCACCCCCCTGTCGAGGCTGAAGTTCCACAACTTGCCGCAGTTCATCCGGCTGTTGTCGCAACAACGACCAGTCACGGACGCAGCCGCGATCCTTGGTGTCAAGCCGGTATCGGTCACGCGCTGGATCAAGCGCACGCGGCAATGGATATTGCAACTTGATCCGTCCGGCCACTGGGACGCAAAGGTTCGGCTGGGCATGGAGATCCGGCCTGATATCGTGTGCCCGCATTGCGGGGTGGCCGATCAGATGCATTATCGCGGCTTTGCTTCGGATAGCGGCGTCCGCCTGTGCCGTTGCGACGCCTGCGGACGTTTATGCCGTCTGTCCGGCGTGCTGCACGACCAAGGCCCCGGWTTCGTGCTCGAGCACCGCGTCGTGGCGCGTCCGCCATCGCCGCGCCGCAAGGCCTGAAGCRCCTGCGATAAACTATCCGTGATGCGTGTTTTTATCCGCATTTCCTATAGGTTTTGGTGTAAAATTCACACGGTCTTTACCAAATTTGCGCGAACTTACCCTAAGTTTGCTCTCCATATCCGTGCAGAGATTGACGCGCGCCGATAAGTCGATCAAGAAAAATCRWCARTATGTGCCGCATGACGCGGCCTGGGCGAGGTGAGATGTAGGCTAGATGTTTGGGCGAGAGCCGCGGACGTAGCCCGACCTCAGAAGGGCGAACGTATCGTGGGCAAACATCCAAGGCAGCAATCAGGCAGCGCCATTCATTGGCTCGTGCGCCTCGGACAGCAATCGCTTGCCGTCATCCTTAGCGCCCTTCTGTTGCTGCAGCCGGCCATCGCCAATGCCCAGTCGGTCTCGGCAAGCACCACCGCCCCTGCSGCCAACCAGCCGGGYRTYGGTGCGGCTCCCAACGGCGTGCCRCTGATCGATATCGTCACCCCGAACGCGGCCGGCCTGTCACACAACAAATTTTCGGACTTCAACGTCGGTACGCCGGGGCTGATACTCAACAACTACAAGGGCGAGGTCGGCACCTCGAACCTCGGCGGCGTGACGCCGGGCAATCCGAACCTCAATAATTCCAACCCTGCCTCCGTCATCTTAAACGTAAGCGGTTAGCCGGTAGCGTCGTCGCTGAAGTTCCACGGCATTAGCTGCTCGATATCTGAGGCTGGCCAGCGATTTGCGATGCGTGTCAACGTTTGAGATAGCCAGGCGAGCGGATCGACGTTGTTCATTTTTGCCGTCTGCAGAAGTGTGGCGATCGTCGCCCATGTCTCTCCACCGCCCTCGCTCCCAGCGAAGAGGCTATTTTTTCTTGTAATTGTCTGGGGCCGGATCGCGCGTTCGACGATGTTGGAGTCGATTTCGATGCGGCCATCGGTCAAGAAGCGCTCGAGCGCCTCCCGGCGTGTCAGAGCGTAGCGGATCGCCTCGGCAGTCTTGGACTTTCCGGAGACTTTGGAAAGCTCCTTTTCCCACGATTGGAAGAGATCGGCGACGATGGCAGCGGACGTCTCCTGACGACGCGTTGCGCGTGTCTCGGCATCACTGCCGCGGATCTCGTCCTCAACCTTCCAAAGTTCCGTCATGGCTGTGATCGACGCTGTCGCAGCGTCATTGATGCCACCGACGTGCAGCTCGTAAAACTTACGACGTAGATGTGCCCAGCAGCCGGCCAGCTTGATCGTTTCATTACTTCCGGACTTGGCGCGCTCTTTAAGCATGCTGGTATAGGCCGAGTAACCGTCAACTTGCAGGATGCCACTGAACCCGGCGAGATGGCGCGCGACACACTTGCCACCTCTGCTGTCTTCGAAGCGATAAGCAACCATCGGCGGACCAGACCCGCCAAACGGTCGGTCGTCGCAAGCGTATGCCCACAGCCACGCCTTCATCGTCTTGCCGTAGCCTGGAACCAGCGTCGGCAAGGTCGTCTCGTCCGCGAATATCCTCTCGCTGGCTTTGATGCGCTCCAGTATGTAATCCGCCAAGATTCGCAACTCGAAGCCCAGATGCCCCATCCACTGGGCCATCAAAGAGCGGCTGAGAACCACGCTGTCGCGCAGATAGATCGCCTCCTGGCGGTAAAGCGGAAGACCGTCGGCGTATTTCGAGACCGCGATATAGGCCAACAACCGTTCGCTCGGCAGGCCGCCTTCGATGATATGCGCTGGTGCCAAAGCCTGCAGCACGCCGTCACGCTCCCGGAATGCGTATTTCGGGCGGCGTGTGACGATGACTCTGAACTTCGGCGGTATGACATCGAGCCGCTCGGATCGATCTTCGCCGATCAGAACTTTCTCCAAGCCCTGGCATTCGTCGGGGATCTCCGGCTCGATGACTTCCTCGATGCGCTCCAGATGGGCAGCAAAACCTTTGCGAGGCCGCGCTGCCCTCTTTGGCCGTTCTTTGCCGACCTGGCCGAGTTCACGATCAATCGCGGCAAGGCCAGCCTCGATCTCCTCGAAAGCGAAGTCTATCTGGTCGTCATTGATCGCCAGCCGCAGACGCTCGGAGCGCGTACCATTTTGGGCACGCTGCAAGACCTTCAAGATCGCCGTTAAAGTGGTGATCCGCTCGTCGGCTTTCTGTTGGACAGCCTTCATTCGGGCGATTTCGGCCTCAGTCGCAGCCTTCTCTGCGCTCATCGCGATGATCATTGCTTTCAGCGCTTCGACGTCGTCAGGAAGGTCGGAACCAGGTAAAATCATGAGATGCACTAAAGCATAAAATCAGCCGATTTCCCAACACTTACAGCGACATGATTCATCTTGCCGCAGGCCTGTTCAGCCTGTCGAAAGCGGTCTGCGCACTTGGGCAGGCCTGATCCTTTTCCAGTCCATACCAGCCAGAAGTGCCATCAACTGCGCATGGTCGAGACGGATGCGCGTGGCTGATTTCGCTGGCCAGTAAAAACCATTTTCCTCAAGAATTTTTGCGTAAAGGCAGATACCTGTACCGTCCCACCAGACAATGCGGATCCGGTCTGCGCGTTTCGAGCGGAATACAAAGAGAGCGCCACTGAATGGATCAAGGCCGCCATCCCGCACCAAGGCCATCAACGACGCAGCGCCCTTGCGGAAGTCGACCGGTTGGCATGACACGTAGACCACCACACCCGAAGCGATCATGCTTGCCGCACCGCCCTGACAATGCCGCTCAGCAGCGCCGGATCGATGGAGGCGCTGACGCGAAGCGTTGTGTCGCCCACCCAAATCTCTACGGAGTCCGTTCGCACCGCTTCGAAACGCGTAAAGGCCTCATTGTCCCCGGTTGCCTTCAGACGCTGAACCGAGCCCGACGCAAGGGCTGCTCGCCGCCATCCGAAAAGCTGCGACGGGTCCATTCCATGGGCACGCGCGACCGCAGAGACATTCGCGCCGGGTGCCAACGCTTGTTCGAGGATCAGACTCTTCGCTTCCTCTGACCACAACTTCGGCTTTCGCCGCTTTCGCACCGGCTCCGCCGTCAGAATTTCGAACGTACGACCCTGATTCATATCTTCGCTCATAGGTTTCCCAGCATGATTCATGCTGAAAATGAGCGATTTCCCGTCTCGATGCTACGTGGGATGGCCTATCCGCTTACTCTTAAACGAGGTAACGAGCGGCAACCGTTCGGCACTGAACGGGCCGACGGAAGTTTTTGGTGGCAGAGCCGATGTAGTGATCGCTAATCCTAACGGGATCACTTGCAGTGGTTGCGGTTTCATCAACACCCCGCATGCGACGCTGACCACAGGTACGCCCGATATCGGTGCCGACGGCAGCCTGACCGGCTTCACCGTCAATGGCGGCGATGTGACCTTCGAAGGAGCAGGCGGCAACTTCTCTTCCGGTCCTGGCGCCGTCGACCTGTTCGACGTCGTCTCCCGCAATATTCACGTTAATGCTCCTGTCTACGGCAAAACCCTGCGGCTGACGGGTGGCGCCAGCAAATATGATTATGCCACCGGCGAGGCGACGGCGCTGACGGCAACCTCGGGCACGCCGGAATATGCCATCGATGGCTCGGCGCTCGGCGCCATGCAGGCCGACCGCATCAAGATCGTCGTCACCGAGAAGGGTGCCGGCGTCAACATGGCCGGCGACATGGCCGCCAATGCCGGCGAACTGTCACTGTCGGCCGACGGCAAGATCTCGATCGGCAATGTTTCGGGAAGCCAAGGCGTCAGCATCAGCTGCATCAGCTC
>NZ_JBFRFF010000041.1:0-50860 GCF_052114685.1 Rhizobium sp. 2YAF20 | reverse complement strand
ACGCTGCAAAGCGTGGAGGATATGCTCTACCACCGCTCCGGTCTGCTTGGTGTTTCTGGCATCAGCGCCGATACCCGCGATCTGCTGATGAGCCAACGACCGGAAGCGCGAGAGGCGGTCGACCTTTTCGTTTTGCGCATTGCCGGCGAGATCGGCCGCATGACGATGACGCTCGGCGGCCTTGCCGCCGTCGTCTTCACCGCTGGGATAGGCGAGCACCAGTCGGACATACGCGCCGCCATCTGCAACCGCCTGCAATGGCTCGGCCTTTCCATCGACGGCAGTGCGAATGCCGCCAATGCGCCTGTCATCAGCACATCGGCAAGTGCCATCACAGCCTTCGTCATTCCAACCGACGAGGAGCAGGTGATCGCCGATGAAGCCCTAGCGATTTTGGCCGGCGAGTGATTGAGATCACAATCACCCCGCTCCATCGGCGCTAGTCTCACAGTCAACCACATCAAATTGGAGCGGTCTCATGGAAAAGGCGGCAGATGTGATTGACCTTTTCCGCAACAAACTTGAGGAACATTACGCTATGTCCGCCAATATGGCGAGGACATGCCGGAAATCAGCAAGTGAAAATGGCCCTATAACAGCAATGGGTACCGCTTGCCCTGAACATTGTCTTGTCCAGTATGCGGTCGCGTAACCGGCCTTCATATCAGGACTAGCCCGACAATCAGCACCCAACGTGCCTTCATATTCAAGCCCAAACCGGCTCTTTTGCGCACAACGTGACCCCGGAGAAATTACCGGCATCCAAATTCTTTAAAAAAACGACCAGAGGAGTCTCATGATCAAATGCAAAACGACACCATTCGGGTTGAGCGCCTTAAGTCAACAGCCGTCGACCTTTTTAGGCGGCAGTACGCAATGCGGCTCTCCTGGGAGCCGCAGGGCTTGCCAATTCGAACTGTGAAACTAGTTCGCGCAGTCGCTCTGCCTCGCTTGCGAGTGTTCCGCTTGCTGCCGTCGTTTCCTCGACCATGGCCGCGTTCTGTTGCGTCACCTGATCCATCTGGTGCATCGCCTGATTGACCTCCGAGAGATTAGCTGACTGTTCGCGGGAGGATGCAGCGAGCTCATCCATGAATTTATTGATATCCACGACATATCTGCCGATATCGCCAAGGGCCACGCCGGTTTGATTGACGAGTTGGACGCCGCTTACGACCTTGCCCGAAGAGCTGCCGATGAGCTCCTTGATTTCCTTGGCGGCTTGAGCAGAGCGCTGGGCAAGTTCACGGACTTCCTGCGCAACGACTGCAAAACCCTTGCCTGCCTCACCGGCGCGGGCGGCCTCCACGCCTGCATTGAGCGCCAGAAGGTTCGTCTGAAAGGCGATCTGGTCGATCACGCCGATGATATTGTTGATCTGCTTGGAGGACTCCTCGATCTCCCCCATCGCAACGACGGTTTGGGCGACCACTTTGCCGGACGTCTCTGCGCTGCGGTTAGCCTGATCGGCGACCGCGCGAGCCTCATCAGCGATTTGGGAGGATTGGGCAACCTTGGCGGTCACCGCACTCAAGGAGGCGGCGGTTTCCTCAAGTGTTGCTGCCTGGCGTTCCGTTCGAGCGGACAACTCGTTCGAGCCGAGGCTGATCTCACGCGTTCGCGAATTGATGGTCGCAACGCTTGCGGACACGGACAGCAGCGTGTTTGCGAGTTGATCGACGGAGCTGTTGAAGTCGTGCCGCAACGGCTCGAATTCCGGCGCGAACTGCTCTTGGAGATTGACTGCGAGATCGCCGGCAGCGAGGCGCTTCAGCCCGGCTGCAAGACCTGATGTCGCGATGGTCAGCCGCTCCGCAGCATTTCGCTCGCCGCGCTCCTGATCGGCGATCCGATTTGCCTCAGCTGTGATCCGGCCGTTTTCCGCCTCGATTTCGAGTGTGAACCGCGCGATCGCATTGTGGCGGAACACGTCGACGGAAGCCGCCATCTTACCTATCTCGTCACCCCGTCCAGCATAGGGGATGGCCTTGTCGGTTTCGCCGGCAGCAAGCTGCTGCATCGATTGCGTGATCCGCTGGATCGGTTGGGAAATACGCCCGGCGATCATCGTCAGAATGAACAGGCCGATTACTGCGGCAACGCCGGCAAAGGCAAGCTCCGTTTCGATCTTCGATGTCAGGGCGCGTCCTGCAGCGGTGACACTGCCTGTCGCGACCTTGTCAACGATCTGGTTCAGGTCAGCGATCTGACTGATGATTGCGTGCTGGGAGCGGGCAAGCTTTTCGCTGGTCGGGATTTCGGGGTCTTGCAGCAATCCAAGGCTGATCTGGACATCCCTGGCCCAGATTGCATGTTTATCGACCAGTGCCACGACACTGTCCGTCAGCGACGCTGAAAGCTTGTTGGCCGAGAGCTCTTTCAGCGTCTCCTCCAATGCGCTATTCGCCTGCTCGAACTGCTGCTTTACTTCGCCCGCCGGGACAAAGTCGGTCATGGCCAGAACACGATCTGCGACCGACATCGCATCCTTGAACTGCTGTTCAGTGCGGGCCGAGAGCATCTTGGCGCCGATCGCCTCCTGAACGACGGCTTCGACCTCGTCCTGGCCGATCATCGCCTGATAGCCGACAAGGGATGCACTGCCGAAGCCAACGATGATTGTGGCCACCAAAGGAATGAGAATTTGAAAGCGTATGGACAGATTCATCGTAAGGTTCCTTAATTCGGCAGGGTTGGGATGGGGATATCCTGCTTCTCGGCGGTTAAGGTACCAAGGAAGGCGATCAGGTCCTTGCGGTCCTGTTCGGTTAGCGACAGAGGAAAGAGTTCGGAAGCGAGCGAAGGACGGTCGATCCCGCCGCTTTCGTAGTGGCTTATCACTTCGTCCATTGTCTTCAGGCTGCCGTCATGCATATAGGGACCGCGATAGAGCGTGTTACGCAGGCCTGGGGTCTTGAATGCGAACTTGGCTTTCGGATTGTCGGGCTCCAGTTTGGCGCGTCCCATATCCTGGCTTGGAAGTCCGATGTCATGGAATTTGTTGTCAGTGAAGTTCCAGCCCGAATGGCAGGCGGAACAGCCTGCACTGCCCGTGAACAGTCCGAAACCGCGTTTGGCGCTATCGGATACGGCGGTCTCGTCTCCGTCGACCCAGCGGTCGAACGGTGACCAGTTCGATACGACCGTCCGCTCATAAGTCGCAATGGCGATCAGCATATTGTCTTTGGTGATGCCCTGATTGGGAAACACCTGGCCGAACCACTTCTCGTAATCCGCTATGTTCTTCATTTCCACGACGATATCATCGAGATTGCCGTTCATTTCGGCCGGCGCGCCGATCGGTCCCGCTGCTTGCGCTTCAAGGCTCGGCGCCCGGCCATCCCAGAAGTTCGGCGTCACCCAGGCTGCATTGAGGACGGTTGGCGCCTGACGCGCGAGGTGGGTATTTGCGGCTCCTACAGGCGTTTCGACCGGCGTTTCAAAGCCGAAGGACGGGTTGTGACATGTCGCGCATGTCATATTCTTGTTGCCGGATAGCCTAGGATCGAAGAACAACATCTTGCCAAGTGTGGCAAGTTGCGGCGAATAAGCCGTGACCTTGTTGAATGGGATCGTCAAAGGTCTTTTGAAAGCTGTCAGATCAGTGGCCACGGTCGGCTGTACAGCCAGCAGTGTGAATGCGAGAGCTGAAAGCAGAGACCGCGCCATCGTGCCAGAATCCAAAGAGAGATAATGATTTGCCGGAAAGGATTGAGCCGTCCGACGCGATATCTAAAAATAGCATTTCATGGTTAACTGCTAGTAAACGCTAATTTTTACTTGACTGAGATAACTATTGCTACCGATGGTGGAGTGATTCAACTGAGCAATAGATATTATAGATGGAATTTTCGCAGTAGCGCAGTTCAGTTATTGTAGGCAATGAGAAATTGAAGAACGGACGATAGGTTATACTGAAAGCCTAAAAATGAACTGAATAGCCCAACCGGTCCCCGTCACAGCGTTGCAGGCCGCGCTTGGATAAGCGCTGACTGTTGACTGAGTTATCGAGCCAGTTCTGATGTGGATTCCACCAGCCTTTGTCGCAAAACTCTTTGCAGGGATCTAGGATTGCAGGGCCCCTCTCCGAAGTGTGATCGGCCAGAGTTCCCCTGACCTTTCGTCGTCCGATATGCGATGGGCGCGATGCCCGTTTCCTGACGAATGCGATCGCTGTCTTCATTTATGCAAGGCAGGATTCGTTGTTCTTTTTGCCCAGCCGGACGCAGCCGGCCCCGCCCATTTCGTGCAATGAAAGACGCAGGATCGCTAGCGGCCGCCTTCGATCTTCCGGTGGCGTTGGTTGGTGCCTGCCTTGCCGTAGGGATAGTCCGGCGGCTGAGGTGCGCTGACGTTGTTCAGTCGTGTTGTTTCGTCCTCGGAAAGCGTGAGCTTTGCTGCACCGAGATTGTCTGCGAGCTGTTCGGGCGTGCGAGCGCCGAGGATGACGGAGGTGACGGCAGGTCGCGCTGCCGTCCAGGCTAGGGCCACTTGTGCCATGCTCACGCCGCGCGCGGTGGCGATCTCGTCGACCGCCGAAATGATCGCCCAGACGCGGTCTTGCGCATTGCGCTGCGCGTAGGATTCGCTGCCGCGGTTGGGGTTCTCTCCAAGCCGCGTGGCGCCAGTTGGCATTTGGTCGCGCTTATATTTACCGGTCAACCACCCTCCGCCCAACGGCGACCAGGGAAGCAAGCCCATACCAGCGTCCTGGCAAGCAGCGACGATCTCCAGCTCGATGTCGCGGACCAGCAGACTGTATTGCGGCTGCAATGTGACCGGGCGGCTATAGGCGTTTGCCTTGGCGATCTCGGCAGCTTTCGCGATTTGCCAACCGACATAGTTGGAAAAGCCATAATAGCCGATTTTTCCAGCCGTGACAGCGTCATCGAGGAAGCGCAGAGTTTCCTCGATCGGCGTCAATGCATCCCAGGCATGCATCTGATAAAGATCGACCTGATCGACGCCGAGGCGCTTGAGCGAATCGTTGAGCGCCTGGCCAAGATGCCGTCGTGACAGACCGATATCATTCGGGCCGTTGCCCATCGGGAATCGTGCTTTTGTGGCTATGACAGCCTGACGCGCTTCGATCGGCCGCGCCTTGAGCCAGCGCCCGATTATCTCTTCGGACTGACCGGCGCTGTAAACGTCGGCAGTATCGATGAAGTTTCCTCCCCAGGCGAAATAGTCGTCTAGCAACCTATGAGATGCTGCCTCGTCGGCTTCGGCGCCGAAGGTCATGGTGCCGAGGCAATATGCCGTGACGATGGTCCCGCTGGCCCCGAGCTTGCGATAGTCCATTTCTGCCTCCTGATGTCATGCGGGCGCCAATATGGTCATCGTCCGCCAAGTCGAATTCCTCGATGTTCCCAGATCTGTCTTCTAGCTATCCCAGACCGGGCACCAATCTCCGTTCACGAGACGCATTCCCTTTTCCAGGCTTTCGAGCCGCTTAACGTCGGTTGGCGTCAACGTGATCTTGCCCGCTTCGAAGTTTGACGCGATGCGATCCTTTTTTGCTGACGACGGGATCACGACCAGACCCTTAGCGATGAGAAAGGCGAGAGCTATTTGCTCGCCGCTGGCATCATGGGACTTCCCAATCTCTTCAAGCAGTGCGTCGCCTACGACCGCGCCGCGCGCAAGCGGCGAGTAGGCGGTCACCGGGATGCCCAGTTTTTCGCAATGGTCGATGATCGGTCTGTTCTGCATGTAGACATGACATTCGACCTGATTGGTGGAGATCTTGCGATCGCCGAACAACCGGATCGTCTCGTCAATCAGCGCCTTTGTGAAGTTTGAAACGCCGATGCGCTTGGTGAGACCTGTATCAAGGGCTTCTACAAATTGGCTGACATAGTCCTGCAGCGCGTATTTGTTGTGCGGCGAGGGCCAATGCAGCAGAAGCAGGTCGACTTGGTCGACCTGCAGCTTATCGAGGCTTTCCTTTATGGACTGCACAACCTCGCCCGGACCGAAATTGTCTGGCTTGACCTTCGTCGTGATAAAAATTTCGCCGCGCCCTATGCCTGCGTCCTTGATGCCGCGCCCGACATCCTGCTCGTTGTTATAGCCCTGGGCAGTGTCAATGTGGCGGCATCCAGCTTCCAATGCCCAGACGACGCCCTGATAGGCTTCGTGCGCGGGACGGTTCCAAGTGCCATAACCCATCTGCGGGATGCCCGCGACCGTCGATTCAGTCGTCATTTTGCTTTTCCGTCAATCGATTATCGAGCGGTGTCATGTTTGATCGGGCGTCTCGCATCATAATTTTGAAACGTATTTGCGCCAGTTGTGCTCTTCCTTGAAGCCCAGGACTTCGCGTATTTTCCGATTGGAAAGTGGCGCCTCGAATTCGCCAAGCTCGCGATGGATCGGCGTGTTCGGTGCCCAGCGCTTTAGAAAATCGCGGGTAGGCTGGTTGGCCGTGATTGTGTCGTTGACGGCGTTGAACACCTGAAAGCCCAGGCCGTCCTTCTCAATACAGAGATGAACGATTTGGCCGAGGTCGCGGGCGTCGATATAGCTCCAGGCATTGCGCCTGCGGGATGGTGGATCGGCAAGAAAGCCCGGAAAACGGTCGTATTCATGCGGCTCGATCACGTTACCGATGCGAAGGGCGTAGATGTCGGAGCCAGTGCGCATCGCAAAGGCGCGGGCGGTTTTTTCGTTGACGACCTTCGACAGTCCGTAGCTGTCCATCGGGTCGATGTCGTAGTCCTCCTCAAGCGGAAAGGAATGAAAATCCTTGTCACCTTCGGCGAAGCAGACGCCGTATGTCGTCTCGCTCGAGGCGATTATGACCTTGCGAATACCAAGCTTCAGTGCCGCCTCCAAAACATTGTAAGTCGAGATGACATTGACCTCGAAAGTCTTGTTATCCGGCTTCAGCAGCAGGCTGGGAATTGCGGCGAAATGAACCACGGCGTCGACAGGGGCGGGACCTGCACCCGTGTTCAGCCCTTCGGAACCGAAATGCATCGACAGCGCGTTGAAAGTTTCTCCGCTGTCCGTGAGATCAGTGATCAAGGTGTTGACCCCTGGGCACTCCAACGGGACGAGATCGAGATTGCGAACCTCGTAGCCCCTCTTGACCAGATAGGGAACAGAGTGGCGACCGGCTTTGCCGCTGCCGCCGGTAAAGATAACTCGCTTGCTCATTGATCCATCTTTCTCGATTGTGATGCTGGCCTTATTTCATGGTTATTCACGGCCTCATGTGGCCGCCGTTGACCTTAACAGCCTGTCCGATAATGCAGCCAGTTTAGCCGTCGCCAACGCAACTCTCTGCCTGATCGCCGCAGCCAAGCGTTATGGGTAGGCGGGGTTGAAGGATGAATCAATAGCGGAAAGGTCACTGGATCAATGAGTGCCGCTCATCGATTGGGCACCGTGACGGGTGCTATCCCATCGGACTAAGCTCGCGTATGACTTGAATAAGGGCATCGACGCCGAAAGGGAGTTGTCGTCGGCTGGAATAATAGATTGAAAGAGGCGGGCCGAAAGAAGCCCAATCAGACAGAACGACTTCCAAGCGGCCTGCTGCGAGGTGAGGGCGGGCCAGCTGCTCTAAACAATAGGACAACCCAGCTCCACCGATCGCGGCGCTGATCGCCAGATCAGACTCGCCGGAAATAAGCGCACCTGGAACATCGATCTCGCTTCGTTCCTCTCCGCGTTCAAATTCCCATTTGTAAATCTGCCCTCTGCCGGTGCGGATCCGAATGCAGTCATGGGAATGCAGATCTTTTGGCAATTCCGGACGACCGTGACGATCAAGGTAGTCAGGTGAGCCAACCGCCACCCATTTGAGCGGCGGCGATAAGGGGACAGCGATCATGTCTTCAGGAATTGTTCCGCCATACCTCAATCCGGCATCGAACCCTTCCGCGGTGACATCGACGAAATGGTCATCGACAGCAATCTCAAGTTCAATGTTCGGGAAGCGCTGCAGAAAGACAGGCAAAACGGGCCTGAGAAGCAAGCTGGCGGCATCCCGTAGGACGTTAATACGGATACTCCCTGCTGCGCCTCGGTGATGACCATTCAGCTCGTCCAGGCCGGAATTTATGAGATCGAGTCCCGCGGAAATCTTTTCCGCGAGGGCCTTGCCCGCAGCAGTGGGCGCGACACTGCGGCTCGTCCGGTTAAGAAGCCGCACACCCAGCCTCGCCTCCAGCGCCTTGATGCTGTGGCTCAGCGCGGAAGCTGTCAATTCCAGATGATCCGCAGCTTTGCGGAAGCTTCTATATTGGACGATCACGAGAAAGATCGATAACTCATGAATTTCTCCTCGTTTAAGCGGCATATTTCTCTCTGGCATAGGTTCGAGGACAGTGGCGACTTTTGCTGACCATTCCTGACTACTTATAGCGTGCCAATAGTATCGACGCTCGCCTCAAGCGTACACGGGCAGTTCTCAAATCGTGAACAGCTTCGCGCGAAATGAAGACGCGCTGAGAAGACGAATGACAACAGTGTGTCGCTTTCTTCGATCATTCACCAGCAACGCTCGAGATCTGTATTGAGCGAGAGCCTGTACCGCGCCGCTCGTAAGCGGAATTGAGACGGCTACCGTCGGACGACGTCGAGGCTACGATGCACCTTATGCCGTCGGGCGTGCAGCATCTTTCGTCTCGTAGCGCAGCGAGACGGATGCGCCGGTGTCTGGCTGGTCGATGATGATGACCATGGAGTGAAGACGGGCGACTGCGGCAACGAGGCTAAGACCAAGCCCGTTGCCAGGCGTATGACGGCTTCGCTCGGTCCGGTAGAAACGCCGGAGTATGGTTTCACTTTCGTCAGGCGGGATCCCCGGTCCCGTGTCCGAGACTGTAAGGTCGGTCCCCCTAGGACCTCCCTTTATCCGCACCGACACTGCTCCGCCCTCCGGCGTGAACTTGATGGCGTTGTCGAGGAGATTTCCAATTGCCTCGAACAGCAAACTCGGTTCGCCGGGAATAGACAGAATGGGCGTGCCCTCCACGGCAACAGTCATGACGATGGACTTCTCTTCGGCGGCCGGTTCGTAAAAATCGACCGCATCCGTTACAATTGCCGCGAGGTCCACGGATTGGAATCCCGACCGCCGGACGCCGTCTTCTATCTCGGAGATGCGGAGCAAGGCGCTGAAGGTTCTAAGTGCTGCTTGCGTCTCGGTTATGGCTTCGTCAACGCCCTGACGATAGTCCTCTGCCGACGACGCACGTCGCTGGACACGCTCAAGTCCCGCCAAGAGACGGGTCAGAGGCGTCCTCAGATCGTGAGCAATGTTGTCGCAGACGCCCTTCACCTCGTGCATCAGCCGCTCGATCTCGGCGAGCATCTTGTTGACGACCCCTGCCAATTTATCGACGTCTCCGGAATTGCCTCTGGTTGGCAATCGCTTCGACAGGTCGCCGGCGATGATGTCCTGCGTCGTGCGCGTAATGCCGTCGATTTGCCTGACTGCTCCGGCGCCGACGATTGCGGCTCCGGCAAGGCCAAGCACGGCGATAATCGCTCCTGCCAGGGCCATCGCGCCGGTGAGCACCTCATCGAACTCGCGCAACTCGCCAATGTCCTGGGCGATGAGCAGCCTGTCTCCGGAGCTCAGGGTGTGAACGATGCCCCGAAAGTGAGTATGTCCCGGTATTCCTGCCAGTTTGAAATTGAACGGGCCAACGGTGTCGGGAATTGAAGCGGGCAGCGATATGGCGGTGCCGGCGACACGGGCGCCCGACTTGTCGAACAACGCCATCGATCGCTCGGCATCGGCTTCGCCGATGGTCCTGTCCTTCAATCGGCGCAGAATGTCGTCGACCGGCCGGCGAGCGAGCTCCTGTTCCTCTCGCTGGACCCATTCATCGACCTTGTTTTGCATGAAATTCTTCACTTCGCCGTACATGAAGCCGAACAGCACGAGCGATGCCAGTCCAAACAGCGCGAGAAACAACATCGCCAAGCGAAAGCTTGTTGTCCGGCAGACGTCACTTAGGCGCTGCAAGAACATAACCGGAGCCCCTGACGGTTTGGATTAAGGAAGTAGCTTGCGCTTGATCGATTTTGCGACGCAGCTTGCTGACATGCACATCGATCAGGTTTGTCGGTTCGTCGTAGCGATAGTGCCAGACTTCCTCGAACAGCATCGTTCGCGTCACGATCTGCCCTGCATGCTGCATCAGATATTCCAAAAGGCGATATTCCCGCGGCAGGAGGTCGATGACATTGCCTGCGCGACGTACCACATGTTTCAAAAGATCCAACTCGAGATCTCCCGCCCGCAGAATTGTCTCGACGACTGGGCCAGTTCGCCGTCTCATCAGAACATCCAATCGCGCGGTCAGTTCCAGGAACTCAAACGGCTTAGTCAGATAGTCGTCGCCTCCGGCCTTCAGACCGCGCACGCGTTCGTCGACTGCCGAAAGCGCGCTGAGGATCAGGACGGGCGTGTGTACACCTGCGGCTCGAAGGGAGGCAAGGACTCCCAGTCCATCAATGTCGCCCGGCAGCATCCGATCCAGGATGATCGCGTCGAACGTCTCGGCCATGGCCCGCACGATACTTTCACGACCCGTCGCCACCCGCTCGACGCTATGGCCGTGATCAGAGAGTGCCGCCTCGATCTCGGCGGATGTTCGCTCGTCGTCTTCGACCACCAGGATTCGTGGCATCCAATATCTCCGGCGCTCATTCGCCTTCTTCCGGTCGTAAAGCTCATCACATGCTGCATGCCTGCATCATCACTATCTCATTACATGCCGAGCCTGCACTTCGCGCAAACATGAAATCGAATTAATCTAAGACTGTGTCCGGTGTAATCCTTGGGAGGTGAAATTGCACCGAGGTCCAAAACAGCTGGCAGAGCCGGAAAAAATGGCTCTCGCCTTGTTACAAATCACATTGGGGTGCCAGGGCCGATGCGTATCTTGATCGTCGAAGACGATGATAAGACAGCGAATTATTTGACAAGAGGATTGTCCGAAAGTGGATACATCGTCGATCGGGCCGACGACGGCGAAACCGGTCTTACCCAGGCACTTGAAGGAATTTACGACTTTCTTATCCTCGACAGACGGCTCCCCGGCGTGGACGGGCTGGAATTGGTGCGGCGTTTGCGTGAACGGCAGCTCACAATTCCCATTCTGATGATCAGCGGCCTTGCTTCCACTGCAGATCGCGTTGAAGGCCTGCAGGCCGGCTGCGATGATTACCTTGCCAAGCCCTATGCGTTCTCTGAGCTTCTGGCCCGCATCGAAGCCTTGCGCCGTCGAGCCGCTCGCGGCCGGGAAATGGGCACATTGCGGGTCGGCGACCTTGAACTCGACCTGCAGCTTCGCAGGGCTGCGCGCGCCGATCGGCCAATCACGCTTCAATATCGCGAATTCCTCTTGCTCCAGACGTTGATGAGGCACGCCGGCCAGATCGTCACCCGCTCGATGTTGCTCGAGGCGGCGTGGAATTACGACTTCGAACCGCGCGGCAATATTATCGACATGCATATCCATCGCTTGCGCCGGAAGCTCGATACAGGCTTCGACATGCAGATGATTCAGACCGTGCCGGGCGCAGGCTACATGATCGCTCCCCCGATTCTGAAGGCAACATAGTTGCCATCCTGAACAGGATTTCATGTTCACGAGAGACCCGCTCCATTGTAGAGCGGCCATGATGATCGTGTCCTGCGGCGGACCAGCCAGGCTGACGATGCCAGGCGGGCGGCCGCCGCGCCGAGATCACGACGGAGTTAACTGTGAAAGACGGAGAAGAATTTCGACCGCCGCGAAGGACGCGCTGGTTTCGAGTGGCTGGTTTGATCACAGCCGTTGCCTTACTCGGCGCGGGCGGCAAGGTCATGCTGGAGACCAAGGCCGGCGGCCACGCTGCCCCGCCGGCTCCGCCGACGGCCATACCGGTCACAGCCACCAAAGTATCGACACGGGACTTGCCGATCGAGCGATCCGGGCTTGGAACGGTGACGTCCCTCAACGCCATCGACGTCAAATTCCGTGCAGATGGTCAGCTGCAAAACATTGCCTTCACGGAAGGGCGCGATGTCAGAGCTGGTGATGTCCTCGCGCAGATCGATCGGCGGCCCTATGAGGCGCAACTTGCCCAGGCACAGGCGGCTTTCCAGAAGGATCAGGCATCTCTCGACAATGCCAAATCCGACGAGGCACGCGCCGGCAAGCTCAATTCCTCCGGCGCCGGGACGACCCAGGCAATCGACACGGCCAAGGCCCAGGTCGCTGTGTTCACGGCGGCGCTTGCCGGCGACCAGGCAGCAATCGACACCGCCAGGCTCAATCTCGAATTCACGACCGTGAAGGCACCCATCAGCGGTCGCGTCGGCCTGCGTCAGATCGACGAAGGCGCCATCGTCCACGCAAGCGATTCGACCGGCATGGTCAGTATCACCCAGATGGCTCCGATCTCGGTGCGTTTTTCTCTTCCGCAAGACGATTTGCCGGCGCTGATTGCGGGTCAGGGGCAGGGGGATCTCTCTGTCACGGTCTACAGCCGCGATAGCGCCCAACATCTTGCCGACGGCAAACTTGCGGTCATCGACAGCCAGGTCGACACCTCCACCGGCATGATCCGCCTCAAGGCTGTTTTCCCCAATGGCGACAGGGCTCTCTGGCCAGGAGAGCTTGTGACGGCGCGCATCCTCATCAGCACTGATCGCAACGCCACGGTCGTTCCTGCAGCCGCGGTGCAGAACGGGCAGGGCGGCTCCTATGTCTTCACCGTCAAACCGGACAGGACCGTCGTGGCAACGCCGGTCACGACCGGTCCGACGGTCGGCGGATATACGGCTTTGCTATCGGGTGTCTCCCCCGGCCAGGACATCGTTCTCGGCGGACAATCGAGACTGACCAACGGTAGTTTGGTCGCTCCGAAAATGCAGGCCACAGACAGCAACCAGGCGCCGGGATCTCCAACATGAGCATTTCCGAAGTCTTTATCCGGCGCCGGATCGGCACCTGTCTCCTGGCGCTCGCAGTCGTCCTGCTCGGCACGGTCGCCTATTTCATGTTGCCGGTAGCACCGCTGCCGCAGGTGGATTTCCCCACGATCCAGATCCAGACGAACCTGCCCGGCGCCAACGCGGATACGATGGCGACATCGGTTGCGACGCCCCTTGAAAATCAGCTGTCGAATGTCTCCGGTATCACGCAGATGACCTCGACGAGTTCGTCCGGTCAGACGAACATTACGCTGCAATTCGACCTGTCGCGTGACATCAACAGCGCTGCCCAGGACGTCCAGGCCGCCATCAATGCTGCAGCCGGCAATCTGCCGAAAGATCTGCCAAATCCGCCGACCTACGAAAAGACCAATCCTGCCGAAGCAACCCTTCTGACCGTGGCCCTGTCGTCCGATCTGCTTCCGCTGACCGAACTCGATCACTACGCCGAAGACGTGATCGCACAGCAGATCTCCCAGATGACCGGCGTTGGACTGGTAGATTTCCACGGCCCGCAACGGCCCTCGGTGCGCGTGCGTCTCGATCCAGACAGGCTGGCTTCGCACGGCCTTTCCCTGGAAGACATCAGAAGCGTCATCAACGCCCAGACCGTCAATGCACCCAAGGGCTCGCTAAGCGGCGCCGATCGCGCCGTGGTTCTCGACGCGACCGACCAGATCATCGACGTCCCATCCTATCAATCCATGATCGTCGCCTACAGGAACGGAGCGCCGATACGGTTGCAGGACCTCGGAACGATCATCACCGGACCACTCGATTCTCATCAGGCGGCGTGGCTTCAATCGAAGCGCGCCGTCATGATCGACATCCACAAGCAGCCAGGCTTTAACGTCATCGACACCATTCAGCGGATCAAGGACAGACTGCCGGCGCTTGAAGCCGGGCTACCGGCGGCGGTGAAACTCTCCGTCGTTGGAGATCGCACGCAAACGATCGATGCATCGGTCAAGGATGTCGAGATAACGATGCTGATTACCATCGGCCTTGTCATCATGGTGATTTTCGCGTTTCTGCGGAACCTGTGGGCAACCCTGATCCCGAGCATTACCATCCCGCTCTCCCTGCTGGGCACGTTCTGCGTCATGTATCTGCTAGGCGACAGTCTTGATAACCTGTCGCTCATGGGGTTGACGATCGCTGCCGGCTTCGTCGTTGACGATGCCATCGTCGTGATCGAGAACATCATTCGTCACGTCGAGGCAGGCAAACCCAGGCTCCAGGCGGCCATCGACGGTTCTCGCGAGGTCGGCTTCACGATCGTATCGATGACCGCATCGCTCATTGCGGTGTTCATACCCATCCTGCTGATGGGCGGCGTGGTCGGCCGCCTTTTCCGGGAATTTGCCGTCACCGTCAGTGTTGCGATCCTGATGTCAGGCCTGGTTTCCCTGACCGTGACTCCAATGCTGTGTGGCTGGCTGATCCGCCACGAGCACGACAGGCCACATGGCAGGCTCTATCGCTGGTCAGAGCAGGCCTTCGAGGCGGTCGCGCAAGCTTATGGGGTTGGCCTCGATTTCGTTTTGCGCTTCCGGCTGGCAACGCTTGCAGTGACGTTCTTGACGCTGATTGCGACGCTCTGGCTCTATACCGTGGTTCCAAAGGGCTTTCTGCCCCAACAGGATACAGGCTTCATCCAAGGGCGAGCGCAGGCCGCAACCGACATCTCATTTGCCGCCATGTCAACGCGCATGCAAGAGCTCGGCAAGATCATCACGGCCGACCCCGATGTCGACAACGTCGCATATTGGATCAACCCCAGCCCGTCTTCGGCCGTAGGTCAGCTTCAAATCAATCTCAAGCAGTTTGGGGAGCGCCGCGCGACCGCTGCACAGGTGATGGCCCGGGTAAAGAAGGCAACGGCCGGGATAGAGGGTCTGACCCTTGGCATGCAGATCCGGCAAGATATTCAGGTCGGCGGCCGCCCGTCCGCGACACAATATCAATACACGTTGCAGGATGGCGACACCGGCGAACTGGCCAAGTGGTCGGACGCGATGCAAAAGGCATTGTCCTCGCTTCCGCAAATTCAGGACGTGACTTCCGACCTGCAGGCAGCGGCCACCAGTGCGACCCTGGTCATCGATCGGCCAACGGCGTCGCGGCTCGGCGTCAGCGTTCAGGCGATCGACAATGTGATCTATGACGCTTTTGGGCAGCGTCAGGTTGCCACACTGTTCACGCAGGTCAGCCAATACCACGTCGTCGAAGAGCTCCAACCGTCTTTCCAGTTCTCGACCGGAGCGCTCGATCACCTGTTCGTCCGCTCCTCCACGACTGACGCCTTGGTGCCGTTGCGTGTTTTGGCATCCGTGCGCACTGGGGTGATGCCCGTCACGATCAATCATCAAGGATCATTGCCGGCCACAACCCTGTCCTTCAACCTGACCCCGGGGACGTCGCTCGGCACAGCCGTTGAAGCCGTCCACACGGCGGAGCTGCGGGTAGGCATGCCGATTACAGTGCAAAGTACCTTCCAGGGCACGGCGCGGGCATTTCAGGATTCGCTGAGCAGCCAGCCCTGGCTCATCCTGGCAGCCGTCATCGCTGTCTATATCGTGCTTGGAATTCTCTACGAGAGCGTCATTCATCCGTTGACAATCATCTCGACCTTGCCGTCGGCCGGCCTCGGGGCACTGCTGGCTCTTCTCCTCTCCGGGCAAGATCTTTCGATCATGGGAATGATCGGCATCATCCTCTTGATCGGCATCGTGAAGAAGAACGCCATCATGATGATCGACTTCGCGCTTGATGCCGAACGCGCCCAGGGTCTCCCGCCGGCCGCCGCCATCCGGCAGGCCTGCCTTCTGCGCTTCAGGCCGATCATGATGACGACATTTGCCGCCCTGTTTGGAGCGCTGCCGCTGGCGCTCGGTACCGGACCTGGATCGGAACTTCGCATGCCGCTCGGCGTCGCGATCGTAGGCGGGCTGGTGATCTCTCAGGTCCTGACCTTGTTTACGACTCCGGTGGTTTACCTTGCCTTTGCGGGTATCGTGTCTCCGCGCAAGCGGAAACGTCGCGCGCCAGAGGCCGAGGATGCCCCGCTTCAGGAAGCTGCGGCGGACGGGGATTCGCGCGAGGTGAGGAGACGTCGAGGACATGTTAACGCTCTATAGGGAAGAGCTTCGGGCATTGATGCGAGGGCGCTTTGCCTGGCTGGGCGCGGCCGTTGTCTTGATCGGTCTCGGCGGCCTCGCCGCGGTAGCGACGCAGGACAGCTGGCTCGACGGCTATGGTGTGATAGGCTATTTTCTGGCGCCTGTCTGTTTCCTGCCACTGGCCGCCGGGACGATCGCAAGTCCCCGCGCCAACCGTTTCGTCGAAAGCGTCTTTACCGCACCAGTGGATCGGCAGGATTGGCTGGTCGCAAAAGTCCTCGTCGTTTTAACGCTCGCCGCTGCCTACTATCTCGCCGTTGCACCCTTGGCCGGGGTCTATGTCGCCAATGTCGGAATGCCCTTTCTGCTCGCCATGTACCTGATTTGGACGCCGGGCATCCTTCTCGTTAGTATTGCCGTCGGCACGCTGATCGGCGTTTTGTTCATCGGACGAAGCGTGGCGCCGCCGGTTGCGACCGGTGTAGGCGTCATGTTGATTTACGCTGTGTTGGTGCCGCTGCAAGAGCTGTTGGTGACACGGGGCTACGGAGCGACAGCGACGGGTCACGTGGCGCTGATCAGTCCTTTGGTGCTGCTGAAGAACGGGTTGGGGTTCACGATTGCAACCAGCGCCATACCGGCCACGACGATCATGACATGGATTTGCCTGGTGCTGATCGTTGTCGGTTCGTTTGCCATGGCAGCATGGATATTTCTGCGAACACAAGGCGTTGAATCCTGGGAAGCCACCCCAGCCCAGCGCAGGATGATCCCGCTCGGTATTTTTGTCCTCCTGTTGGTGCCAGTTCTCCTCGGCGACACGAATTATATCCGGGATGCGCCGGCCCAGAACAATGCGCCGTCCATACCGGGACTGTTCTTGCGGGGTGGTGGCACGCTTGCGCTTGTCGATCCACACGCACAGCCCCCGGCGATCTGCTGTGATACCCTCCTCAATCGCGACAAATGGCCCTCGCTTCCGACTGGCGAGACAACCAGCCAAGATCTGCTGCTGTTTCTTCCTGTCGGCATAAAGCAACGAATTACACAGCTGGACATTCATGTTACCGGACAGAGTGGCCTCGACGTTCGGGTCTCGCCGACGGCCGTCGCCAACATATTGAATAGTCTGGAGACCCGAGCCTACGCGCCAGGTATGGGTCCGGCGGATGCGGAAGGACGACACATAGAGGCGGGATGGATCGCGCGGCTGCCGGTCGATCTCATTCCAAACAGGCCATGGGACATTGGCGGCGTGCGCTACCCGATCGACGTCAGTGCGACCTACACCACAGAGAGCCGCCCGCAACCGAACACGCTGAACGCAAGGGCGGCGGTCGAGGCGCATGTACCAAACGCGCTTGCCGAGATGGCCGCCATAGGCGCCATCCTGCCGCTCCTTTGTCTCTTTGCAATGTCTGCTCGTTGGAGACGAACACGATGACCGACCTTGCCATCGAGACGACTGGCCTCACGCGTAGCTTTGGATCTCTCGTTGCGGTCGACGGGATCAGCCTCCGGGTCGCAAAGGGACAGCTATACGGCTTCCTCGGCCTCAACGGAGCCGGGAAGACAACCACTATCCGAATGCTGACGACCTTGCTTCCGCCGACCCATGGCAGTGCCAAACTATGGGGCTATGACGTCGCGTCGGAACCGCTCGCCGTTCGCAGACTTATCGGTCTCGTCAGCGACGAGACGAGCGAAAGCCAATCGGATTGGACGGCTCGCGAATACCTGACCTATTTCGCACGCATTCGGGGGATCACGAATGCCCCTGAGGTTGGAGAACGCTGTTTGACCAGCGTCGGGTTGGCAGAGGCATTTCGCGGCAAGCTGATCGGAACCTACAGCACCGGCATGAAGCGTCGCGTCGAAATCGCGCGCGCACTGCTGGGAGATCCGAAAGTACTGTTCCTTGACGAACCGACCCGCGGCCTCGATTTGCCAGCGAAGCGCGAGACATGGAGGCTTCTTCAGGACCTTGCCGCCCGAGAGAACGTCACGACGTTTCTCAGTAGCCATGATGCCCAGGAAATTCGAACATTATGTACCCAGATTAGCGTCATCGCCACCGGCAAGGTGGTATTCACCGGCAACACGAAGGATCTCGGCAGCGATCTCGACACGTTCGAGGACAGCCTGATCGATCTGCTCACCTCGCGCGGATAGGCACGCGCCGAGCCTAGTCGCGGCTTTATCGCAACAGGGGATCCAGGCGGCAGGCTCAACGACAAATAGTACCTCGACGAGGTGCGCCGCGTTATTGCCCGAGCTTACCGATCCGTATGATTGCAGCGAACCGCCGGTAAAGTGGCCGTCCTACCATTGGCGTCACCTCACTTGGAAGGATCGCATCGATGGGAAACATCGCCACCAACAGGCCGCAGAAGGCTCTTGCGACCGTCCTTTTCTCGCTTGCCTGCCTCAGCCCCATTTTCATCCTTGCCCACAGTTCGCCGGCCCTTGCCGCCGAAAAGGCTGTTCCGGCGGAAATCAACCCTCCCGGCGATATTCCGGATACGCAGGTCTTCATCGACTACCTGTCTCCGCTCGGGTTCACGATGAAGGTCCCCGAAGGCTGGGCGCGCTCTGACCGCGCCGACGGCGCGAGTTTCGTCGACAAGCTGGATGGAGTGATCGTGTCGGTCTCTAAGGCCGCGTCCGCGCCGACCGTCGAGAGTGTCAAGTCAACCGCCATGTCTGACCTCAAGACCGCCGAGCGGGCGGTAACGGTCGCGTCCGTCAAGGCCGTGAAGCTGCCTGCCGGGCCGGTGATCCGTGTCGTCTATACGTCGAACTCGGAACCGAATGCGGTGACCAACAAACAGATTCGGCTTGAGAACGAGCGCTACCTCTATTTCAAGGACGGAAAGCTGGTCACGCTCGAATTGTACGCGCCGAAGGGCGCCGACAATGTCGACCAGTGGCAATTGATGTCCGGGTCGTTCCGGTGGAACTGACATGACCGCCCTCGTCGCGCACGAACTCTACCGGTTCTTCCACATCGGCGAGGACGAGACGTTTGCTCTGCGCGGCGTTAGCCTATGCCTGGCGCCAGGCGAGTTCGTTGCCTTGATGGGACCTTCCGGCAGCGGCAAGTCCACGCTGCTGTCATGCCTGACGGGATTGGACGAGCCCGATGGCGGCCACGTCCTGGTGGACGGCATGCGCCTGACCCGGCGATCCGAAGCCGCGCGGGCGCGCATCCGCGTCACAAATTTTGGCATCCTGCTTCAATCTGGCAATCTGTTCCGACATCTCAGCGTGGAGCAGAACGTCCGCTTCCAGCTGTGTCTGGCCGGAAAGACTGACGACGCCCGCGTTCATCAACTTATCGAAATGGTAGGGTTGTCGCATCGGGCGCATGCCTTCGCCACGCAGCTTTCCGGCGGTGAGACGGCGCGCGCCGGTCTTGCGGTTGCACTTGCCGTTAATCCGCCGATCCTCGTTGCCGATGAGCCCACTGCCGAGGTCGACGCCGACACCGAATCACGACTGATCGATCATTTCGACACCAGGCGCCGCGCCGGTCTCACGACTTTGTTGGCAACACACAGCGCGGCCTTGGCTCGAAAGGCCGACAGGATCATCCGGCTGCACGACGGGAGGGTCGAGGATGAATGACCTCCTGACGGTTTGCCGGAAGGTTGGCCGGAGATTCTCCAGCGGCAACGAGCATGCGCCCGTGCTGTATGACGTAGACTGCGAGATCCGGAAAGGTGATCGCATTGTCGTTGCCGGCCCTTCCGGCTCGGGCAAGACAACATTGCTGCATATCCTTGGCGGGCTGGACCGTCCGACCAGCGGTGAGATCGAATGGCCGTCCTTGGGTAGTATCGGGCAGCTTCGCCCCCGCCAGATCGGCTTCGTATTCCAGTCGCCGAGCCTGTTTCCAGCCTTGACGGCAGCACAGAACGTCGATCTGCCGGCGATCCTTGCCGGCTCGGATGCAGTATCCGTCGACAGCGGTGCTTTCCTGTCCTCCTTCGGTCTTGGTGAGCTTGCGGACAAACTGCCCGAGGAATTGTCAGGCGGCCAGGCGCAGAGGGTCGCGATGGTGCGTGCCTTGGCCCTTCGGCCGAAACTCGTCCTGGCGGACGAGCCGACTGGACAGTTGGACAGTGTCACGGCGCAGCTCTTCATGAATGCGGTGCTCGAGCATCTTGAAGGGATTGGCGCAGCCCTGGTCGTCGCCACCCATGACGAAGCGATCGCCGCCCGGATGGCTACTCGCTGGACGATAGATCATGGGCGGCTGACGCGCGGCGGAATGAAAGTTGTGGCATGATGCTCATTCTGTGGATCCGAGGCGCCCTTGTTCATCGGCGAGGCCGCGTCGCGGGTTCAGTGGCGGGCATCGCGCTCTGCGTAGCGCTCCTTGCCATGTTGGCCCTGTTTCTGGTCGGTGCGCAGGCTTCCATGACCTCCCGGGCGATATCGGCGGTGCCCATCGACTGGCAGGTCCAACTCGTGCCGGATGTCGATCAGAATGCGATGCGAAAGGCATTGGATAACACGGCACTTGTCCAGTTCGCGCATCAGACAAGTTATGCCGATGTCGCCGGGTTCGAAGCGAGCACCGGAGGCACTGTCCAGACGACCGGGCCGGGCCAGGTGATCGCCTTTGATGACAACTATCTGGGCGATTTTCCACTGGAAGTTCGATTCCTTACCGGAAATCGCGACGGCGTCCTCATCGCGCAGCAGACCGCAGCCAATCTGCATGTCGGGCCTGGAGACAGCGTAACGGTCAATCGGATAGACCTGTCGCCGCTGACGGTGACAATCGCCGGCATAATCGACCTCCCCGACGCGGATTCGCTGTTCCAGGCCGTCGGCCTGCCGCCCCAGGCCGCGCCGCAGGCGCCCCCGGACAACGTGCTCGTGCTGCCACAGGCCGAATGGCGGCAAGCCTTCGAGCCGCAAGCTAAGGTGCGTCCCGGCACCATCCGCCAGCAGTTGCATGCCAGGCTCATTCACGACGCCCTGCCGCCGGATCCCGAATCGGCCTTCACACTCGTCACCGGCGCTGCCAGGAATCTGGAAGCGAAAGTCGCGGGACAAGCGCTGGTCGCGGACAATCTGGGTTCTCGCCTTGGCGCGGTACGTGAGGACGCACGATATGCGTCCTTGCTCTTCCTGTTTCTCGGTTTACCGGGTGTTGCATTGTCTTTGGCTCTCACCTTCGCTGTAACGTCGACAGGTGCTGCGCGCCGTCGCATCGAGCAGGCGCTGCTGCGCGTTCGCGGCGCCAGCCCCCGAACGATCCTCACTTTGTCCGCCGCCGAGGCAACGGTGGCCACGACCGCCGGTACGGTGCTCGGACTTGCAGCTGCGTTATGGCTAGGGCCCTTGGTGCCGGGGCTGGGCGTGGTACCGGGAATGAGCGCACCAATCTTCGGCCTCGTGGCCACTGCGGGTTCCGTCGCGGGCTTTGCCGCCTATCTCTATCCTGCCTGGTGCGACATGCGCCTGACCACGGTCAACGCGGCGCGGCGCGCTGTAGACCGGGCCGGACAGCCGCTTTGGCAGCGTCTCTGGTTGGACATGCTGCTGCTTGCGGCGGCAGGTCTGCTCTTCTGGCAATCAGCAGCCACCGGATACCAGATCGTGCTCGCGCCGGAGGGCGTCGCTGCGACGGCCGTGGACTACAAAGCGTTCATTGTGCCCGCCTTGTTCTGGCTTGGGTTGTCATTGCTGGCGCTGCGGTTGTCGAACGTCCTGATCGCGAGCAACGGTTCGCTTCTTCGAGCTCTCATAAGGCCGGCCTGCGGTGCGCTCGCGCCGATCGTGGCCGCCGCGTTGTCCAGGCAAGCCCGCCGGCTCACTGCTGGCATCGCCATGACCGCGCTGGCAATCTCGTTCGCTGTTTCGACAGCCATCTTCAATGCCACCTACGAGGCCCAGTCGCGGGTTGACGCGGAGCTCACCAATGGAGCCGACGTGACCGCATTCGGCACATCCGAAAAGCCTGCAGATGCATATCTGGCCGCGCTCGCCGCCTTGCCGGATGCAGCCGCCGCCGAACCAATGCAGCATCGCTTTGCCTATGTCGGAGCTGACCTTCAGGATCTCTACGGCATCGATCCTGTACGCATCGGGCAGGCAACGAGCCTCTCGGATGCCTATTTCAGCGGCGGCAATGCTAGAGCCATGCTCGCCCGGCTGGCCGCGACGCCAGACGGCGTGTTGGTGTCACAGGAGACGGTTCAGGATTTCCAGCTCCAACAGGGCGACACAATCAACTTGCGACTGATGAGCGTCCGGGACCATCAATATCATCCAGTATCCTTCAAATTTATCGGTGTCGCCCGCGAGTTTCCGACCGCGCCGAAGGACTCATTCCTCGTCGCCAGTGCCCGCTACGTTGCCGAAAAGACCGGCTCGCCAGCTTCGGAATATGTGCTGATGCGCGCCAAGGGCGACCCAGCAAGACTGGCCGCACAAGCGTCGTCCGTCATTGCACACGATCCATCGATGAAAATCACCGACATCGGTCAGGCCGCCCACCTGATCGGTTCGAGCCTGACCGCCGTTGATCTGGCCGGCCTGACGACGATAGAGCTGGTATTTGCCGTGATGATGGCCGCCGCGGCGGGCGGGTTGATGCTGGCGCTTGGCCTCATAGAGCGCCGCAGGAATTTTGCCATTCTGAGCGCTATCGGCGCTACCCGACAGCAATTGTCGGCTTTTCTGTGGAGTGAAGGCCTTCTCGTTATTGTCGGAGGTGTCGCGTTCGGCATGCTGTCCGGAGTAGCGACGGCCTGGATGCTGGTAAAGTTACTGACCGGCGTGTTCGATCCGCCACCCGACGCCCTGTCGATACCATGGGTCTATCTCGGTATCGTCTTGCTTTTGATGATAGCGGCGGTTGTCGCGGCAGTGCTCGCAGCGAGACCGCCACATGGACATGACGCTGAATATTTGAGGGATTTCTGAGTGTCTGAGTGTCTGAGTGTCTGAGCGTCTGATGGTGTGCTGGGTCCCTTTGCCGGTGCTGGCGCACCCTTTAATTGCTTGGTTCCATGAAATGCGCCGGTAAACAGCATGCCTTCGGGTTTGGGAGCGCTCACAGGCCCGTCAGGCTCGGCTTTATTTCCGCTTCCGTCATTATCCCTGCTTCTTGCGCATTCTCATTCGTCCCGTGACCTTGCGAATCGGCAAACCGTCATTGGGCAACGGCTGGTCGGAGATGGCATCCAGCCGATCCGACCAATGATCCTGGCTGCCAGGGCGCTCGTTGACAATACCCTTCCAGAAGGTGTCCTCCTGGGCCCTTCCGGGTCCAGCGACACGCTTGGCACTCTCGAAGTCGAGTCCGAACAGTTCAGAAGTCGAATTTGTACGAGTCTACATCCAGAATCCATGATGGCGATGTTTCCGGGGGCATGACATCCGGATCGTACGTGTTATCCGCAGGCATGTGGCCCCAACGAACGGCGACCGCTCCCTCATTTGTGTCCGCTTCCAACTCCGAGAGGGCATGCTTGGTCACGCCAACGACATCCCTGACGCCTGCCATCTCGGGGCGAAGCATGTCCTTTATGCTCTCGCCGTCCTGAAGCAGGCGTCGTCGAGCCACTCGAGGACGGTTGGCGCGAAACGGGCGATATCGCCGCGATTGACGATGACAGGTTCGTCAAAATCCGCGGTCGTGCCAAGCGACTTGCCAAGATCGGAGGGGAGATGGTGTCGCTTGCTGCCATCAGTCCGGGCGCGGGCCCTCCCTGGCTCAAGCAGTATTTCCTCGACCAGACCAAGGTTCGGCGGAAACTGGAAATCAGGCCAAAAACCATGCGCGGAGACGGCGAGTGGAAAGCGACTGCGTTTACGATCGACAAGGCTTTGGTTACGACCCTCTAATATCAGCCAAACATCTGACCAACAGTCAACCTGACATGGCCCATGATGCTCTTGCCTATCATGCTCAAAACTCAGCGACTTTACCCCACACAGATTTGCTTAGACGCTCCGGGTGATAAGGTATGGGGTCAACGATTGGCGTTGTCCCGGCTATGATATCTGCGACCAGATGACCGACGCCGGGTCCAATGCCGAAACCGTGGCCGCTCAGCCCAGCAGCGAGGATCAATCCGGGAAGGCTCGCGACCTCACCGATTGCCGGAACGCCGTCCGGCGTGCTGTCTATATAGCCGGCCCATGCGCTTTCCTGCCTGATCTCCTTCAGCGCAGGCAGCAGGATGCGGGCGCGTCGCAGTGTTTCATCGATCTGTGACTGATCGGGCCGGGGGTCGAGGACGCGGTTCTTCTCCATCGGCGTCGGTGCGTCGAGCCGCCATTTGGCGAGCGTCTCGTGGAGGGCCTTCCAGCCGTCAAGGCCGCCAAGCGCCAGACTGCGCCTGCGCTTGGCAAACATCGGGATGAATTCCCGCGAGAAACGCAACTGCTGTGGTGTCGGGTCGATGCGTGCGCGCCCGCTGATGGCCAGCGTGTAGCCACCGTTGCCCCTGCGGGTGACCGAGACCTCGGCAGTATGCAGAGCGTCGGGAAGGCCCTCCGCGCCGGGAGCAACTGACAGGATCGATGATCTGACGGAGGCCTGTGGAAAGCGGATGCCGAGTTGATGGCAAAAGGAGGATGCCCAGGCGCCTCCCGCAAGCACCACCGCCTTCGTTTTGATGGTGCCGGCCTCGGTGATCACGCCGCTGACGTGACCGGCTTCTGTCTCGATGCCACGCGCGGCGCACATCTGATGGACGGAGCCGCCTGCCTTCATAATACCGCGTGCCACGATCGGCGCGACAATTTCCGGGTCGGCGATTCCGTCGGTCGGCGACAAGACGCCACCCTTCCAGCGCTTGCCGGAAGCCTGCCCGCGCCGGGTTGCCTCATCTGCGCTCAGCATCTGGGTCGTAACTCCCACAGTTGCCGCCAAATCGCGCCAGCGTGCCCACCCCTCTATTTCGGCTGCGTTGTCGCTAAGATAAAGCAAGCCGCAGCGCCGAAAGCCGAGATCCTCGCCAAGTTCGCCGGCCAGTCGATCCCATAGAGCCAGGCTTTTGGTGGCCATCGGCAATTCGCGGGCATCGCGATTCTGCTGGCGGCACCAGCCCCAATTCCGGCTTGATTGCTCGGCTCCGACAAAGCCTTTTTCAACCAAGGCAACCCGAAAGCCGCGCCGCGCAAGATAATATGCTGAGAAAACACCGACAACGCCGCCACCGATGACCACGACATCGGCCTCGTTGGGCAAATCGGGCGTTGTTTCAATCCTCAAGAGCGGAGCCGGCATTTGTTTTCTCCAATGAAGACAGGATTCTAGCAAGACATTGCCGGAGAGGCTTGCTGCAGAGGGTGGGCATTCGGCATTTCATGCGGCACCGACCTTCTGCCGAAGACTATTCTGCTTAACTCCGGACTTGCCGGTTTCATAGCTCCGGAATTGTCATTTGCGGCTTGCTGCTTTAGCCGTTCCGCATAATATGCTGCAAACGCTGCGGCGCCTGAGCGCCGATACTCAGGGGGCGCGGATGAAACTCGACCGGATCGATATCAAGATTCTCTCCGAACTGCAGAAAAACGGCCGTATCACCAATGTGGAGCTGGCCGAGCTCGTCAATCTGTCTCCCAGTCCCTGCCTGATGCGAGTGAAGAAGCTGCAGACCGAGGGCTACATCGTCAGCTATTCGGCGCAAATCAATGTCGCCAAGCTGGGGCAGACACTGACAGTTTTTACGGAAATTACCCTGAAAAACCATCGACAGATCGACTTTGCCCGTTTTCTGGCGGCGATCGAGAAGGTGGATTCAGTGATCGAATGCCACCTCATATCGGGCGGCTACGACTATTTGATCAAGTTCGTTACTGGCAGCATCGTCGAATACCAGACCATTATGGAGCGCCTTATCGATATCGACATCGGTATCGACAAATATTTCAGCTTTGTGGTGCTGAAGTCACCAATCGTCAAACCGCATATGCCGCTGACCAGCCTTTTTCCGCTGTAGCCTTCAAAAGAAGCGACGTCACCGCTTGGCAAAGGCGCTTACAAGTTCGGGATCGCGTTCCAGGCCGTCTAGCCAGCCGGCATTGAGTTTCGGAACGGACGAATAAAGCAGTCGAGAGTAGGGATGACCTTCGGGACTGCCGAAGTTCGATGGGGTCATCTGTTCAACTTTCTCGCCGGAATACATGACCGCGATCTCGTCGCAGATCGCCTGCACGACGGAAAGATCATGGCTGATGAAAATGTAGGAGAGGCCAAGTTCGCGCTGCAGCTCTTTCAGGAGATCGATGATGGCCGCTGCAACGACAGTATCGAGTGCAGAGGTAATCTCGTCGCAGAGAATGAGCTTCGGTTCGGCTGCGAGTGCGCGCGCCAGGTTGACGCGCTGCTTCTGACCACCGGAAAGCTCTCCGGGGCGCCGGTATTTGACTGCGCGCGGCAGGTGGACCATGTCGAGCAACTGGTCGATCCGCGCCTGGCGTTGCGACCTTGCCATGCCGTGATAGAAGGTAAGTGGTCGCTCCAGAATGTCGGCGATGGATTTGGACGGATTGAGTGCCGTATCGGCAAACTGGAAAACGATCTGCAGCTTTCGAAGTTCGTCGCGCTGGCGCGCGTGCACGCTGGGCTCGAGTTGCTTGCCGTCGAAGATGATATGGCCCGAAGCCGGCGGCAGGATGCCGGCGATGGCGCGGGCCAATGTGGACTTTCCGCAGCCGGACTCGCCAATAATGCCCAGGTTCTGGCCGTATTCCAGCCGGATATCGACGGATTTGACCGCTAGTGCCAACGGCATGCCGTTCGCCTGAGACGGGCCGTAACCGGCGGAAAGACCGTGGACCTCAAGCAGCGGCTGTCGGGTCACCTCTTCCGTCGGGTTTGGCGTGACGCGTAGCGATGGCTTGAAGGCGGCGACCAGTTGCTGCGTGTAGGGATGCACGGGGGAGGTCAGGATTTGCGTCGTTTCGCCGATCTCCTGAATTTCACCGCCCTTGAGGACGACAATCCGGTCGGCGATCTGGGCGACGACCGCAAGATCGTGCGAGACGTAGACGCCGGAAAGGCCGCCCTTCTTCATCACCGACTTGAAGGCGCGCAGCACCTCGATCTGGGTGGTTACGTCGAGCGCTGTCGTAGGTTCGTCGAAAATCACAAGCTTTGGATTGCCTATCAGCGCCATGGCCGCGGAAAGGCGTTGCAACTGGCCGCCCGAGACCTGGTGCGGATAGCGCAAGCCGATGGTTTCAGCGTTGGGCAGTGCAAGGGCGCGGAAGAGCTCCACTGCCCTGGTGCGGGCCTCCTTGATGGGCATCAGCTTATGAATGCGGACCACCTCGATCACCTGATCCATGATGGTTTGCGCGGGGTTAAAGGCAGCGGCCGCACTTTGCGGCACATAGGCAACTTCAGTTCCGCGCAGGGCGGCAAGGTTCTTTTCAGGCAGGCTCGCCATATCGTTGCCGGCAAGCGTGACGGAGCCGCCGCTGATGCTACATCCGGGGCGAGTGTGGCCCATCATCGTAAGTGCGATGGTGGTCTTTCCCGAGCCGCTCTCGCCGATCAACGCGACGATCTCGCCTTCGGCTATATCAAAGCTGACGTCGCGAATGATCTCGAGCCTGCGATCGGCATCCGTCCTTGCCTGGACCTTGAGGTTCCTGATCTCGACGAGATTTGCCATCAAGCGCTCCGGTCACGAATTTTCTGAGGAAGATTGTCGATCAGCAGATTGACGCTGATCGTCAGGCTGGCGATGGCGATTGATGGAAACATCACCGCTGCTGCGCCAAATGGCAGCCCGCCGATGTTCTCGCGCACGAGCGCGCCCCAGTCCGCATTTGGCGGCTGGACGCCGAGCCCGAGAAACGACAGGCCGGAGAGCAGAAGCACTATGAAGACGAAACGCAGGCCGAGATCGGCAAGAACGGGACCCAGAATATTCGGCAGGATCTCGGAACGGATGAGATAGCTGGTCTTCTCTCCGCGCGCTGTTGCGACCGTGACATAGTCCATCGTGTTGATGTTGACGGCAAGGGCGCGGCTAAAACGATAGGCGCCCGGCGTGTAGATCACCGCCAGTGTCAGGATCAGGACCGGAATGGACGAGCCGACCGCCGCGACAACCACCAGGCCGAACAGTTTGCTCGGGATCGAGTTCAAAGCGTCAAGGAAGCGCGACAGACAGGTGTCGAACCAGCCGCCTGCGACTGCGGCACTCATGCCAAGTGCTACGCCAGTCACGCAGGCAATGGCGACGGCGCCAAGCGAAATGCCGACCGTATAGCGCGCGCCCATCAGAATGCGGGACAGCATGTCGCGCCCGAGATAGTCGGTACCCATCAAGAACTTCGCCGATACTGGCCCGAAATAGTCGTAGTCGACAATCGCGCCGATCGGATAGGGCGTGACCAGCGGCGCGAAAACCGCGACCAGAGCCCAGATGAGAATGATCGCGAAGCCGAGGATGCCGACGAGATTGAAACGATAGCCGAGCTTTCGGGGAGACAGAGCAAAATAAGCCATGGTCAGCGCAGCCTCGGATTGGACAGGATGGCAATGATGTCGGCGATGGTGATCAGGATCAGGTAGGCGACGCAGAAGATCATCGAGCAGGTCTGGATCAGTGGCAGGTCGCGGGTCGCGACGGCATCGACCATGAGTTTGGCGATACCCGGATAGTTGAAGATAGTCTCGACGATGATGACGCCGCCCAGCAGATAGGAGAGCGACAAGGCGACCGCGTTAACGATCGGGCCAAGCGCATTGGGCAGCGCGTGCTTGAGCACTATCCGCGAAGGCGAGGCGCCCTTGAGAAGCGCCATTTCTATGTAGGGCGTGCCAAGTGTCTCGATAACCGCGGCGCGGGTCATGCGGATCATCTGCGCCGAGATCACGAAGCTCAAGGTAATCACCGGCATCGCAAAGACGCGTAGCAACTGGCCGAAAGAATGGACCTCGTTGGCGAATGACAGGGCTGGAAGCCATTTCAGGTAGACTGCAAAGAAAAGGACGGCCGCGGTGGCGACCATGAATTCCGGCACTGAAATGACGGCGATGGTAACGGTTGTGACGATCCGGTCGTAGAGGGAGCCGCGCAGAATAGCCGCCGTGATGCCGAGCACCATCGCGACGGGAACCGAGAACAGGGCTGTTGCAGCGGCGAGCTGAAGAGAGCTGAGGAAACGCGGGCCGATGAGCTGTGCTATCGGCATATTGTTGGCATAGGAGACCCCGAGATTGCCGGTGGCAAGCCCGCCCAGCCACCTGATGAACCGCAATAAGGCGGGATCGTTAAGATGCATCGCGGCCCTGAGGCCGGCCACGGCTTCGGGCGTGGCCGATTGTCCCAGGAGAATCTGTGCGACATCCCCCGGCAGCAACTCGGTGGCGGCAAAGACCGTGAAGGAAACGATCAGCAGTGTGATGAGGGCGACAAACAGTCTATTCATCACCAGCATGAGGACGTGAATGTTCATGGGTGCTCCCGCCGCGCGATCGGCCGTCGAGGCAGAGTAACATGGAGTAGGGCCGAGGACATTACCTTGTCCCCGGCCTGTCTCATGATGGATGTCAGGCTTCAAGCCATACATATTCGGCAAAGGCATAGCCCATCATTCCGCCGAGCGGATTGGCGTCCAGTCCCTTAAGCTTCGAGGAAATCGCGTCGACGTTGGAGATGAAGGCGGGGATCGCCGTACCGGCTTCTTCGGAGATCATCACCTGCATCTGGCCGTAGATTTCCTTGCGTTTGGCCTGATCGAGCATGCCGCGAGCCTCGATCATCATCTTGTCGAATTTCTCCGACTTGAACTGGCTTTCGTTCCACGGTGCGTCGGATGCATAGAGCAGCGAGAACAGGATATCCGGTGTCGGCCGTGGATTGATGTTGCCGAAATGGACCGGCGCCTTCAGCCAGTAATTGGACCAGTAGCCATCCGAGGGCACGCGCTGAACATCGAGCTTCATGCCGATGTCGGCGCCGGCAGCCTGGATGACCATCGCCATGTCGATCGACGAGGTAGCAGCATCCGATGCGATGATCGGGACGGACTGTCCAAGCAGACCTGCCTTTTGGAAATGGAACTTGGCCTTATCTGGATCGAAGGCTTTCGGCTTCAGATCGGCATTGTGGTAGACGCTCGCTGCGGGGACCGGCTGGTCGTTGGCGATTTCTGCAAGGCCGCGCAGCACAGACTTCTGGATCTGCTCGCGGTTGATCAGGTATTTCATGCCTTGCACGAAGTCGGCCTTGTTGCCGGGGCTCAGGTCCAGCCGCATGTTGAGGTTCGTGTAGTTGCCCGACGTCGACTGAGACAGCACGAACGCCGGCTGGTTTTCGAGCAGACGCATGGATCGTGGATTGATCGACGCGGCAAGCTGGATGTCGCCAGACAGCAGCGCGTTAACGCGAGCCGAGTCGTCGGAGATTGCAAAGAACTCGAACGAATCGAGATGTGGGCCGCCTTCCTTCCAGTAATTCTTGTTCTTGACGGCGATCGAGCGAACGCCGGGCTCGAAGGTTTCGCAGACGAAGGCGCCTGTTCCATTCGCCTTGGAAAAATCGGTCGTGCCGTCGGCCAGGATCATGAAATGATGCATGGCAAGGATGGTGGGAAGGTCGGCGTTCGGATTGGCGAGCGTGATCTCGACGGTCAGATCGTCAAGCGCCTTGATGCCGGTCATCTGCTTGGCAATGGAATTGACCTTGGAGCCGACAGCCGGATCCAGATGCCGATTGAGCGAATAAACGACGTCGGAGGCCTTCAGCGTCTTGCCGTCATGGAAGGTAACGCCGCTGCGCAGCTTGACGGTCCAGACCTTGGCGTCAGCGCTTTCGACGCTCTTGGCAAGTTCCATCTGCGTGACGCCGTTTTTATCGAGGAACGTCAGGCGATTATAGAAGGCGCAGCAACGCACGTAGTCAGTCGATAGCGAGGCCTTCGCCGGATCGAGTGTATCGGCGTTTGATGAAGACCAGCCAGCCGCCTTGAGCGCGCCGCCGGCGATCGGCGTTGCAGCAACAGCACGGCCCGCGCGTCCAAGAATTGTCGTCCCGGCCGCAGCAGCAATGCCTCCAGCCATCAGCATTTTCAGAAGGTCACGGCGGCTCGCGCCGCGGCGGATGGCGTTTTCGACCGCGGCATCATCGGCCTTGGTCCAGTTGATGAAGGTATTGTCAGACATGCGCTTCCCCTTTTTTTGGTTGTGATGAAGGCGTTACTGCGAGCGACCTGAAGGTAGAAGTCCCAGTCAGGCAGCTTTCGTCTGCTCCACGGCATCGGCAAGCGCGGCCATGGAGGTGAAATGGAAATCCGGCGTCGTGAAATTGTCAGGCTCTATCGTTCCGCCGTAGCCCTTCTGGGCATGGCGGCGTTCGATCCAGCAATTTGTCAGCCCGAGCTTTCTGGAAATCCCGATGTCGTGGTACTGGCTCTGCGCGACATGCAGGATGTCGTCGCGTGTGTCACCTTGCTTCTCGATGAAGGCGAAGACCTTTTCAAAGAAGGCCGGGTCCGGCTTTTCCGTACCGGTATCGTCTGCCGTGAAGCTCGCGTAGAAGGGATTGTCCAGTTCTTTCGAAAAGCATTCGAAAGCCCAGCGCTGGGCATTGGTCATGGCGATCAAGCGGTAGCGTTTCGCAAGACGCGCCATTGCCTCGGCGCTGTCGGAGAACCCCCGCCAGGTCCTGGCGGAATCGCGCAGTTGCTCAGCGAACCGTCGTTCCACCGGCAGCCCGAGCTTGGGTGCGATCTGCAGGTAGACCCGCACCAGATCGTCGGGAAAGAGGCCGACATCGGGCATGTAACGCGCCTGCCTGTAGAAGGCGAGGGCGGCTTCGCCATCGATCTCGACACCAGCCTCAGCGCCGATCTTCTTCAGGCAGCCCACCAGGCCGCTTTCGAAATCGATCAGCGTGCCGACAACGTCGAATGTCAGATATTTGAAATCCTCGAAAGTCCTTGCCACTTCGCTTTCCTCTTTAGAACGGACTGTCATTTTCCGCCGCATATCGCCTGACGACAGAATGATATGCTGAGCCTTGTATCCTCAGTCCGGTTGTTCCCGCGGTGGGCGATCACCCAGTCTCTTATGCTTTTCGCCAGATTTCATATGAGTGTCTCAAGAAACGGTCGCCGGATTCTCTGAATGACGAAGGCCCGGCGGCAGAAAGTTTCGAATATGCGGGCCAGGCGGAATATCGCGTCCGACTTGGGCTGGCTCGTACCGGCCATCACGCCATGGCGGCGCGAACGTCCGGGTCCTCGAGGGTCTGGTCGAGCGTCTTGCGCGTGCGCTCGATAATCGCATCGATTTCCTGTGGCGTGCAGCAGAGCGGCGGCGCGTAGCCGAGCACGCCGCTGCCGAAGGCACGCACGACCAGACCGTTGTCCCAGGCACGGTCGAAGATGCGCCGCGACGGGTCGGCGGCGGCCGGCAGAGGCGTCTTGCGCTCCTTGTCGGTAACAAGTTCGATCGCCGCCAGCATTCCGCGACCCCTGATATCGCCGACCAGCGGATGGCTCGACAGACCCTGCAGGCCTTGCATCAGTTGTGCGCCAGCTTTGCGGCCGTTTTCGAGCAAGCCGCCTTCATAGAGGCGCAGAACCTCAAGACCGACGGCCGCGCTGACCGGATGTGCCGAGTAGGTGTAACCGTGACCGACCGCCGCGGTGCCGGCGCCGTCGGCGATGGTGTTGTAGATCTTGTCCGACATGAAAACGGCGCCCATCGGCACGTAGCCCGATGTCAGGCCTTTGGCTGTCGTCATGAAATCCGGGACGATGTCGTCGTCGGAGCAGGCAAACAACGGCCCGGTCCTGCCAAAGCCGGTGATCACCTCGTCTGCAACGAAGAGAATGTCGAGTTCGGTGCACAGATTGCGCATGGCCTTCATCCATCCGGGCGGCGGCACCAGCACGCCGCCGGATCCCTGGATGGGCTCGACGTAGAAAGCCGCTACTCGATCGCCGCCGAGTTCCTCCACCTTTTTGCGCAGGGCTGCGGTGGAGGCGGCGATGATTGCCCCTGGGTCGGTGCCAACCGGATTGCGGTAGGCGTAGTGCGACGGAATTTTATGCTGCCAGTCGAATGGCACACCAAAGCCGGCGTGAAAGGAGGGCAGGGCTGTAAGGCCGGCGCCGACAGTCGATGAACCATGATAGCCCTGCTCCACGGAAATGAACTGGCCTTTCTCAGGCGTGCCCTTGGCGTGGTAGTAGTAGCGAATGAAGCGGACGGTACTGTCGACGGCGTCCGATCCGCCCAGCGTGAAATAGACGTGGTTGAGATCGCCCGGCGACCGGTCGGCAAGTTCGGAGGCGAGCCGAATAGCCGATTCTGAGCCCAGGCCGAAATAGGCAGTGGCGTAAGGCAGTTCGCGCATCTGCTTTGCGGCGGCCTCGACGATGCTTTCATGACCATAGCCGGCATTGACGCACCAAAGCCCAGCAAAGCCGTCGATCAGCTGATGACCGGATGCATCGGTGACCGTCGCCCCCTTGGCGGACTTGATCACGCGCACGCCGACCTTTTCGTGGCTACGATAGGAGGCAACCGGATGCACCAGATGGGCGCGGTCGAGTTCGATCAGAGAGTTGCTCAGCATGTCTATCTCCAGGTTCAGCCAAGGGCCTGGCTGGCCAGTGCGAAGGTTTGGAAGGGGGATGTGCCTTGTGCCTGAGGGCCGTCCTTGCACATGGTGATGCCGCCGCCGACATGGGCAAGCCCCTGATCGGCGAGCCACGGAGCAAGTCCGGTTATTTCGCTGGTATCCACCCGCATGAAAGCCCCTGGACGGGCGGCGAAAAGGAAGGAGAGAAGATGCTTTGCGTCTTGCGCGCTTGGCGCAACCACCGGTCCTGCGACTTCGCCGCGACCGAAGGCACGCAGGCCGGCAAAAGCCACGATGTTGTCGTTCCTGCGCAGCGTGGCGATGCTGCCCTCATCCATAAGCCTGGCAATCAGCCGCGTGCGGTCGAGACCCGACGCTTTGCGGTCCATGGCGATGCATTCGGCGATGTCGGCAGCGGTTGCCCAGGTGGCGTTTTCGACAGGTGGGTGTGCGCCTAGAACGCCTTGGTGTTGCCGGATGATGCCCGTCTTCTCGAAGCCAAGCTTGGTGTAGAGAGGCAGGCCTTCCTGCGTTGCCACCAGACGGCATTCCCGGCCTTTGCATTCAGCGAGCGCCAGGTCCATCAGGCCACGGCCGATGCCTCGTCCACGCATCGCTTCGTCGACGATGACCATATTGATCGTGGCGGCCCTACCATAATCGGTCACGAGGATGGTGCCGGCAACCTGGCCATGATCGAGAGCGACGACGCCGGTGCTGAGCGACAGAACCATCGCCCAATCCTCAAGGCGATGGGGCCACCCCGCCTGACGTGATAGCGTCACTGCGCCCTCGAGATGGTCGGGTGAAAATTCTACGAGCTCGATCTGGCCTGCCTGCATCGCCCCTTACCTGGTAAACCCTTGTCTCCTTCAATTGATAGCGCTCATGGGAGAGTAGATCGTCCCGACGTTCGAAACTGTGCGACATGTTTGAGCTGTCTTGAGCCTTGGGTGCCGCATCTTATGCCGCGCAAGTCCGCCTCGGGGCGGGAGGAAGTCGACAGATGGAAGCGTGCAGCACAACTCTCTGCCAAACGGCCGCCGCGATACGCAACAATCTGCTTTCAGTCGCGGCAATTGCGGTGAACGCAGATGATCTGCATGGTTATGATCGTTGTGAGGAGAGCGCTCGCTTCATGCGCTGATATCCATAACCCGCGAGGAATTCGAGGATATGCCCCAGTTTCGGCCCAAATACATTACCTTTGACTGCTACGGCACGCTGACCAATTTCCAAATGGCCGAGGCAGCCCAGAAGATCTATGGCGCGCATCTGGACGAGCCGAAAATGAGACAGTTCGTCAAGAACTTCGCCGCCTACCGCCTCGACGAAATCCTGGGTGACTGGAAGCCATATAACGAAGTGCTGCACAATGCGGTCGAGCGGACCTGCAAGAGAAACGGCATTGCCTTCCGCGACGAAGATGCTCGCGCGATCTACGATACCGTTCCAAGCTGGGGTCCACATGCCGATGTGCCGGCGGGCCTTGCCAAGGTCGCCAGGGAAATTCCGCTGGTAATCCTGTCCAACGCCATGAACGAGCAGATCATGTCGAACGTCGAAAAACTCGGAGCACCGTTCCACGCCGTCTACACCGCCCAGCAGGCCAACGCCTACAAGCCGCGCTTCCAGGCGTTCGAATACATGTTCGACATGCTTGGCTGCGGTCCGCAAGACATTCTCCATTGCTCGTCCTCCTTCCGTTACGATCTGATGTCCGCCTATGATCTCGGCATCAAGAACAAGGTCTGGGTCAACCGCGGCCATGAGCCGGCCAATCCATTTTACGAATATACCGAGATCAAGGACATTTCCGGCCTGCCCGGCGTCGTGGGGCTCTGACGGTCAATGGCGATGCAGTTCAAGTCCTATTGGCACGATACCGCGGCCGTCTTCGGGCAAGCTGCAAAGGGACCCGTCGAGGGGCACTATGATGTGGCCGTCATCGGCGGCGGCTTCAGCGGATTGTCGGCTGCCAGGCATCTGGCGAAATCGGGCGTTAGGGTCGCGGTTTTGGAAGCCCACCATGTCGGCGCAGGGGCTTCGGGGCGAAACGGCGGGCATCTGAACAATGGCATCGCACACAGCTTTCTCTCGGCAAAGAACGAACTGGGCGTGGAGCGCGCCAAGGCGCTCTACCGTGCCTTCGACGATTCAGTCGACACCATCGAGCGGATCGTCGCGGAGGAGGGGATCGACTGCAACTTCCGCCGTTCGGGCAAGCTCAAACTTGCTTCCAAGCCGGCTCATTTCAAATCCATCGCCGCAAATTTCGAGGCAGTGAACCGCGAGATCGATCCCGACACGGCTCTCTTGACGGCAGGCGACCTTGTCGGGGAGATCGGCTCGTCGTCGTTCCACGGCGCCATGCTGTCGAAGAAAAGCGCGATGATGCATATGGGCCGGTTTGTAACCGGGCTGGCCGATGCGGCTGTGCGCCATGGAGCGGTCGTCTTCGAAAACGCTGCGGTGATCGACCGAAAGATTGCCAACAGCAGGCACACGCTGACGACCACGCGTGGAAGCCTGACGGCAGACACGGTCTTCGTGGCGACCGGCGCCTATACATCGGGCCCCTTCAGCTATTTCCGCCGTCGCATCGTATCCGTTGGAAGCTTCATCCTTGCCACCCAACCGCTCACCGATGCGGAAGTGGAAGGCGCAATGGCGGGGAACCGCACCTGTGTAACCTCGCTCAATATCGGCAATTATTTCCGTTTGTCACCGGACAACCGGTTGATCTTCGGCGGCAGGGCGCGGTTCTCCGCGACCTGCAATCAACGCTCCGATGAGAAGAGCGGCGCGATCCTGAAGGCCGGATTGCGGGAGATTTTCCCGCAGCTTGCCAATGTCGGGATCGAATATTGCTGGGGCGGTCTGGTCGATATGACAAAGGACCGTTTTCCGCGCGCCGGTTTCGCCGATGGTGTCTGGTTCGCGATGGGCTATTCCGGCCATGGGGCGCAGATGTCGACGCATATGGGCATCATCATCGCCGATGCGATCATGGGAAAAGCCGACCGCAACCCGGTATCCGGCCTCGAGTGGCCGGCGATCGCCGGTCACTACGGCAAGCCGTGGTTCCTGCCGATGGTCGGCTTCTATTACAAGACGCTCGATCGCTTCCAGTAAGTGAAATGCTGTCGATAAAGGGCGCGGTGAGGGTGTCTCCGCGCGCTCTTGTGTTGCGTCCCGACAGGCCTCAGCTCAGTCCGCCGATGTGGAAACTCTTCATTTCCAGATATTCTTCGATGCCGCATTGCGCCCCTTCGCGGCCGAGGCCTGATTGCTTGACGCCGCCGAACGGGGCGACTTCGGTCGAGACTAAGCCGGTGTTCAGCCCCACCATGCCGAATTCCAGCGCTTCTGCCACGCGCCATGACCGTTTCAGGCTTTCGGTATAGAAATACGCGGCAAGGCCGAACGGGGTGGCATTGGCGATTTTAATGGCGTCAGCTTCGGTTTCGAACCGGAACAGCGGTGCGACGGGCCCGAATGTCTCCTCGCTCGCCAGCAGCATCTCGGTCGTCGCCCCGCCGAGTACCAGCGGTACCGCATACTGCTTGCCCTTTGGCATCGCCGGCCGGTTGGAAAGGATACGGGCGCCCTTGGCCAGGGCGTCTTCGACATGGCGATCGATTTTGTCGATGGCGGCTGCGTTGATCATCGGCCCGATATCGACCGGGTCACCGGCGCCGGGGCCAACTGTCATGGCGGAGACACGCTTGGAGAGTTTTGCCGCAAAAGCGTCGTAGACACCCGATTGGACCAGGATGCGGTTGGAGCAGACGCAGGTCTGGCCGCCGTTGCGGAACTTCGAGGCAATGGCGCCTTCAATGGCAAGGTCGATATCGGCATCGTCGAACACGATGAACGGCGCATTGCCGCCAAGTTCCAGGCTGAGGCGCTTGATGCTGTCGGCTGCGCCGCGCATCAGCAGCGAGCCGACACGTGTCGATCCGGTGAAGGATATCTTGCGCACGGTCTCATTGGCCATCAGCTCGGTGCCGATACCGGCCGGCATGCCGGTGATGATGTTGATGACGCCGGCAGGGATGCCTGCGCGCTCGGCCAGAACACCGAGTGCAAGCGCCGAAAACGGGGTGAACTCGGACGGCTTCACGACCACGGTGCAGCCGGCTGCAAGTGCTGGGGCGACCTTGCGGGTGATCATCGCATTCGGGAAATTCCAGGGTGTGATGATGGCGCAGACGCCGACGGCTTCCTTCAAAACCACAATCCTGCGGTCCCGTGTCGGCGAGGGTATTGTGGTTCCGCCGATACGGCGCGCCTCTTCGGCGAACCACTTGACGAAGGATGCGCCGTAGCGGATTTCGCCGACCGCCTCAGCCAGCGGCTTGCCCTGTTCGATCGTCAGGATCATGGCCAGATCCTGTTCGTGTTCGAGCATCAGCCGATGCCAGGCTTCCAGCAGGGCGGCGCGCTCGGCATGGGTCTTTGCCTTCCAAGGCGCGAACGCTGCACGGGCCGCCTCGATCGCTTCGCGCGTTTCGTGGCCGCTGACATCAGGCACATGGCCGATGACATGCTGGGTTGCCGGATCGGTCACCGGCAAGGATGCGCCGGACGCGGCGTTGCGCCAGCTGCCGGCGATCAGGCATTGCTGCTGGAAAAGGTTTTTGTCCTTCAAGCTGTCCATGGGTGATCCTTTCTGTTCAGGCGAGGGCTGAAAGCACGGCGGCCGTTATGGCATCCGTTTTGTCGTTACCAGGTCTGGTGCCGATGCCGCGCGCCGTTGCAGCTTCGATGGCCTTGATGATGTCGCTAGCCGCGGCTGATTCGCCGAGATGATCGAGCATCATCGCGGCCGACCAGATCGCGGCAATGGGATTGGCGATGCCGAGATGGGCGATATCGGGTGCCGAGCCGTGGACCGGTTCGAACATTGACGGGGCGGTGCGATCGGGGTTGATGTTGGCGGATGCGGCAAAGCCGAGCCCGCCCTGGATGGCGGCACCGAGATCGGTGAGGATATCGCCGAAGAGATTGGATGCGACGACGACGTCGAGGCTCTCAGGCGCCATCACCATGCGCGCGGCCATGGCGTCGATGTGGTAGCTCTTCACTTCGACGTCTGGATATTCGGCCGAAAGCTTGTCGGCAACCTCGTCCCAGAACACCATGGAATATTTCTGAGCATTCGATTTGGTCACCGACGCCAGCTTATTGCGGCGCAGTCGCGCCTGTTCGAAGCCGAACCGGAGGATGCGCTCGACACCCTTGCGGGTGAAGATCGAGGTTTCCACTGCCACCTCGTCCGGGGTGCCGACATGCACGCGTCCACCCGCGCCGGAATATTCGCCCTCGGTGTTTTCGCGGATGCAGAGGATATCGAAGCCTGCGGCTCTCAATGGGCCCTCGACGCCGGGCAAAAGCCGGTGAGGGCGGATATTGGCATATTGTACGAAGGCCTTGCGGATCGGCAGCAGCAGGCCATGCAGCGAAACCGAATCCGGCACTTGCGCCGGCCAGCCGACGGCGCCAAGAAGAATGGCGTCATGGCCCCGCAGGATTTCGATTCCGTCTGCCGGCATCATCGCGCCGGTCTTCTTGTAAAAAGCGCAGGACCAGGGGAAGCTTTCGGCCTTGAGCTTGAAGTTCGCGCGCGTCGCGGCGGCTTCCAGCACCTGCCAGGCTGCGTCTATCACCGGAACGCCAATACCGTCACCGGGGATGAGCACGATGGAATAGGTCTTCATGATGTTCCCCTTCAAAGATCGATCAATACGCTCTTGGATTTCCGGTTGGCCAGATAGGCTTCGCGCCCGAGATCCTTGCCGATGCCGGAGCTTTTGTAGCCGCCCGTTGGCAGGATATGGTCGCGGGAGCGTCCGTAGCGGTTTACCCAGATCGTGCCGGCCTGCAGCGTCTTCGTCACCCGGATGGCGCGCGACAGGTCTGCGGTGAAGACTCCGGCGGCAAGGCCATAGGTCGGGTGATCGGCAAGTGCCAGCGCCTCTTCTTCCTCGACGAAAGTCTGGATGGTCAGTACCGGGCCAAAGATCTCCTGCGTGATGGCCGGTGAGGACGCTGTCACGCCACCGATCAGTGTCGGTGCATAGAAATAGCCGCCGCGATCGAGCATCCTGCCGCCGGCGAGGCATTCGCCACCGGCTGCAACCGATGCCTTGACGATGCTGTCGATGCGATTGATCTGGCGTTCGGAAATGATCGGCGAGTATTGGGTGGCCTCGTTCCAGGTCGGTCCAGGGCAAATGTCGGCCATGATGGCGGTGATCGCATCCACCAGTGGCAGGGCAATGGCGTGCGCGACGATGAGGCGCGATCCGGCAACGCAGGCCTGTCCGGCATTCGACAGGATGCCCTGGGCCACGGCCTTTGCGGTGCGGGCGATGTCGGCGTCGGCAAAGACGAGTTGCGGGCTCTTGCCGCCGAGTTCGAGCGTCATCGGCTTGATGCCAGTGCGGGCGATGTTTTCCATGATTGCCATGCCGGCGGCCGTCGAGCCGGTAAAGCTAATCTTGCCGATCTCCGGATGGCCGGTGATGGCTGTTCCGGTCGTCTGGCCATCGCCGAGAACGATGTTGATCAGGCCGGCGGGTATGCCGGCGCGGACAGAAAGTTCGGCAATATAAACGGTCGAGAACGGTGTCAGCTCGGATGGTTTCAGGACCACGGCATTTCCAGCCGCAAGGGCTGGGGCGAGTTTCCAGCCTGCCATCGATAACGGAAAATTCCATGGGGTGATTGCGCCGACGACACCGTAGGGCTCGGTCATGATCATGCCGAGGCTGTCCCGGCTGGTCGGCACGAGATCGCTGCCATCCTTGTCGGCGAACTCCGCAAAGAAGCGGATCTGTTCGGAAGTGATGGCGATGTCGCCTTGGATGAGTTGGCCGACCGGGCGCGTGGACGACACTGCTTCCAGCCGCGCAAGCGTTTCAGCCTCCGCCTCGATCAGATCAGCCCAGCGATGCATGAGGCGTACGCGTTCGCGAGGGCGAATGTCGGCCCAGCCACTTTCCTTTAGGGCGCGTTTGCCAGCCTGAACGGCTTGATCCACCAGATCCGCGTCGGCAATCGGACAATCGGCAAAAGCGACACCGTCGGACGGGCGCTGCATGGCAAGCGCGCCTTTGGCCGCAATCATCCGGCCGTCGATGAAATGGCCTTGGGGCAGCACGACGGTGTTGGGATCGAAGCTAAGCGACATGAGGTTTCCTTCGGCGTTCAGACGCAAGCCGAACCTAGTCTCTATCCCCACGCAGTTTGCTTTGACTGTGACGCTTGACGCGACGGAATATCCCGTTTGCCTGCGTCTTGGCAGCGCAATCTTCGGCCACTTAGATAACCGTGCGCAGCGGGGCGAGAAAAGGTTGGAGGAAGCGGGACTCCGGCCGGGCGTCGTTGATGGAGACCGCGACCTGCATATCGACATGCGGGCAAAACGGGCGCGCGGCCAATCCCTCGAAGCCATGCCAGGCCACCAGCCCATCGACGAGAGCGATGCCGAGGCCTTCGCGCACCAGCGGTGCCGCGCCGACGGATGAGGCGATTTGGATGGCGATGTCGCGCTTTCGACCTGCGGCGGCAAAAGCGTCGTCGAGAGCGGCCCCGACTTGCGCATGCGATCCATAGGAAATCAGGGGTCGTTCATCGAGATCCTCGGGTCTTACCGCCTCCAGGTCGGCCAACGGGTCATCCTTGCGCATCACTGCGACGATAGCGACCGTCGTCAGCAGCTGGCTGCGGACGGTCGGTGCTGAGATCGGCGACAGCGTGATCGCCACGTCGATGTCGCCGACGATCAGGGCCTCGATGATCTCGCGCTTGGGCAAGGTATGAAGATGAATCTTCACTTCGGGATGACGTTTGCGAAACGCGCCGAGGACCGGCGGAAGCAGCGAGTAGGTGACGGGCAGGCTGGCGCCGATCCTCAAAAGACCGATCTTTTGTGCCCCGATAGTTCCGGCGAGCGTCTTCAGCGCCTCGATGTGCTTGAACACCCGATCGGCATCGGCAAACAGCAGGTTGGCCTCCATCGTCGGAACCAGCCGCCCGGCAATCCGGTCGAACAGCGCATAGCCGAGCTGCTGTTCCAGATGCATCAGGACTTTGCTCAGGGCCGGTTGGGAGACGCCGAGCGAGTTGGCAGCAGCGGTGATGGTGCCGTCGCGCATGATCGCCCGAAACACTTCCAGTTGCCGCGCTTTCATTGGCCGTTGCCCGTTCTAAGCTGCCTCGATCACAGGTGATAGCGCTCCCGCATGCGCCCGAAAAGATCATGCATCTGAACTGCGAGCGGAATTGTCTCGGTTCGCGACGCTTCGACTTCCTCGAAAATGCGTTGCTTGAGGAAAAAGCGCCAGCCGCCCGGCGTTTCAGCCAGAAATTCGCTCAGCATATCGTAGCGTTCGTGGGTCCAGACCCGCCGCCAAGAATATTCCGAAGCAAGTCCATAGCCTCAGGTTATGGTCCCCCGGTCTGGCTTTGGCACGCTCATATAATACTCAGGATGCGGAACGCGCTTGTATCCGGCGCGCTCGTAGACTGTATGGGCATCGCGGGTGGCCAGCATCCAGGTGGAGACCGTCTGCATCTGCGGATGCTGGCGGATGGTGGTCGCAAGCCATGTCGCCAAACCCTTGCCGCGATGGGCGGGAAGGGTGAAGACATCGCGCAGATACGCAAACACGGCATAGTCGGTGACAACGCGGGCGAACGCCGCCATTCGGCCGTCCGGCGCGTATATGCCGATCACCAAAGACCGAGCGAGTGCCCGGTCGAGCTGCTCCAGGGTGATATTCGCCGCCCAGTAGGATTCGTCACGGAAAAAGGCGTGGATCGCGGCGGTATCGAGTCGCAGACGGTCCGTGCTCAGGACGTAGCCATCCTTTTCCTGTTCGAAAGGTGCGAAATCCTCCAGCATGGTTGTCAGTTGATCGTCACGTAGATCTTCCGGACGGTCTCGATCGTGCGCCAGATGCCGACAAAACCGGGCTTCATTACGAAGCTGTCGCCAGCGCGGTAGGTAACGGTCTCGCCTCCCTTCTCGGTCAGTTCGATGATGCCCGATATGATATGGCAGAATTCGAAAGTCGTGCCCTTGATCGAATGGGTTTCGCCGGGTGTCGCTTCCCAGACGCCCGTGCGAACGCTGTCGTCGCACGAGGCGTCCTGCGGCCAGGTCTTAAACGACGGATCGCCGGCGATGAGACGCTCCGCCGTGGGTTTCGATTCCCGCGGGGCGGTCTGCGGATTGGTGTCGATAAGCTTGAGGCGGGACATGGATGTGCTCTTCCTGCTGGTTGGTCAGTATCCGAGGCTGCGCTCGACGAGGCCGATCGGGTCTTGCCCGGCTTCGTGGCGAAGAATGTTGGCGATCACCGCCTTTGCAGCGGTTTCCGGCTGGGTGACGCTGGCGATGTGGGGCGTGAGGATGACTTTTGGATGCCGCCAGAGGGCATGGTCGGCCGGCAACGGTTCGGGATCGACAACATCGAGAACAGCGCCAGCAAGATGGCCGCTGTCGAGCGCTTCGATCAGGGCCTTCTGATCAAGTTGCTGCCCGCGGCCGGCGTGAACCAGGGATGCGCCTGCGGGAAGTCTTGCGAGTAGCCCGGCGTTCAGGAAGCCGCGGGTTTCCGCCGTCAGCGGCAAAAGACAGATGAGAATATCGGTGCCTGCCAGAAAATCATCGAGCTGCGCTTCTCCATGAAAACAGGCGGCGCCGGCAATCTCGTGTGGCGACCGGCTCCAGCCCGACAGCGGAAAGCCGAAGGGCCTGAGGCGCTCGAGTGCGGCCTGGCCCAGCATTCCAAGACCGAGCACGCCGACACGCCGCGCCGACACTTGGCAGACAGTGCGCGACTTCCAGATGCCCAGCTTCTGCTGATTGAGATAGCCGGGAAGATCGCGGTGCAGGCAGAGGACTGCGAGCGTCACATATTCCTGCATCATGCGAACGATGCCATCTTCGACCATGCGCACGAGCTTGACGGCATCGGGCAACGCGCCTGTGTCGAATTGATCGACGCCGGCGCCGATCGAGAAGAGGATTTCGAGATTGCGGTAGCGGGCGATGTCTGGCGGTGCCGTCCACGTCAGGAGATAGCGGACATCTGCCGGATCAACCGTCTGCGGGTCGGTCACAAACGGCAGCTGCGGCAGCTCGCGCTTGAACTCGGCGGCAAATATCCTGGCGCGCTCTGGGTCGGAGTTGAACAGAAATGCCATGTGACGGTCCCAATTCTTCTTGTCCCCATTTTCGATCACGCGGCAAAGCAGGATGCGCTGAAACAAATTGGAAGTGCGGCAGATCGAACTGATTTTTTCGTCGGTTTCCGATCACGCTTGCCAGTTAAGCAACCGCTTGCCGAGATCCTCAATCATTGTCCGGCATGCGCAGAGTTCTGCCGGTTCGATATATTCATCCGGTTTGTGGGCTCGGGCGATATCGCCGGGACCGCAGATGATGGCGTCCATTCCGGCTGCCTGATAGAGCCCGGCTTCCGTCCCGTAGCTAATGGCGGCCAGTGGCTCTTGTCCGGTCAATTCCTCCAGCAGAATCGCAAGCGGCGACCCGGCGGCAAGCGAGAGGGCAGGGTATTGGCTGAGAAGCTCCCAGCGCGTGTCGAAACCGTGCGCCTTTAGTTGCGTCAGCGCGGCGCGTACCGGTTCCAGCAGGCCGGCCGGAGAGATGCCGGCGATGGCGCGCGCCTCAAGGTCTGCCGTGCAGAGGTCGGGAATGATGTTGACCGCCTGGCCGCCGCGGATGACGCCAACCTGGAGCGATGAATAGGGCGGCTCGAAGTTCCCATCGTATGGCCCGCTTGAAAGTGCCGATGCGGCGGCCACGGCCTCGCTCAGGATGGCCGCCATGGCATGGATGGCGTTCAATCCCTGATCGGGCCGGGAGGAATGCCCCGAACGGCCACGAATTTCGATGCGAGCGGCGGCCTTGCCCTTGTGGGCGCGGATCGCGCGCATGCCGCTTGGCTCGCCAATGATGCAGCCTTCCGGTCTGGCGCAGAGGTCGGGCAGCAGCCGGATCAGATGCGGCACACCCCGGCAGCCGGCCTCCTCGTCATAGGAGAAAGCCAGATGCACCGGTCGTGCAAGCGGCATGGCGGCAAGTGCCGGAAGTGCCGCAAGCGCGCAGGCGAGGAAGCCTTTCATGTCGCTGGTGCCGCGCCCATAGAGCCGTCCATCGTGCTCGCGCAAGGCGAAAGGATCGGATGTCCAACCCGGCTCTCCAGCCGGTACGACATCCATATGGCCGGACAGCAAGATGCCGGGCACCTCCTTCGGGCCGATCGTCGCAAACAGGTTGGCGCGATCACCCTCCGGCCCCATCGCCACGGTGACGTCAGCGCCGCAGTCTTGCGCATAGGCGCCAATCCACCCGACGATCTCATGGTTGGCGCTGCCCACGACCGAGGGGAAGGCGACGAGCCTTGCCAGGATTTCCTGTTCCGTCATCTTGCCCATTCACATCATTCCGGGTTTGCCGAGATCCGTGCCGTCAATCATACGTTCGTATCGGAATGGTGCCGGGTTGACACAAGGCCTGTCGCCGAGGATCAGATCGGCGGCCAGTCTCCCGGCTGCCGGGCCGATGCCGAAACCGTGGCCGCTGAAACCTGCCGAGACGAAAAGGCCCGGACGCGACTTGACGCTCGATATGACGGGAATGGCGTCCGGCGTCGAATCCACCATGCCGCCCCAGGTTTCGGACGGGCGAATGCCGGCAAGTTCGGGATAGGCGGCAACAAGGCGCATGATACCGCGCTCGATCAGGTGCAGGTCGGGGGCAGGGTCGAGCGTGCGGACCTGTTCAAAGGGCGAGGGGCCATCGGCTTTCCAGCGACGGATCGCTTCCGGACCGTTGAAAAACTGCCTGCCGATGCCGAATGTCAGGCCCTTGCGCCGCGTCTGGAAGGTGCGCCAGAAATCCGGCGCCTGCAGCAAGCCCCAGGGCGATATCTGCAGTTGCCCCTGTCCGGTGAGCCCGACGGTATAGCCGCCATCAAGCCGGCGTCGGATGGTCACGTTTTCCATCGCGATGCCGCCATCGGTTACAGCCTTTGCCGGCGACGTATAGAACGAGGTCGATTTCACCGAGGCTTGTAGAAAGCGCAATCCGTGGTGGCGCAGGAACATGCCGCTCCATGCACCGCCCGCGACCAGAACCGCGCCGCAGCGGATCGCTCCCTTCTCGGTCACGACCCCTGAAATCCTGCCGCCCTGGGTTTCAAGCTCCCGGGCCGCACAGTTTTCGAGGATCACGGCCCCAAACCTTCGCGCCCCTTTGGCAATTGCCGGCACCGCCAGTTCCGGCTCTGCGCGGCCGTCAGCGGGAGAGTGAACGCCGCCGCGCCATGTCCGGCTGTTGCCGGGTAGCAGGGCCGAGGTCCCGGCACCGGTCAACATTCGGGTATCCACGCCCAATGGCCTTGCAATCGATCCCCAGCGCTCCCAGGCGTTAAGATCGCCCTGGGTGGTCGTCGCGTAGACCAGCCCATTGCGGCGGAAACCGGTCTCGTCATCCAGTTCGGCGTTCAGGCCGTCCCAAATCCTCATCGCCAGCTGCGCGAGCGCAAGTTCCCTGACATCGCGGTTCTGCTGTCGGCACCAACCCCAATTGCGGCTGGATTGTTCGCCGGCGATCACGCCCTTTTCGACGAGGGCAACCGAAGTCCCGCGCTTTGCCAGTTCATAGGCTGTGGCGATCCCCGCCATGCCTCCACCGAGGATCACGACATCGGCCTGCACCGGCAGAATCTGATCGCATTCGACGCGGCGGAGGGGAGGAGACATGCGACGTCCTTCTCGGCAATTTCCTGACTGCAGCCTCCTCTGGCCGCCTTCGCCAATCATAGGGCGGTTCCCCGCGTCCGCTTGCTAAATGCCTGCCCGTTGCAGCGTAAAGTGCTGAAAGCGGTCTCCTCTGAAGAGAAATCTACGGTGGGAAATGCATGACTATCGCCAGCAGGAAGCCGGAGGCGGGAGTGGAAAAGCGATTGTCGCCCGATCCCAGGCTTGTCTATGTTTTGCCTGATGTGTCTGTGCTCTATGGCGTCGGCGGGGGAGAGAAAAATATGACCACGGAAGGATCGATGCGGCTTCAGTCGTTCGACCTGCGGCTTTTCGACATTGCGGATACCGATCTCGAAAAACTGCATGCGCTCTCGTTGACGGTGGGCTGGCCTCATCGACTGAAGGACTGGGAGATGCTGCGCGAAAGCGGATACGGCATCGTCGCGCAGGACGAGATCGGACGGGTTTTCGGCTCGGCCATGTGGTTTCCCTTCGCGGACGACTTCACAACGGTCGGCATGGTCATAACATCACCGCGCCTGCAGGCGCATGGTCATGGTCGCTGGCTGATGGAACATGTCCTGAAACAGACGGGATCGCGCCCGTTGCGATTGAATTCGACCCGGGCCGCCTACAGGCTCTATCTTTCCATGGGTTTCACGGCGGAAAAGACCGTCTATCAGCATCAGGGAACCGCCGTTCCATTGGTGGAACCTGAAGTTCCCCATGGCGCGGTTCTGCGCGAGATCTCAGTGGGCGATCTGAGCGAACTGGTTGCGCTGGATCGTATCGCCTATGGCACCGATCGGCAGGCATTGTTTGCTCGTCTGCTGCAGGTATCCACAGGCGTGGCACTGATACGCGACAAGCGGATTGCCGCATTTTCCCTGTGCCGCAGTTTCGGGCGAGGCACTGTCATTGGCCCGGTGGTCGCCTCTGACGATGCCGATGCGATCGCCGTCATCCATCCTCATGTCGTCGCCCATGCCGGAGACTTCCTGCGCCTCGACACACGCCAGAAGGTGGGCCCATTCGCGCAATTTCTGACGCGCTCGGGGATGCCCGTCTTCGACACGGTTACCAGCATGTCGCTCGGCGGCACCTGGTTTACGGACGGAGAGGTGCAAAAGCCCGGCTATCCGCTGACCTATGCGCTGGTGAGCCAGGCGCTAAGCTGATTGATTGGCGAAAGCGCGGGTGCCTCGAATGTGTTTCGTGGCCGTATCCTCACCCCCACGCGCTCGGGCGCGTAACAGCCAGGGCTTGCCGGGGGGACGATCGTTTTGTTCCGGTTCGCGGCGATGAATATGGGCGGGCACGACGCGGGCGGTTGCATTTCCCGGACCAAAGCCGCTCGTCGCAAGCAGACGGCCACCTGCGTCCAGGTGGGCGAGAATGAAAGCCTCCGCAGCTCATGGCCCCATGGGTGACATGCAACTCATCGCCGGCTTTCGACAGGCTCATTAGGCGCGGTCGCTTCAAAGGCCCGCAACGCATTCAATGGCGGCAAATGTCTTCCCCACTGGACCAGCCTTCTGCCTCAATCAACCAGTCGGCCACGAAGAGAGCGAACGGATTTCGATCCGAAATTGCGTCAAACGAACAGATAGAGCCGTGACGCGCTTCCATGAGACGATCAGCCGCGCTAGCTGTCAATGCAGGACTAGCCTCAGCGCCTTTTGCGTTTCCAGCAGCAACGGCAGATATCGCTGCGCCATTTCGGCCGCAGCGATGTGCGCCGCCGGTGCGCCGATATTGATCGCTGCAACCGTATGGCCGCGGCTATTTTCGACGGGAACGGCAATGGAGCAGAGGCCAATCTCCAACTCCTGATCGATGACGGCATAACCTTGCGCGCGCACGCGCTGAAATTCAGTCATTAGGAGGTTGGGGTCGGTCTTGGTGTTCGGCGTATTGGCTTTCAGATCCGTCCTTGAGAGCACGGCACGAGCTTCGCTTTCGGGCAGGGCGGCAAGCAGAACGCGGCCCATAGAAGCGCAGAACGCGGGAAGACGGCTTCCAGGCGTAAGATTGATCGACATCACCCGGCGTTGCGAGGCGCGGGCGATATAGACGATCTCCGTGCCGTCGAGCACGGAGGCCGATGCACTCTGTCCGGCTCTTTCCGACAGTTGGTCGAGATGCGGTTGAATGAGAGCCGGCAAGGGTGTTGCCGACAAGTAGGCGTGGCCGAGCCGCAGGATCTTTGGCGTCAGAGTGAAGAACTTGCCGTCATAGTCGGCATAGCCGAGATCCGCCAATGTCAGCAGCGAGCGGCGAACCGTCGCCCGGTCGAGACCGGTAAGCTTCGAGGTATCGGCAATCGACAGCCGCGGCCGTGTCTCACCGAAGGCCTCGATGACTTTCAATCCCCTGGCAAAGCCACTGACGAAATCGGTTCCGCGCATCTCGGGTCTCCGTTGAAGCTCATTTTGTGCGATATACGAACAAAAGTCAAATAACGCACAAAATATTTGACGTTCTTTTTGGGAGGGCGCTTATTTGCAACCTGTTGAGGCGGAATTGCAGGAGGCTCCATGGCGAGGATCGTAACACTCCACGAAGCGGTGGCGGAAAATGTGAGGGATGGCGATACCGTTGCCATGGAAGGGTTTACCCATCTCATCCCTTACGCTGCCGGACACGAGGTGATCCGCCAGGGCAAGAAGGACCTCTACCTGATCCGCATGACGCCGGACATTCTCTATGATCAATTGATCGGCGTCGGCGCTGCTCGCGGCATGAAATTTTCCTGGGGCGGCAATCCGGGCGTCGGGTCTCTGCACCGGTTTCGCGATGCCGTCGAAAACCAGTGGCCGCGGCCGTTGGAAATCGAAGAACACAGCCATGCTGCGATGGCGAATGCCTATGAGGCGGGTGCCGCAAACCTGCCGTTTGCCGTGTTCCGCGGCTATATCGGTGCGGACCTGGCCAAGGTCAATGCGAACATCAGATCCGTCACCTGCCCCTTCACGGGCGAGGTACTGGCTGCGGTTCCAGCGATCCGACCGGATGTGTCGATCATCCACGCATTGCGCGCCGACCGTAAGGGCAATGTGCTGATCGAAGGTATCATCGGGGTGCAGAAGGAAGCGGTGCTTGCGGCCAAGCGTTCGATCGTCACCGTCGAGGAGATTGTCGACGAATTGGTTCCGCCATCGCCCAATTCTGTCGTGCTACCGTCCTGGGCGGTCACAGCGGTGGCCGAGGTGCCCGGCGGGGCATTCCCCTCCTACGCCCAGGGTTACTACCCGCGCTCGAATGCATTTTACATCGCCTGGGACGAGATCGCCCGCGACCGGGATAGTTTTCAGGCTTGGATCGCGGAAAACGTGATGAATGCAAGCCCGGGAGACTTCGCCAGGCATGCCAGGAAGAGGGCTGCATGAGATGATGGATTTTACACCGACTGAAATGATGACCATCGCAGCGTCGCGTGCCCTGACCAATGACGACGTCTGTTTCGTCGGCATCGGCGCACCGTCGGCCGCCTGCAACGTCGCCCGGCTGACCCATGCGCCTGATATCACGCTGATCTACGAAAGCGGCACGGTCGGCACCCGGCCGGATGTACTGCCGCTGTCGATCGGCGACGGCGAGCTTTGCGATACGGCGCTCTTTACCGTCTCCGTGCCGGAGATGTTTCGCTACTGGCTGCAAGGTGGACGGATCACCACCGGCTTCCTCGGCGGCGCCCAGATCGACAGGTTCGCAAACCTCAATACAACGGTGGTCGGTCCCTATGACCATCCAAAGGTCCGCCTGCCCGGCGGCGGCGGGGCGCCGGAGATTGCCAGCAGTTGCGGCCAGATCTTCATAACTATGGCGCTCTCCAAACGCGGCTTCGTCGAGAGGCTGAACTTCGTCACCTCGATGGGCCATGGCGAGGGTGGCAACCACCGCCAGCGCCTCGGCATGAAAACCAGGGGGCCGACGCGGGTGATCACCGATCTTTGCATTATGGAGCCCGATCCACTCACAAAGGAGCTGACGGTGGTTTCCGTCCACCACGCCGTGACCCGAGAACAGATCGTCGAGAATTGCGGTTGGGCGATCAAATTCGCCGATCGGGTGATCGAAACGCCGGTACCGACGCAAACCGAATTGGCGACGTTACGTGATATCAACGCGCGCACCAAAAAAGCGCATGAGGCAGCCTGATGACCGAAGCCTTCATCTGCGACTATATCCGCACCCCGATCGGCCGGTTCGGCGGATCGCTGGCCGGCGTTCGCACCGACGATCTCGGTGCTGTGCCCTTGCAGGCGCTGGTGGCGCGCAACGGGTCTGTCGACTGGGAGGCGGTTGACGACGTGATCTATGGCTGCGCCAATCAGGCCGGCGAGGACAATCGCAATGTTGCGCGCATGGCGCTGCTTCTGGCCGGGCTGCCTGTGTCGGTGCCG